>JBCDGG010000189.1:0-8239 GCA_038757905.1 Pseudomonadota bacterium | reverse complement strand
TTTCTGTCATAAGGTTGCATAGATGATCATTCTGCCGGTATCAATTGTCGCAGGAGAGCCTCTGTGATCAAACCCGAACGCCATCGCCGAATTCTGGATCGCCTCCATGCCGAGGGCGTGGTGCAGCTCGCCGGCCTTGCTGCAGAGATGCCGGAGGTCTCGCGCGTGACGCTGCGGCGCGACATTGCCGAACTCGCCGATGCCGGGGCGCTCGAGCGCACGCATGGCGGGGCCACCTTGCCGGGATCCAACGTGCTCAACTATCCGGCCGGACGCACGCGGCCGGACGGTGGCGCCGGGCTGCTTCAGGGCGCGCTCGACCGTCTCGATGCGGTTATCCTGCCACCCATCGGCGGGCGCGGGGCAGAGGCGCTGCGGCGCCAGATCGCGCGGCGCGGCCTGCCGCTGATCGCCGAATCCGCGCCGCAAGACGGTGGCGCGTATCTCGGGCCGGACAATGCGCGCGCCGGGTTGGAGCTGGGCCGGCTGGCGGGCGAGCGGGCGAGGCCCGAAGGCGTGCGCGCGCTGATCATTGCCCATGCCCGGCTGCCCAACACCGAGGCCCGTGCCGACGGCTTCATCGCCGGGTTGCGCGAGACGTCTCCGGGCCCCGTCCGGATTGTGCGGGTGGACGGGCAGGGCAACTATCGCACCGCGATCCGCGTGGCCGAAGATGCGGTGGGCGCGGTGCCGCCCGATATCGTCTTCGGGGTCAACGATCACTCCGCGCAGGCCGGGCTCGACGCGACGGAGCGGGCCGGGCTCGATGTCGAGGTCTATGCGGCGGGCGGCGAACGGGCCGATTTCATCGGGCGTCTGGCAGAGGACGGCCCGCTTCAGGGCGTAGCCGCCTTCTTTCCCGAAGTGGTCGGCGCCCGTGCCATCGATGCGCTGGCGGAGGGCCTTGCCACCGGCTTTCCGCCCCAGTTGTCGCCGACACCCCATGCCATCCTGACGCCCGGCACGGTCGCAACCCATTACAGCGCCGGGGCGGAGGGGTGGACGCTCCGCCCCGAGACCGCGGCCGCACTGATCGGCCGCGCCGCGCCACGGCGTGTCACCCGGCGCCGGCGTGTGGGGTTCATGCCCCATTTCCCGGCGCATGACTGGTATCGCACGATGATCCCGGCGATGGATGCGCGCGCGCGGGCGGCGGGCCTCGACCTTGTGGTCAGCCCCCCGGATGCCGAGATCGAGGCCGAGATCGCGCGCCTGCGCCTGTCCGTCGGGGCGCGCGCGGCGGCGCTCGTGCGCTCGGGCGAGACGATTATCCTCGGTGAGGGAGCCGCGACGCAAGGCATGGCCGAGGCGCTCGCCCGGCGCGCCGCATCCGGGGCGCTTGCCGATCTGACGGTCGTTACGAACGCGCTCGACGTGCTGTCCGCGCTCGAAGGGGCACCGGGCATCCGGGTTCTGCTCACCTCCGGGGAGTATCAGCGCAATGGCAACTGCCTCGTGGGGCCCAGCCTCGGCGCGCTGTTCGAGCGGATGCGGGGCGATGTGGCCTATCTCTCGACCGCCGGGATCACCGCGCGGTTCGGACTGTCCGCCACCGACGAACGCCTGGCCTTGGCCGGGACGCGCCTGGCGGGGGCAGCCCATCGCTGCGTCGCCCTGGCCGACCACACCGCCATCGGCGGCGATGCGACCTACCGCGTCACCCGGATCGAGGATGTGGACGCCGTCGTCACCGATGACGGCGCGTTGCCGGCCGATCGCCAATCGCTGCGCGAGGCCGGTGTCGAGGTTCTGATCGCGGACGCGACAGAGGACGGGCGCAACGCCCGCATGCCGAGGGCGCAGGACGCCTGACGCACACCAACAAGGGAGGAAACGTCAAATGAACCTAAGACTGCTCGCCACAACCGCAGCCGCCGCGATCTGCGCCCAGGGGGCGCTTGCGCAGGACATCACCCTGCAATTCTGGGACAATCAGCAGACTGAGAGCGGCCTGTCGCAGTTCCAGCAGGAAGCGGTGGACCGTTTCATGGCCGAAAACCCCGATATCGCCGTGGAAGTCACCACCATTCCCTATCCGGAGTATCAGCAGCGCCTGCTGACGGCGGTGCAGGGTGGCAATGCACCGGATATCGCGACGCTCGATCAGATCTGGGTCGGCGCCTTCGCTCAGGCCGGTGCCGTGGCCGACCTGACCGACCGTGCGGCAGGCTCGGGCATCTCGCGCGATGGCTTCTTTCCCGGCGCGTGGGATTCCGCGGCGTTCGGCGATGGCCTCTACGGCATTCCGTTCAACGTCGATGTCTGGCAGTTCAGCTTCTACAACGCCGATCTGCTTGAGGCGGCGGGCGTCGCGCCCGACAGCCTCACCACTTTTGACGGGCTGCGCAGCGCGGCCGAAGCTCTGACCGGCGACGGCCAGTTCGGCGTGGGCCTCTTCGGGCACCGCGGCGAGGATACCGTGGTTGTCGTCAACTCCTTCATATTCTCCAATGGCGGCGAAGTGCTGGCCGCCGACGGCGCGTGCGCGCTGAATGCTGCCCCCGCGGTCGAGGCGATGAACTACCTTCAGGATCTCGCCCAGTTCGCACCCGAGGGCATTCTCAATGCCTCCTCCGGGGATATGCGCGAGCTTTTCCTGAACGGATCGCTCGCCATCGAGTTCTGGCCCGCGCTGGAACAGCCCACCTTGCAGGCATCCGACATCAACTGGGGCTTCGTGAACGGGACCGCCGGCGCAGGCGGCACCGCCGTGGGCACCTTCGGCGGCTGGAACCTGGCCGTGTTTGAAAGCTCGGAGCATCAGGATGCGGCGTGGAAGTTCATCGAGTTCATGGTGCGCGAAGACGTGAACGGCGATGTCGTCGACCTGATCCCCGCCAATCTCGCGGCCGCTGACGCGTTTCTGAGCGAGAACCGCGAGGGGCCGGATGCGATCATGGCGCATCTCAACAATGCCAAGCCGCGGCCGCTCTCGGCGCGGTATCTTGAAGTGGCCGACATTCAGATGACGCTCTATCAGGATGTCTTCAACGGGGCGGATGTGCAGGAGGCGGCCGATGCCGCCTGCGCCGACATCGACGCGCTGAACTGATCCTCCCAGCCGGAGCGCACCCACGCGTGCGCTCCGGCCCTGTCGAGGCTGGCATGCTCGCACGCGACCGCTGGATACTCTGGCTCTTTCTTGCGCCAACGCTGGGGCTGATGGGGGCGTTCCTCTATTGGCCCCTCGTGGGCACGGTGTGGGAGAGCTTTCACGACACGTCCTTCATCAACCCGGATCCCCGATTCGTGGGCTGGGATATCTACGAGAAGGTGCTGTCCGGGCGGGATTTTCCCGAGATCCTGCGCAACTCGATCGTCTGGACGCTGGGCGTCGTCGTCCTGCAGAACGTGCTGGGGTTCTTCGTGGCGCTCTTGCTCAATCAGGGGCTGCCCGCGCAGGGGCTGATGCGGGCGCTCGTGCTGCTTCCGTTCGTTCTCCCCGGCGTCGTCACCGCCATCCTCTGGCGGTTCATGTATGACCCGCAGCTCGGCCTGATCAATTCGCTGATGCTGCGTACCGGGCTCGCCGCGGACAACGCCGCCTGGCTTGCCTCGCCCGAAACGGCGATGGCGGCGGTGATCTTCGTGGCGGTCTGGAAGGGGTTTCCGTTCTCCATGCTGATCTACCTCGCCGCCTTGCAAACCGTGGATAAGTCGCAGCTCGAAGCGGCCACGATCGACGGGGCCGGGCCGTGGCGGCGCCTTGTCGATGTGACGCTTCCGGCGATCCGCCATGTCATTGTCGTCAACGTCGTGCTGACGCTGATCCTGACCTTTAACTATTTCGACATCGTGTGGGTGATGACGCGTGGCGGGCCGCAGAACGCCACCCATATCTTTCCCACCCAGATCTTCGAAACGGGGTTCGGCCAGTTCCGGTTCGGCGAGGCTGCGACCTATGGCGTCTTCTCCATCCTCGTGATCGCGGCGCTCGTCGCGCTCTACGTGATCGCTACGCGCGTCGGGGCGGAGCGGAGGCGCACGGCATGAAACACACCGCCAGCACCCGGGCCGCGCTGATCGTGGCGCAGATCGCCCTGGCCGCCTTCGTGCTGCTGCCGTTCTTCTGGATGGTATCGGTCTCGCTCAAACCGGCGACGGAGCCCTTCGCCATCCCCGCGCGCCTCTGGCCCGAGGCGCCGACGCTGGAAAACTACGTCACCGCGTTCCGGCCGGAGTTTCGCTCCTACTTCCTCAATTCGCTCATCGTGTCGGGCGCATCTGTGTTTCTGACCACCAGCCTCGGCCTGCTGGCGGCCTACACGTTTTCGCGCGCCCAGCTCTTCCTGATCACGGGGTTGATGGCGCTCGTCGTGGTCGGCCAGATGATCCCGCATTCGGCGATCATCATCCCGATCTACCGGATGATGCGGGGGGCGGATCTGCTCAACACCTATGCCTCGCTGATCATCGCCTATGTCTCGGTCACCCTGCCGGTGGCGATCTGGATGCTGCGCGGGTTTCTGCTCAAGCTGCCGATCTCGCTCGAAGAGGCCGCCGCGATCGACGGGGCCGGCCCGTTCCGAATCTTCCGCGAGATCGTCGTGCCCCTGGCCCGCCCCGGGATCATCGCGACCGCGGTCTACGTGCTCATCGTGACATGGCAGGAGTTTCTGTTCGCGCTGTCCTTCACCTCGACCAAGGACATGCGCACGCTGCCGGTCGGGCTCAATGATTTCATCGGGCAATACGGCATCCGCTATGGCGAGCTCATGGCCTCGTCGGTGATGGTCTCGCTTCCGGTGATCGCGGTGTTCTTCTTTCTGCAGAGGTATTTCGTGGCCGGACTGACGGCCGGGGCGGTGAAGGGATGACGCGCGCACTCTGCCCGGCCTCGGACGCTCTGCAGGGCGCGCGGCGCCCCCGCTTCGCGGCGCCATGGCCCGCCCAAGACAAGACAGGAGGCGCATGATGGCGCTGATCGAGATTTCCGAGCTGATGCCCGGTGTGCGGCAGCTGCTGTTCAACCGCCCCGACAAGCTCAATGCCCTCTCCACACCGCTGATGGCCGCGTTCGACGACGCGCTCGATGCCGCGGCGGGCGACGCGTCGGTGCGGGTTCTCGTGCTGCGGGGCGCGGGCGGGCGGGCCTTCGTCGCCGGAGCCGACATCGCCGAGTATCAGGGGGACAAGCGCGCGGCTTTCGTCGCCTACCAGATGAACTCGCGCCGGGTGTTCGACAAGCTCGAACGCCTGCCCAAGCCGGTGATCTGCGCCATCGACGGCTTCGCCCTTGGTGGCGGGTTCGAGATCGCGCTGTGCTGCGACATCCTTCTGGTGACACCGGCGGCGCAGCTCGGCTTGCCCGAGGGGCGTCTGGGGCTCTCGCCCGGCGGTGGCGGCACCCAGCGCCTGGTGCGGGCGGTTGGGAAGTATGCCAGCAGCGATCTGATGCTGGCGGGCTGGCGGATGTCGGGGGAGCGGGCCCATCAGCTTGGGATCGCCGCCGAGGTCGACGAGGATCTGGACGCGGCGGTGCTGACGCGGGCGCGGGCCTGCCTGAAGATCGCACCACTCGCCCAGGCCGAAATGAAGCGGCTTCTGCGCGAAGGTTTCGATGCTCCGGCCGAAACGGCAAAAAGCTATGAGCAGGAGGTTCTGTTTCGCCTCTACTCCACCGCCGACGGACAGGAGGGGATCGACGCCTTCCTGGAAAAGCGCGATCCGCAGTTCCGGGGGGAGTGAGCCATGGAGTTCGAGGGCAAGGTAGCGATCGTGACCGGGGGGGCGCAGGGCATCGGGCTGGCCTGCGCCGTGGCGCTGCACGCGGGCGGCGCGTCTGTCGTGCTTGCCGATATCGACCAAGACGCCGGAGCCGCCGCGGCCGAGCGGCTCGGGCCGCGCGCGGCGTTCGTGGCGACCGATGTGCGCGCCATGGCCGAGATGGAGGCGCTGGCCGAGGCCGCGCTCGCCCGGTTCGGCGGCATCGACATACTGGTCAACAATGCGGCCCGGGCACTCGACGGCGTCGTCGACGAGATCGACGAAGAACGCTGGACCACGGTGATCGACACGAACCTCAACGGCTATTGGCGCGCCATGCGGGTCTGCGTGCCGGAGATGCGCAAACGCGGGGGCGGGGCGGTGGTGAACCTGTCGTCGGTTCAGGGACTGCGGGCCTTTGCCGGCTGGCCCGCCTATGCCGCCGCCAAGGGCGCCGTGAACGCACTGACGGTGCAGACGGCGCTCGATCTCGCCCCGGCCGGCATTCGCGTGAATGCCGTCGCACCCGGGACGATCCTGACCCCGATGAACGAGAAGATCTTCGCGGATTTGCCGGATGGCGGCGCCGCGCTGAAGCAGACATGGAACCGGGCGCATCCGATCGGCAGGTTCGGCTATCCCGGCGAGATCGCCGAGACGGTGGTCTTTCTGGCCTCCGACCGGGCGAGTTTCATCACCGGAGAGGTCCTGCGCGTGGATGGCGGGCTCGCCATCAAGGGGGAATGATGGCCGACGCACACCCCGCATCCTCCCCATGGCTGACGCTCGAGGCCGGCGGCAACCGTCTGGTGCTGGACCCGGCGCTGGGCAATTTGCGCGCGCTGGAGCTGGACTGGGACGGGCGCCGCATCTCGCCGCTGGCAACGGCACCCTGGGTGGCGCGGGGCGAGCCGGTGCCGGAAGATCTGCCCCCGGTGGAACGCCAGTTGGCGGGCGACTTCCTGTGCGCACCCTTCGGCGCCTCCGACGTGGAGGAGGCGCCGCCCCATGGCCACCCGGCGAACAGCGCCTGGACGCTTGGCGCCTCCGAGGGCGCGCTTTCGTTGGTTCTGGATCGCTCGGTGATGGGGGCGAGTGTGTCCAAGCGGCTGGCCCTCAGCCCCGAGGCGCCGCTGCTCTACCAGGTGCACGAAGTGTCAGGCGGGCAGGGGGGGCTGACCCTCGCCCATCATCCCATGGTTCACATGGCCGCAGGCGGCCGGATGACCGTCTCGCCCAAGCGTGTGGCGCTGACGACGGCCCCACCCCTGGAGCCGGGCCGCAACCGGCTGCTCTGCCCGGCCGAGAGCGCCGATCTCGCGCAGTTCCCCGCTGCCGAGGGTGGTACGCTGGATCTCGGCCATCTGCCCATCGGAACCGGGACGGAGGATTTCGTCACGCTGGTCGAGGCCGAGGGCCGTGACCTCGGCTGGACAGCGATCTTGCGCGCCGCAGAGGACGATATCGTCTTCTTCCTGAAGGATCCGGCGGTCCTTTCGGTCACCATGCTCTGGCACTCCAACGCCGGGCGCGACTATCCGCCGTGGTCCGGCCGTCACACGGGCGTACTGGGGGTCGAAGACGGAATCGCCGCCGGGGCGCTCGGCCACGCAGCCGCGCTCGGCGACAATCCCATCGCGCGCACAGGCGTGCCGACGCATCTGCCGCTGGCGCAAGGGCACACGCACCGCATCGCCCACGTGACGGGCGCCATTCCCCGCCCTCCCGGCTGGACGGCCGTGGCCGAGATCCTGGCGGCGGCGGATCACCTGCGCCTCACCGATATCTCCGGCGACACCTGCGATCTGCCGTTCGACGGCGCCTTTCTGAGAGGGGAGTCCTAAGCCAATGGCGACGATCGAGTTGAAGAACCTCGTCAAGCGGTTCGGCGGCTTCACCGCTCTGGAGGGGCTCGACCTCGCCATCGAGGATGGCGAGTTTCTGGTGCTGCTCGGGCCGTCGGGATGCGGCAAGTCCACCACCATGCGCCTCGTCGCCGGGCTCGAAGAGCCGACGGATGGCGACATACTGATCGACGGCCGACGCGTGAACGACATCCCCGCGCGCGACCGTGATCTGGCCATGGTGTTCCAGAATTACGCGCTCTACCCGCATATGACCGTGGGCGAGAACATCGGCTACCCCCTCAAGATCGCACGCATTTCCAGATCCGAGCGGCAGCGCCGGGTGGAAGCGGCTGCGGCCAAGGTCGAAATGGGGCATCTGCTGGCGCGCCGCCCGGGCGAGCTGTCCGGCGGCCAGCGTCAGCGCGTGGCGCTCGCGCGCGCCATCGTGCGCACCCCCAAACTGTTCTTGATGGACGAGCCGCTGTCCAACCTCGACGCCAAGCTGCGCACGGTGATGCGTGCGGAACTGAAACATCTGCAGCGGGAGCTTGGCACGACGACAATCTACGTCACCCACGATCAGGTCGAGGCGATGACGCTGGCGGACCGGATCGTCATCCTGAACGACGCCCGCATCCAGCAGATGGGCACGCCCGCCGACATCTATGCGCGTCCGGCCAACACCT
>JBCDGG010000188.1:0-8268 GCA_038757905.1 Pseudomonadota bacterium | reverse complement strand
GTGGCGGCCACCGCCGCGGCTTCGAGGCCGATGTAACCTCCGCCGACCACCAGCACGTGCCGCCCGGGCTGCATCTCCGGGGCCATCGCATCCACATCGGCAAGCGACCGCACGACATGGACGCCCGCAAGATCGCCGCCAATGGTGACGGGAAGCCGCCGCGGCACCGATCCTGTCGTCAGGATCAGATCGTCGTAGGGCAGGGTGGCATCGCCCACCCGGACCGTGCGGGCGCCGGTGTCCACGGCCTCGGCCCGGGCACCGAGGCGCAGGATCACGCCCTGTTCGGCATACCATGCCTCCGGCCGCAGATAGAGGCGCTCCAGCGCCATGTCGCCCTTCAAATACGCCTTGGACAAAGGCGGGCGCTGGTAGGGCGGCACGGGCTCCTCGCCGATCAGGGTGATCGGCCTCTGATCGCCCAGCGCGCGGAGCTTGGCGATGAAGGCGTTCGCGGCCTGGCCGGCGCCGATGACAATGGTTGATGACATTGCGCCCTCCACGCCTTTTCGCTGCCGGAGCGGACCCTACATGCCTTCCAGTCAGACGCAATCAACGAAGGACACTCATATGCCGCTCGACGTGGGACAGCCCCTGCCAGATGCCGATCTGCTGACCATGGGGCCCGACGGTCCGACGACCGTGTCGCTCTCCGAAAGGATCGCGGGAAAGACCGTTGTGCTCTTTGCGCTGCCGGGCGCGTTCACCGGCACCTGCTCGACCGCGCATATGCCGAGCTTCACCCGAACCGCAGACGCCTTCCGCGAAAAGGGGGTCGACGAGATCGTCTGTCTGTCGGTCAACGATCCGTTCGCCATGTCGGCCTGGGGCAGGGCCACGGGCGCCGATGAGGCCGGCATTACGATGATGTGCGACGCCAATGGCGCCTTTACCGAGGCTGTCGGAATGTCCTTCAGCGCGCCGCCGGTGGGCCTCTATAACCGGTCGAACCGCTACGCTTTGGTTTTGAAGGACGGCGTGATCGCCCACGCCAATATCGACGAGCCGGGCGTGTGCGAAATGTCGACCGGCGAGGCACTGCTTGAAAAACTCTGACCCCGGATCCTGTCAGGACGGGCAGGAGAGCGCGCGCCTCGTATCGTGCGCGCCTCTCCGCGACGGGCGGGCGTTCCCGGCGCCCGGCATCACCTTAGACACGCGCGCCCTCGACTTCTGAGGCGAACGCAGGGTTGGCCGTGACACCCGGCGTGGCCGCACTCATCCGCGGGGTCCCGTTGATCAGCCGCCCATGCACGTTCCGGTACTCGCGTCGGGCAGCACCGCCTTGGCCCAGTCGCGCATAGGGCGGAGAGACAAGTTGGCCTGCGAGATGAACGTCACGCACGAAGCCTTGTTGCGCGACTTCCGCGTCTGCTAGTCCGGCCTCGCACATCGCAGGCTGACACGCCCTTGCACGGATGCCCGCTACCCGAACGTCCCGGGCCGTCGCGGTACGGTTGCGTAGTGCGGTGGCAGCCGGCCCCGGCGCGCAGCGCGCCGGAAACCGGGCGCGGAGCCGCGCGGCTATCCGGCCATCGCGTCCATCTTCGTGGCCAGCGTCACGTCGAGGTCGGACAGGCCCCCGGCGTCATGCGTGGTCAGCGTAACCTCGACGGTGCGATAGACGTTCGACCATTCCGGGTGGTGATCCATCTTCTCGGCCACCAGCGCGACGCGGCTCATCCAGCCGAACGCCTCGTTGAAATCCTTGAAGCGATAGGTCTTCGCGATCGCATCGCGGCCCTCCACCTCGGCCCAACCGGCGCCCAGCAATGGGCCCAGCACCGCACGATCTTCCAGTTTTCCGGGCATCAGTCGTGATCCTCCCCGCCGCGTTTGAACGGCCCGTACGACGTCAGGATCTCTTTTTCCTGATCCACCGCCCGCGCCTCTGATTGCAAGTATTGCTCGATGGCCGTCCGAAAGCCGGGGTCGCCGATCCAATGCAGGGAATGCGTGTCGACCGGCAAGTAGCCGCGCGCCAGCTTGTGTTCGCCCTGCGCCCCCGCCTCGACAGTCTTCAGGCCCTGCGCGATGGCGAAATCGATCGCCTGATAGTAGCAGAGCTCGAAATGCAGGCAGGGATGATCCTCGACACAGCCCCAATACCGGCCGAAGAGCGCCTCGCGTCCGACGAAGTTCAGCGCCCCGGCCACGGAGCGGCCGCCCCGCACCGCCAGAACCAGCAGCATATCGGCGCGCAAGGTCTCCTGCGCGATGTCGAAGAACTTGCGCGTGAGGTAGGGCGTGCCCCATTTGCGGGCGCCGGTATCCTGATAGAAGCGCCAGAAATCCTCCCAATGGCACGGCTCCAGCGCGTCCCCCGTCAGCGGAACGATCTCGCCGCCGAACTCCTGCGCCCGCTGGCGTTCCTTGCGGATGTTCTTGCGCTTGCGCGACGACAGATCGGCCAGAAACGCATCGAACCCGGCATAGCCGCGATTCTCCCAGTGGAACTGCTGGGTGCGGCGGTGCAGGAGGCCAAGCTCCTTTCCGTTCTCCACCTCCTCCGGTGCACAGAACGTGGCGTGAAGCGTGTCCACGCGGTTGTTGTCAGCCAGCTGCACGGCCCCCTGCAGCAGCGCGGCCGCGCCCGCCACCTCCCAGCCCGGCTTGGTCAGGAAGCGCCGCCCGGTGGCGGGCGTGAAGGGCACCGCGATCTGAAACTTGGGATAGTAGCGCCCGCCTGCGCGTTCGTAGGCATGGGCCCAGGAATGGTCGAAGATGTACTCGCCCTGGCTGTGAGATTTGGCGTACATCGGCGCCGCGCCGATCATCTCGCCATCGACAAGCGCGGTCAGATACATCGGCTGCCACCCCGTCCCCGTTCCCACGGAGCCCGACGCCTCGAGCGCGGAGAGGAACCGGTGGGTGGTGAACGGATCGAGCGGGCGCCCGCCATCCGCGGTTTCGGGGCAGGCGCAACTGTCCCAGTCGCGCGCGTCGATCTCCGACAACGCGCGGTGAACCCGCACCTCGACGCTGCGCTCCGCTTCAGCCTGCGCCGTCATCCCGCGCCCCGCCTCTTGCCTGATGGATGAACTCTTCCCAAGGTGGCCCCCGCCCCGCAGGCGTCAAGGCGTGAGAGCCGGACGATACCCCTCGAACGTGATGTTCCGCGCACGGCGCCGGGCAACCGCCTCGTCCGCCGGCGATTTGACCGTCCAGCACAGGATCGGAAGACCCTGCGCCGCAAGCTCGGCGATCCGCGGCATATCGAGCGACCGCCAATCATGGCTGACGAACGCCGCGCTGACCTCCTCCAACGCCCCGATCTGGTTCAGAACCGCGCGCCGCTCCGGCGTGACCAGGGGCCAGGTGCCGGCCACGAAATCCTCCGTGACCAGCCCGCGCGGACGCTCCGGCGCTGCCCGGGCCATACCGGCCGCAAGAGAGGGGTTGAACGACATGTAGGCCAGGTCTCCGGCATAGGCGGCGCCGGCTTCGGCCACGGCCGCTTCGAACCTGCCATCGCTTTCCCCGAGGTTTCCGCTCTGATCCTTGAGTTCCACCAGAAGCGGCACCTGCCCGCCGACCTGCTGCAGGATCTCCGCAAAGGTCGGGATCCCCTCATCGCCCCCCGCCAGCTTGATCTCGCCAAGCTCCGTGTCCGTGCGGGCGCGCACCGCGCCGTCGGCCGATGTCATCCGCGACAGCAGCGCATCGTGGAACACGACGGGCACCCCGTTGGAGGACAGCTGCAGATCAAGCTCGATCCCGTAGCCCGCCTCGATCGCCGCGGCGACCGCGGCGCGCGAGTTCTCAGGGGCGCCGGGGCCGTGCAGCGCGCGATGCGCGATCGGACGCTCCATCAGCGGCGCCGGGAGAGGCGGCACGTTCATCGGATCTGAAAGATGCCCTCGATCTCGACCGCCACGCCGAAGGGCAGGGACGCGGCCGAAACCGCGGACCGGGCGTGCCGCCCGCGGTCGCCCAACGCCTCCACCAGAAAGTCCGATGCGCCGTTGATCACCTTTGGCTGGTCGCCAAAGTCCGCTGTCGAGTTCACGAAGCCCACCAGTTTCACCACCTGCACGAGCCGTTCGATATCGCCGCCGCACGCGGCGCGAAGCTGGGCCAGCAGGGCCAGCGCGCAGGATTTGGCCGCTGCTGCGCCATCGGCAACCTCCATCGTGTCTCCGAGCTTGCCGGTGATCAGCGCCCCATCGGCCATGCTGACCTGTCCCGAAACGTAGACAAGATCGCCCGCCACGACGTAGGGCACATAGTTCGCCGCGGGTGCGGGCGCGTCGGGCAGGCTGACGCCCAGCTCCGCAAGGCGGGTTTCAATCGGTCCGGGCATGGTGTCGCTCCTCGTTTGGAATTGCGCGCACGCTACCCGCGCGCGTCCGCCTTGGAAAGGCAGCGAACGCGGCTGCCACGCGGCTGCCTTTCCCCCACCGCGATCCCGTCGCATACTTGGGCTAAGCCATGTGCCCGCCGACATTAAAACAGAACCACACGCCAGCCCATGACCAGCCCCACGCACCGCCTCTGCCTTGTTCTGATCGCCAGCGTCCTGCCCACCGCCGCCACCGCCCTCGACGGGCGCTACAAACTGACCGAGACGGCGCAGTGCAGCGCCGTCGACGATGCCGGCATCCTGCGGATCGAAGACGGCATGCTCTACGGCGCCGAGAGCCGGTGCCGCATGACGAACCCGCTCGACGTGCGCGACATGAACGCCTCGCTCTTCGACATGATCTGCATCGGCGAGGGCACCGGCTGGGAAGAGCGCGCCCTGCTGATGCGGGCCGCGTCCGGCGGGCTCATTCTGGTATGGGACGGATACGCGTTCGAGTACGAGGCGTGCCCGAAGCCGCCGGTGCGGCCCCGGGCGCGCCCGGGCTCGGCCGTCGAAAACCAGACCGCCGGCCGAAACTGACGCGGCCCGCTTCGGCCGCGCGTGCAAGCGCCGCGTGGAACAGTCCCTAGTTGCCGAACAGGCTCTCCAGCACGCCGAGCAGGCCGCGGGGCTGTTGCGGCCGCGCCCCCGAAGACGACGGACGCCGGGCCTGCTGGGCTTCGTTTCCGCGGTTCTGCGCAAAGGGCCGCGCCGGTTGCGGGACGTCCATGGGAAGGGGCCGAACCTCCAGCCCCTCGTGGATCCGCAGCATCGTTTCGCGCCAGATCTCGGCCGGAAGCCCCCCTCCGGTGACGCCCGTCAGCGGGGTGTTGTCGTCGTACCCCATCCACACGCCGGTCACATAATCCGCCGTGAAACCCAGAAACCAGGCGTCGCGGGCGGCCTGGGTGGTGCCCGTCTTGCCCGCGGCGGGCCGCTCGCCCAGCCGCGCGCGCGCGCCGGTACCCTCCTCGACGACGCGCGACATCATATAGACGAGGCTGCGCGCCGCCGGTTCCGAGATCACGCGCCGGCCGAACCCGCCTTCCTGATCGACCAGGGCATCGCTTTCGCCGCGCAGCGACACCTGTGTCATCCCGTAGGGCAACACCGCGCGGCCGCCATTGAGGAACCCGGCATAGGCGCCGGTCATCTCCAGCAGGGTGGACTCGCTCACGCCAAGCGCCAAGGCCGGGCCATCAGCCAGACTCGATTCGATGCCGAACGTCTCGGCCACCTGCTGGACGGAGTCGCGGCCCACGAACTCCGAGATCTTGACCGCGGGGATGTTCAAACTGTCGGCCAGCGCCTTGGTCAGCGTGACGCGGCCCGCAAAGTCGCGGCTGTAATTCTTCGGGCAGTATTGCCCGGATCCCGGCACGTCGATGCAATAGGGCTCGTCCACCACGGTGTCGTTCGGGCCGTAGCCGAGATCCATCGCCGCCGCGTAGATGAACGGCTTGAATGACGAGCCGGTCTGGCGCTTGGCCTGCACCGCCCGGTTGAAGGCGCCTGACACGCTGGTCTCGCGACCGCCGACCATCGCGCGCACCGCCCCGTCGGCCGACATCACCACGATCGCCGCCTGGGCGGCAGACCCTTCCCGCACCCGTTCCGAGAAGACGAGCTTCATCGCTTCTTCCGCGGCAAGCTGAATGTCCTGGTCGAGCGTGGAGCGCAGCACGAGGTCCTCCTGCGCCTCGACCAGGAGGAAACTGGGGATCGTGCCGACCACCCAATCGGCGAAGTAGCCGCCGGTCGACTGGTCCGCGGCATCGGACAGCGTGGCCGGACCGGCCTGCGCCTCGGCATAGGCGGCGTCGGTCAGATAGCCCTGATCGTGCATCAGCCGCAGGACCGTCGCCGCGCGGCGCTGCGACCGCTCCAGATCGTTGGTCGGCGCGAACCGCGAGGGCGCGACGAGCAAGCCCGCGAGCATGGCCGATTGCGGCGGATCGAGCTTGATGGCCGGGATCGAGAAATAGCGCTGCGACGCCGCTTCGAACCCGCGTGCAGACGCCCCCAGATAGGCCCGGTTGAAGTAGATCGTCAGGATCTCGTCCTTGGAGTAGCGCAGCTCCATCGCCATCGCGTAGAGCGCTTCCTTCACCTTTCGCCAGATCGTGGTGCGCCGGCAATCGGCCTCGTATGCCGCTTCGCTCTGCCACGCGCCCGGATCGTAGGGCACACCCAGGCACAACAGCTTGGCCGTCTGCTGGGTCAGCGTCGATCCGCCATGGCCGGACAGCGGCCCGCGCCCCTCGCTCAGATTGATGCGCACGGCCGAGGCGATGCCGCGCGGGCTGATCCCGAAATGCCAGTAGAACCGCCGGTCTTCGGTGGCGATCACCGCATTCTTCAGATGCGGCGACACCTGATCGACCGACGCGATCCTGTCGAACTGCTCGCCGCGCCATGCGAAGACCTCGCCGTCGCGGTCGGTCAGCGTGACGGAGCCGCGCGCGCGCCCATCGGTCACCACGTCGATCGACGGGAGCTGCGCATAGAAGTAGAGCACCCCGGCGGCGACGAGCAGGACGGCGATCACCGACACCCGCACTGTCAGCCCGACGAGCAGCCTCAGCACAAAACGGAAGGCCGATGCGATCCATCCCAGCGGACCGGACCGGCGGCGCGCCACCTTGCGCGGCTTGGATCGCGCCCTCTTGGCCTTGGCCGGTGCCGCTTTCGCCTTCGACGTTCCCGTCGACTTCGCCCGCGACCCGGGCTTGGTATAACGTTTGTCGGCCCGCAACGTCGGCCGCTTTCCACCGGAGGACGCCATGGGCTCTCCTCGTCCTGCCTCTGACTCGCAACTTGCGCTTTTTCGCACTTGATAGCTGGCCGCATGAGCTTTGGGGAGGGTGGACCGCCCCAGAACGCCTTCCCGTTCTGCCCATTTTTTAATCTATACAGCCGTTATGTGCAAAAATTGTGCAAATTAGCCTGCAACGCCCGTTCCGCGGGCCTCTCACTTTCTTGAAGGGGCGCGGCATTTCGCGGCCTGTTCCGCTCGTGAACCGGCCGGGTGCGCTCGGCCCAGAGAAGGGGACGCACGTGAAACTGATCATTGCAGCAATCAAGCCGTTCAAGCTGGAGGAGGTGCGCGAGGCGCTCACCGCCATCGGCGTGCGCGGCATGATGGTGACGGAGATCAAGGGGTTCGGCTCGCAATCCGGCCACACCGAGATCTATCGCGGCGCGGAATATGCCGTGAACTTTGTGCCGAAGGTGAAGCTCGAGATCGCGGTGTCCGCCGGAATGGCCGACCAGGTTGTCGAGACAATCCAGACAACCGCGAAGACCGACAAGATCGGCGACGGAAAGATCTTCGTCCTCGACCTCGCGCAGGCCGTCCGCGTGCGGACCGGCGAAACCGATCAAGACGCGCTGTGACGGTACAGTAAGAGACAAGGGGAACACATAGATATGAAAATCAAATCCTTCCTTCCCATCCTCGCCGCAGCCCTCGTGCTGCCGGCCGTCGGGATGGCTCAGGACGCCGAGGCCGCACCGGCAGTGTCTGCCGATGTGGTCTGGATCCTCAACTCGCTGCTCTTTCTGATCGGCGGCTTCCTCGTCTTCTTCATGGCCGCGGGCTTTGCGATGCTCGAAGGCGGGCTGGTGCGCTCCAAGAACGTCACCATGCAGATGACCAAGAATATCGGCCTGTTCTCGCTGGCCACGATCTTCTACTGGCTGATCGGCTACAACCTGATGTACCCGCTGGGCGATTGGGCGATCGAAGGCTACTTCTCGGCGCTGTTCCCGGCCTGGGGCGTGCTTGAGGCCGTCGGCGTCGACCTCGCGGGTGCCGACGATGCGGAATACGCTTCCACCGGGTCCGACTTCTTCTTCCAGCTGATGTTCTGTGCGGCGACCGCCTCGATCGTTTCGGGCGCGCTGGCCGAGCGGATCAAGCT
>JBCDGG010000187.1:0-8303 GCA_038757905.1 Pseudomonadota bacterium | reverse complement strand
CTGAAAGATCAGGATCCAGGCCAGAACGACGAAGACGGGATGGGTCAGACCGCCCGAAACCAGGATCGCCGGGATCCAGATCACCAGCACCACGATCGAGAGAACCCAGCGCCCGGTCAGCAGGATCGAGAGCGGCGGAAGAAGGAGGGCAAGCACGTAGTTCATATCCTTCACATAGGGTCTGAGACGGCCCAACGGTAGGCCGATGGCGCTCAGAACGGGCATCGCCGCTCCGTCGGATCCGCAAGGATGTGTGCCGCCGCCGCGATGCTGCGGGGCGTCGGGGCGGCCCTCCCGCCGCTTGAGGCATTGAAAGTCGGGCCATGTTGCGACAAAGGGACGGCTGCAACGAGGAGGCAGCCATGACCCGCATCGACACCACGTTCGCCCGGCTCCGCGACGAGGGGCGTAAAGCATTCGTGGCCTACATCATGGCGGGCGACCCGGACTACGACACCTCGCTGGAGATCGTGAAGGGGCTGCCCGGCGCGGGCGTCGACGTGATCGAACTCGGGATGCCCTTCACAGACCCGATGGCCGATGGCCCGACCATCCAACTGGCCGGGCAGCGCGCCCTGGAGGCCGGGCAAACGCTGGAGAAGACCCTCGCCATGGCGCGCGCCCTGCGCGAGACGGACGATACGACGCCCATCGTGATGATGGGCTACTACAACCCCATCTATAACCGTGGCGTGGCGGCGTTTCTGGAAGATGCCCGCGCCGCCGGGATCGACGGGCTGATCGTGGTCGACCTGCCGCCGGAGGAAGACGCGGAGCTTTGCATCCCGGCACAGGCCGCGGGCCTCAACTTCATCCGCCTGGCCACGCCGACCACTGATGACGCGCGCCTGCCGACAGTGCTGCAGAACACCTCGGGCTTTGTCTACTACGTGTCCATTACCGGGATCACCGGCGCAGCCGAGGCGCAGGCGGATGTCGTGGCCCCCGAGGTCGCCCGGATCAAACGGGCCACTGATCTTCCGGTCGTCGTGGGCTTCGGGATCAAGACGCCGGATGCTGCCGAGGCGATTGCCGGCATTGCCGATGGCACGGTCGTCGGTTCGGCCATCGTCAGCCTGATCGCGCAAGGCAAACCGGTGGAGGAGATCCTCGCCTATGTCTCGACCCTGGCCGCAGGCGCCCACCGCGCCTAGCACGGACGGGGACAGCGCGCGCCAAAGCCGTCAGCGCGGAGTACGCTGCGCCGCGAGGATGAGCGCCCCGGCAAGGATCAGCAGACCGCCAAGGGTGCCGGTGAGATTCGGCACCACACCATAGATCGCGTAATCGTAGAGCGATGCGAAGAGCAGCACCGAGTAGAACGCCGGGGCGACGAAACTCGCGTCGCCGCGCTTCATCGACTGGATGAACATCACCTGCGCCGAAACCATCACGACGCCGATGGCAACGAGCAGGGCCCATTGAACAGGCGTCGGCGCCGTCCAGACGAGCGCGGCCACACCGGCCGAAAGCGTCGCCCCGATCAGGTTGTTGATCAGCAGAACGCGAAGCGTCGGCTCGGTATCGCTGAGACGTTTAATGAAGATCGTCTCCAACCCCATGAACAATGCGGCGGCCAAGGCAAAGAGCCCCGCGATCTGGAAGGCCTCGGATCCCGGGCGCAGGATCAGTACGGCTCCGGCAACGGCACAGCCCGCGGCCAGCACCTTTCGCAGCCCGATGCGCTCGCCCAGCATGCCCACGGCCAGGGCCATGGCCACGAGCGGGCTGAGAAAACTGATGGCCGTTGCCTCTGCCACGGGCATTTGCGCGACCGCCGCGAACATGCTCGTCACGCCCAGCCACCCGCAGACCGACCGCATCAGGTGCCACCGCCACCGGGCCCCCTTTAGGGTTGGCCGCAGCGGCGGGGCCACCGCAAAGACGATCCCCAGCGTCAGCAGCGCGAAGACGAAGCGCCCGGCGCTCACCTGGAACGGGCTGAGCCCGGATGACGCGCCTTCCACGCCCGGGCTGCCGCCGAGGGCCTTCGCCAACAGAGACGTCACCGCAACGAGCGCCCCCGCGGCGAGCATCAGGAGGATCGCCAAGGCCGATGCGGAGAGGTGCCGCCCCTTCGGCGTCGGCGGCGGGGCCCCGGGCGGGCCGGCCGCGGCCGATGCGCCCGCCGCGGACTCGCGCGCGGAGGATCTCGCTGCGTCCGGTGGATCGGGGGGGCGCAGGTTCATGGGTCGCGCATCGCGTCCATGATGCGCCGCAGCTCCGTCAGATGCGCCAGGATCTCGGCGGCGCGGCCGGGCGCGAACCGCTCGGCCAGCGCGGCAAGGTCGGGCCCGAGAGCGGCGATGGCGTCCTCGCGGAACGCGCGGCCGGCCGCAGTCAGCCAGACCTGCTTGGACCGGCCGTCCTCCGGGTTCGGCCGCATCTCGACAAGGCCCGCCTTCGCCAGCCCGGTCAGCGTGTGGGTCATCGTCGTCTTGGGCACCTGAAAGGCCTGGGCCAGCGCCAGCGGCGTCTGACCGTCGCGCACCCGTGTCAGATGGTTGAGCACCGAGAAATGCGACACCAGCATGCCGGCCGGCAGCCGGGCTTCGAAAGTGCTGCCCGAAAGCTGCGACAGGATGCCGATCTCGTTGAAGAGCTCGAAGAAAACACGGGTGTCCGGATCAGACATGGGGCCCTTCTTCGGGTGGGGTCGCCCCCTGCTTATGCCTCCCGCAGTTTCTCCGCCAGTGGCCATCGGGGAGATTGCGCCGGCATCGGCCCGTAGCCCAACCGGCCGAGCATCTGAACCGTCTCGCCAGGCGCTGCATAGGCCGCGTGAATCTCGCCGTAGGGGCCCGCCATCTCCGGGTATTCCTGCAGCGCCTGACTTACCGGATGCAGCGCAAGCCCCATCGCCGTCGTCGCGAGGTTCAGCCGCAGCCAGCCCCGCCCCGCCGCGATTTGATCCGCGCGGGTGTTGCCTGCGGTGGTCGTCACGACATGGGCGGGCGCGCTTTCCATGACCGCGCGGTACGCGTCCGCGGTCTGGCGTGCGGCCAAGCTGTCCGGGGCGAGCATACCGGCTTTCGGCATCAGACCGAGGGGGCGAAGCGTGTCGAACATGGGGCCGGACAGGTCGATCCCGTCGGGGCTGGCCTCGATCTCGGACTTGCCGATGCGCAAAAGGTCGATCGATTCTTTCCACGTGCGTGGCGTCTGCTGTTCGATCTGCCAGGCGCGCCAGGTGAGCGCCCGCAGGGCTTCTACCGCGCCGGGCTCCGTGACGACGCGGCCATAGGCGCCAAGCGCGCGCGCCAGATCCTCGGGCACGGGGCGGCCATCGAACGGCTCCTTGCAGGAGCGGCGGAGCGCGGCATGGGCAAAGAGCGGGTCCGGCGCCCCGCGGCCCTTCGCAAAGACGGCATGCGCCACCGGGCCGTCTTCGCCCTCGGGGTAGAGCGTCAGATCCACGCCATAGCCCGCTTCGGCGGCCGCCAGCGTCATCAGTTCGAGAAAGCAGCCCATGCCAATGGTCAGTTGCCGCGCGAAGGGGTCGGTATGGGGCAGGTCGCGCGCCGGGTCCCGCCAGATCGCAACCTGATCGTCACCGATCAACTCGGCCTCCCAGGGTTGCCGGTTGTGCGGGTTGGGCGCGAGCAGCGCCCAGGACAGCGCGTCGCGGCGGATCTCGCCGTATTGCCCGGCAAGGCCCCAGGGGGCGCGGGCCGCATGGGGCGTCCGCGTGGCAAGGTATCCGGCCGCACCGGAGGTGGCGGCCAGGAGGGTTCCGCCACCCAGAAGGGCAAGCGTCTTTCGGCGGGAAAGGGGCATCGGTCAGCACTCCATCTAATGCGATATCGGATTATTTAGTTCGATATCGGATTACAATCAAGTGCGATTTCGTACTAGTTAATATTGCCTCGCCTGATCCTCCCAGATGCGCCGGCATGCCTCCCAGTCCGGCAGCGCGTCGGCCTCGAACCCGATAGTTCCTCCGGTGGCGATCCGGCGGAACTGCTTCATGGCCCGAAGGTGGGCCCCTCTTGTGAGGTAGGCGCGCATGGCGGCCTCGCTCTCCCAAAGGCTGCGCGTGTGGTGAACCCCGTCGATCTTGCGCGCGTCCACCTGCCGGCATCCCGGATCGGCCTGCGCCTGCGCCATCGCCCGCACGGCATGCCACCAGAAGCGCGGCGCCTTCAGGGGATGGTGCAGCCTCAGCCCCGTGATCGAAACATACATCGCTCTCTCCCGTTCCTTGGCGGAGATAGCGCGGCGACACCCGGACGCACTGTCGAAACTGCCTCCGATTGGTAGGCAAACCGGACCAGTCGCGCTGTCCGGGGGAGGATCGACATGCCCGTCATCACCGAGATCGAGGATCTCAGACGGATCTACCGGCGCCGTGTGCCGAAAATGTTCTACGACTACGCCGAATCCGGCAGTTGGACCGAACAGACCTTTCGCGAGAACACAACCGACTTCGCCCGGATCCGCCTGCGCCAGCGCATCGCGCGCGACATGGCCGACCCGTCCACCGCGATGACGATGCTCGGGCAGGAGGTAACGATGCCCGTGGCGCTCGCGCCGGTGGGGCTGACGGGCATGCAATCGGCCGATGGCGAGATCAAGGCCGCCCGCGCAGCCGAGAAGTTCGGCGTGCCGTTCACGCTCTCGACCATGTCGATCTGTTCGATCGAGGAGGTGGCGAGGAAGACGAAGACACCGTTCTGGTTTCAGGTCTACACCCTGAAGGACGACGACTTCATGCGCCGCTTGATCGCCCGGGCGAAGGCGGCCGGGTGCTCGGCGCTGGTGATTACCGTGGATCTGCAGGTGCTGGGCCAGCGCCACAAGGACATCAAGAACGGGCTGTCCGCGCCCCCGAAACTGACGCTAGCCTCCATGGCCAACCTGGCGACCAAGGTGCCCTGGGGGCTGGAGATGCTGGGCACGAAGAACCGGTCCTTCGGCAACATCGTCGGCCATGCCGCGGGTGTCTCGGATCCGGCCTCGCTGACGTCCTGGACGGCGGAGGCGTTCGATCCCTCGCTCAACTGGGACCGCATCCGCTTTCTGATGGAGCTGTGGGACGGGCCGGTGATCCTGAAGGGCATTCTGGACGTCGAGGATGCGAAGAGGGCCGCCGAGATCGGCGCGGATGCCATCGTCGTGTCGAACCACGGCGGGCGGCAGCTCGACGGGGCCCTGTCCTCGATCCGGATGCTTCGGCCGATCGTCGATGCGGTGGGCGACCGGATCGAGGTGCATTTCGACAGCGGAATCCGATCCGGTCAGGACGTGCTGAAAGCCATCGCGCTCGGCGCGAAGGGCACCATGGTCGGGCGCGCGGTCACCTATGGCCTGGGCGCCATGGGCCAGGCGGGCGTGACGGCCGCACTCGAGGTGATTCACAAGGAGCTCCGCACCACGATGGCGCTATGCGGGCACCGCGATCTGCGCGAGGTGGATCGGGACATTCTGTTGGTTCCGTCCGACTTCGAAGGGGAGTGGGCGGCCAACTGAGCGCGCCTGCCTACCGGCCGCGCTGCCCCGCGCGCGGAGCCTCCGGCGGGGATATTTTCGGCAAGATGAAGGGGATGGGGCGCCCTCGCGGGATGGGGTCGCCCCCTGCGCGGGCGGCCTTGACCTGGACCGGGCGGCGCCCAATGATGCGCCGTCCAGCGAGGATCGAAGGAGACACGACGTGCACCGCTATCCGCGGGATATGATCGGCCACGGGGCGGCGCCGCCCGATCCGGCCTGGCCCGGCGGCGCGCGCATCGCGATTCAGGTTGTGCTGAATTACGAGGAGGGCGGCGAGAACAACCTGCTCCATGGCGATCCGGCCTCGGAGGCCTTCCTGTCGGAGATCCCGGGGGCGCAGCCCTGGCCCGGGCGGCGGCACTGGAACATGGAGAGTGTCTACGAATATGGCGCGCGCGCCGGGTTCTGGCGCCTGCACCGGATGTTCAACGACCGCGGTATCAAGCTGACGATCTACGGCGTTGCCACGGCCCTCGCCCGGTCGCCCGAGCAGGTGGCGGCGATGCTGGCCGCGGACTGGGAGATAGCCTCCCACGGTCTGAGATGGATCGAGCATCGCGACATGGACGCCGACGCAGAGCGCGCCCAGATCGCCGAGGCCGTGCGCCTCCATGCAGAGGTCACGGGCGCACCGCCGCGCGGCTGGTACACCGGGCGGTGTTCGATGAACACGGTGCGGCTGACCGCCGAGCACGGGTTCGACTACATTTCCGACGCCTATGACGATGATCTGCCGCACTGGATCCGCGTCGGAGACCAGGACCAGCTGGTGATCCCCTATACGCTCGACGCCAACGACATGCGCTTCGCGGCGGCCGAGGGGTTCACCAGCGGCGACCAGTTCGAGACCTATCTGCGCGATACGTTCGACACGCTCTATGCCGAGGGCGTGCGCGGGTCTCCGAAGATGATGAATGTCGGCCTCCACTGCCGGATTGTGGGTCGTCCCGGGCGGGCGGCCGGTCTGGCGCGGTTTCTCGATTATGCGGCGGGACATGCCGGCGTCTGGTTCGCCCGCAGGATCGACATTGCCGAGCATTGGGCGGCCACGCACCCGCCCGTGCCGCGCCTGCGCCCGTCGGAGATGGACCGCACCGCGTTCGTGGGGCGCTTCGGCGGGGTCTTCGAGCACAGCCCCTGGGTGGCCGAGCGGGCCTGGGAGCTGGAGCTGGGGCCCGCCCACGACACCGCCGGCGGGCTGTGGAATGCCATGGCGCGGGCGTTTCGGGCCGGGAGCCCCGCGGCACAGCTGGACGTCCTGCGCGCCCATCCGGACCTTGCGGGAAAGCTGGCATCGGCGCGGCGTCTCACAGCGGACAGCACCGCCGAGCAGGCCTCCGCCGGGCTCGATGCGCTGACAGACGCCGAACGGGCCCGCTTTACAGAGCTGAACGCGGCCTATACATCCAGACACGGCTTTCCTTTTATCATCGCCGTGCGGGATCACGACAAAGCGTCGATCCTGGCCGCGTTCGAGCGCCGCCTCGACCATGACAACGCGACCGAGTTTGCCGAGGCCAGCCGCCAGGTCGAACGCATTGCACGGCTCCGTCTGGGAGAGATGCTGTGAAAATAGAGCTGTCGTTTCCGACCTATGCCTTTCCGCCGGCGGGCCTGCCGCCGCAGACCGAGAACCCGCTCGGACGGGCCGTCTTCACCGACGCCTACGCGATCATTCCCGCCGATGTGCAACGGGACATCGTGACGAGCTTTCTGCCCGGGTGGGAGAACACACGGGCCTGGATTCTGGCGCGGCCGATGACGGGGTTCGCCGAAACCTTCGCCCAATACGCGCTGGAACTGCAGCCGGAGGGCGGCAGCGCCGAGCCTGAACCGGATCCCGATGCGCAGGCGTTCTTGTTCGTGGCCCAGGGCACCGCACGGCTGACGCTGGGGCGCGACACCTATGACCTGCGGCCGGGCAGCTATGCCTATCTGCCGGCGAGCGCGGTCTGGACGCTGTGGAACACCGGCGACGTGCCCTGCTATGTGCACTGGATCCGCAAGCGCTATAGGAAGGCGCCGGGCGTGCCGAAGCCGGAGGCGCTCGTCACCCAGGAACAGCAGGTGGAAAAGGTGCCGATGGCGGGGTGCGACGGGATCTGGTCGACGCAGCGCTTCGTCGACCCGTTCGATCTCAGCTACGACAGCCATGTGAACCTTGTGACGTTCGCACCGGGCGGGCGCATTCCCTTTGCCGAGACCCATGTGATGGAGCATGGGCTGTACGTCTTGCAGGGGACGGCACGCTACCTTCTGAACCGGGATTGGCACGACGTCGGGCCGGGGGATTTCATCTGGATGCGTGCCTTCTGCCCGCAGGCCTGCGTTGCCACCGGCTCCGTCGACTTCCGCTACCTGCTCTACAAGGACGTCAACCGCCATGTCGGGCTGGATATGCCGACGTGAGGCTCGTCGCCGAGCGGCTGACGCAGGAGGGCTTCGCGCCCTATTGGGACGTGCTGGAGGCGGCGGGCGACTCCATCGTGATCAACGAGGGGCGCTGCCGGCGGTACACGGATCTGGCCGCACTCGATATCGCGGACGGCCGCGCGGGCGTGTCCCTGTTTGCCGCGGAGCCGCGCGGATGGCCCGTGGCCGTGCCGCTGGTGGAGCGTCATCCGCTCGGCTCGCAATGCTTCATGCCGATGTCGGCGGGCGATTGGCTGATCGTGGTCGCATCGGATGCGGAAGGCGCGCCGGAGGGCCTGCGCGCCTTTCTGGCTCGCGGCGATCAAGGCGCCAACATTGCGCGGAACACGTGGCATGGGGTGCTCTGCCCGCTCGGCGGTGGGGACGAGCCACGCCTCTTT
>JBCDGG010000186.1:0-8316 GCA_038757905.1 Pseudomonadota bacterium | reverse complement strand
TTCTGTCGGAGGTAACAGCCGCCGCGGGCGAGATCATCCTGTTCATTGATGAGATGCATACCCTTGTCGGGGCCGGCAAGGCCGATGGCGCGATGGACGCGTCCAACCTGCTCAAGCCCGCGCTGGCGCGCGGAGAGCTGCACTGCGTCGGGGCGACGACGCTCGACGAGTACCGCAAGCATGTGGAGAAGGACGCCGCCCTGGCCCGCCGGTTCCAGCCGCTTCTGGTGGAGGAACCGACCGAAGAGGATACGGTGTCGATCCTCAGGGGCATCAAGGAGAAGTACGAACTGCACCACGGGGTGCGGATCGCCGACAGCGCCCTCGTGGCTGCGGCGCAGCTCAGCCATCGCTACATCACCGACCGGTTTCTTCCCGACAAGGCGATCGACCTGATGGACGAGGCCGCCTCGCGCCTGCGGATGGAGGTCGACAGCAAGCCCGAGGAGCTGGACGCGCTCGACCGGGAGATTCTGCAGAAGCAGATCGAGGCGGAAGCACTCAAGAAAGAGGATGACGACGCCTCGAAGGCCCGGCTCGACAAGCTGGAAGAAGAACTGTCGAACCTGCAGCAGCGCTCCGCCGAGATGACGGCGCAGTGGCAGGCCGAGCGCGACAAGCTCGACCGGGCGCGCGAGATCAAGGAACAGCTCGATCAGGCGCGCGCGGAACTCGATGCCGCGAAGCGTCAGGGCAACCTGGCGAAGGCGGGGGAGCTGTCCTACGGAATCATTCCGCAGCTTGAGAAGGAGCTCGTCGAGGCCGAAACGGCCGAGAGCGACCTGATGGTCGAAGAAGCCGTGCGGCCCGAGCAGATCGCCGAGGTCGTGGAACGCTGGACCGGGATCCCGACGTCGAAAATGCTGGAGGGCGAGCGGGACAAGCTGCTGCGCATGGAAGACCAGCTCGGCCAGCGGGTGATCGGGCAGAAGCGCGCCGTCGAAGCCGTGTCGAACGCGGTGCGCCGGGCGCGCGCCGGTCTGAACGACGAGAACCGGCCGCTCGGCTCGTTCCTGTTCCTCGGGCCGACGGGCGTCGGCAAGACGGAGCTGACCAAGGCCCTGGCGGAGTTTCTGTTCGACGATGACGCCGCGATGGTCCGCATCGACATGTCGGAATTCATGGAAAAGCACGCGGTGGCGCGCCTGATCGGGGCCCCCCCGGGCTATGTGGGCTACGACGAGGGTGGCGTGCTGACGGAGGCGGTCCGCCGGCGCCCCTATCAGGTGGTGCTGTTCGACGAGGTCGAGAAGGCGCATCCGGATGTCTTCAACGTGCTGCTTCAGGTGCTTGACGACGGCGTGCTGACCGATGGCCAGGGCCGGACGGTCGACTTCAAGCAGACCCTCATCGTGCTGACCTCGAACCTCGGCGCGCAGGCTCTGTCGCACTTGCCGGACGGGGCCGACCCGTCCGAGGCCAAGCGGAACGTGATGGAGGCCGTCCGGGCGCATTTCAAGCCGGAGTTCCTCAACCGTCTCGACGACATGATCGTGTTCGACCGGCTGACCCGGGGAGACATGTCCGGGATCGTCGATATCCAGCTTGCCAGCCTCGCGAAACGGCTGGCGCGGCGGGGGATCGGGCTCGACCTCGACGAGAGCGCCCGCGCCTGGTTGGCGGACGAGGGGTACGACCCCGTCTACGGCGCGCGGCCGCTCAAGCGGGTGCTGCAGAAGAGCCTGCAGGACTCGCTGGCCGAGGAGATCCTGTCGGGTGATGTGGCGGATGGCGACACCGTCGAGGTACGCGCGGGTGCCGAGGGCCTGATCATCGGCGACCGTGTGGCCAGCACGAACCGCGAGGCCCCGGACGACGCGGTCCTCCACTGACACCTCGTCCTCGTTGTGAAAAGGCGCGCCCGCAGAACGGGGCGCGCCTTTTTTTGTCGAGCAGCGGACGGGGTCCGATCCCCCTTACGTTCCGCTGTTTCACATTGCCTCAAATATCCCGGGGGACGCCGAAGGCGGGGGGCTGGCCCCCTTCTTCGGTGGGGCGTTCGCCGGTTCAGTTCGGCAGCAGCACTGTGTCGATGGCGTGGATCACCCCGTTCGACGCGATCACATCTGCCGAGATCACGCGGGCATTGTTCACCCGGACACCGTTGCGGCCGTCGACATGGACGGTGCCGCCTTGCACGGTTTCCACGTCAAGCCGCTGGCCGGCGAGCTGGTCCGACGTGATCGCGCCGGGCACCACGTGATAGGTCAGGATCGAAACGAGCTGATCGCGGTTCTCCGGCTCCAGCAGGCTTTCGACCGTGCCCGCCGGCAGGGCGGCAAAGGCATCGTTCGTCGGCGCGAAGACGGTAAAGGGGCCGTCGCCTTTCAGGGTGTCGACGAGACCGGCGGCCGTGACCGCCGCCACGAGCGTGCCGAAAGTGTCTTCGTTCGAAGCCGCAATATCGACGATATCGGGCTGTCCGGCAGGGCCGCAGGCCGCCAGCAAGGCGAGTGTGGCGGAGGCGGCGGTTGCCAGGGCAAAGCGACGGTTCATGAGGTTCTCCATTCTGGTCTTGGTCTTCCGGGCGTGGCCGCGCAGGGGGATGCGCGGCCACTGGGCGTCTTGCCCGCCCAAGTCGTGTCGGGCGGGTAGTCGCTTTCGTTCTTACCCTTCGTCTGCGGGCAGGATGACGGCGTCGATCACGTGGATCACGCCGTTCGAGGTTTCGATATCGGGCGTCACGATGTTGGCACCGTCGACCATCGGGCCGTCGGAGAGCGAGATCGTCACTTCGGTGCCCTCAACGGTGGCGGCTTTCATGCCGTCGGACAGATCGGTCGACATCACCTTTCCGGGAACGACGTGATACGTCAGGATCGCGGTGAGGGCCTCGGTATCGGCAAGCAGTCCCTCGACCGTGCCTTCCGGCAGAGCGGCGAAGGCATCGTCAGTCGGGGCGAACACGGTGAACGGCCCCTCGCCCTTCAGCGTCTCCACGAGGCCGGCCGCCTGCACGGCGGCGACGAGCGTTTCGAAGGAACCGGCCTCGATAGCGGTATCGACGATATCCTTGCCCCCCTGCGCGCCGGCAAGGGTCGGAAGGACAAGGGCGGCTGAAGTGGCCAGTGCGGCAAGCGTCGTACGGATCATGGATCTCTCCCTGATAGTGGTTTCACCCGTTCCCTGATTGTGGGAACGCTGCTTCAACGCAGCGCCGCGCGTATTGGATCTGCGCGGTCCTTCGCCGAAAGCGCCGCCGGGGCGTTTGACGCCCCCGGTCTCGATCCTAAGCCAGACGTGGAAAAAAATTCCACACACCTTTTTGTGAATGGGCGTGAGTACGTGTGAGGCGCCGGCCGCGGACCCAACTTCGCCCTTGCCGGATTTCATCATCGGTTCAATGGTGGGAGGTTACAGCAAGCGAGCATTGTGCACAGGAGCTAGCATGGACATCTGGATGGGCTGGGCGGTTTGGGGCCTGCAGGGGATGGCGCTCGCGTTCATCCTTGTGGTGGGTCTCCTGCTGGCCCTGGCGCTGGCCTTCTTCGTCATCGACATCCTGCAGACCAAGGACGCGATCCGGCGAAACTACCCGGTGATCGGGCGCTTCCGGAAGCTCTTCTCCAGCCTCGGCGAGTTCTTTCGGCAGTACTTCTTTGCGATGGATCGCGAGGAGCTGCCGTTCAACCGGGCCCAGCGGCATTGGGTGGAGAATGCCGCCGAAGGCCGGGGAAACACGCTCGCCTTCGGCTCCACCCGCAATCTCGGCGTCGTGGGTACGCCGATCTTCGTCAATGCTGCGTTCCCGCCCGTCAATGATCAGTTCGCCTCGACCGATCCCCTCGTGATCGGGCCGGACACGCGTCACCCGTTCGAGGCGCGCTCGATCTTCAACATCTCCGGCATGTCCTATGGGGCGATCTCGCGTCCGGCCGTCCGGGCGCTGTCCCTGGGTGCGGCGAAGGCGGGCGTCTGGATGAACACGGGCGAGGGTGGGCTCTCGCCCTATCACCTGGAGGGCGGCTGCGACATCGTCTTCCAGATCGGGACGGCGAAGTACGGGGTGCGGGACGCCGAAGGTCGGCTGTCCGACGCCAAGCTGCGCGAGATCGCTGCCCACGATGCCGTTCGCATGTTCGAGATCAAGCTCTCGCAGGGCGCGAAGCCCGGCAAGGGCGGGATTCTTCCGGCGGCGAAGATCACGTCGGAGATCGCGCAGATCCGTGGGATTCCCGAGGGCGAGGATTCGATCTCGCCCAACCGGCATATGGAAGTCGGGGATTGGGACGGACTGTTGGACCTCATCGCACGCGTCCGCGAGGTCACGGGCAAGCCGGTGGGCTTCAAGACCGTGATCGGCTCGCCCACCCATTTTCGGGAGTTTTTCGAGACGCTGGAGAAGCGCGGGCCCGAGGCCGCCCCGGATTTCATCACGATCGACGGTGGCGAGGGCGGAACCGGTGCCGCGCCGATGCCGCTGATGGATCTCGTTGGCATGACCATTCGGGAAGCGCTGCCGCGGATCGCCAATCTTCGCGACGAGTTCGGGCTGAAATCGCGCATCCGCCTGATTGCCTCGGCCAAGCTCGTCAACCCCGGCGACATCGCCTGGGCGCTCGCAGCCGGGGCGGACTTCGTCACCTCGGCGCGCGGCTTCATGTTCGCGCTGGGCTGCATTCAGGCGCTGAAATGCAACCGCAACACCTGCCCGACCGGGATCACGACCCACCAGAAACGCCTGCAGCAGGGTCTGGTGGTAGAGGAGAAATTCGAGCGCGTGGCCTCCTACGCCCGGTCGGTAATCTCGGAGGTCGAGACGATCGCCCATTCCGTGGGCGTGTCCGAGCCCCGCCAGATCCGCAGGCGCCATGTCCGGATCGTGCAATCCGACGGCACGTCGGTGCCGATGAACGAGATCTACCCCTCCTACCGGGCGGGCCAGACCCTGCCGCATGTCGCGCGTCCGCCCGATGCCGGGCACCACCTGACCTGGTGAGCGGTGGGCGGCGCCGGGGAGGTGAGCCCGCCCGCACCGCACCGATGGGGGCCCCACACCGGTTCGCACGCATTCTGACGCTCGGAAACGTTCGCGTGAGGATTTGACACGGCATGCACAGCTTTAGCTTTCTTCGCTTAAGTAGGGTGAGTCGACGAAGGAGGAGCATATGGCACATCGCTGGACCAACGACCTGACCCGCGAGGACGTGACCTCGGAACGGGCCTGGTTGAACCGCCGTCAGATTATCGCGGCGGGGGGCGCACTGGCCGGGCTGAGCACGCTCGGGGCCGGGCCTGTGCGGGCAGCGACGGAGCTGGAGCCCAATACCTGGGAAGAGATCACCACCTACAACAACTTCTACGAGTTCGGGACGGCAAAGGGCGATCCGGCCAAGAACGCCCATATGCTGACGACCGCGCCATGGGATGTCGTGGTCGACGGTCTCGTCGACCGGCCCGGCACCTACTCCTTCGAACAGATCACCGAGGGCATGACCGTCGAGGAGCGGATCTACCGCATGCGCTGCGTCGAGGGATGGTCGATGGTCATCCCCTGGAGCGGGTTCGAGCTGGCCGATCTGCTCGACCGGATCGGCGTGCAGAGCAGCGCCAAGTATGTGGCGTTCGAGACGGCCTACCGCCCGGAGGAGATGCCCGGCGTGCGCTTCCCGGTGGTCGAGTGGCCGTATGTCGAGGGTCTTCGCCTCGACGAAGCCATGCACCCCCTGACGATCATGGCAACCGGCCTCTACGACAAGCCGATGCCGAACCAGAACGGCGCCCCGATCCGGCTCGTGGTGCCGTGGAAGTACGGCTTCAAGTCGATCAAGAGCATCGTGCGGATCACGCTGACCGATACCGAGCCGCCAACCACCTGGAACAAGTTGATCCCGAGTGAGTACGGGTTCTATTCCAACGTGAACCCCACGGTGGATCATCCGCGCTGGAGCCAGGCGACCGAGCGCGTCATCGGCGGCGGCCTGTTCGCCAAGCGTATCCCCACCCTGATGTTCAATGGCTACGAGGAAGAGGTGGCCTCGCTCTACGAGGGCATGGACCTCAAGGAATTCTACTGAGGACCGGACCGGTGATTGGACGCGGCCATAGGTGTGACAGCGTGCCCGTACACCCCGGCACCGCCTTCGGTGCCGCTGCGGGTATGGCAGCGTACGCCGAAGCCCGGCGCCGCACCGTGGCCACCTGGGCCCTGCATGCCGGGCCGGGGCGCGCAGGGATGGCGGCGACGCCCATGCGCTGCGCCGCTGGACGCAACACTGGCGTTAAGACAGGGAAAGACTGCTGCCAGGATTGGTGGGCCGGGGGCGGTGCGGATCGTCACTCGATGGCACGACTGGCGCGGATCGACAGGGCAGGCGCTGGCCGAACGGCGTCGCCGCGCTTCTGGCAACGCCGCTTCTCACTATCGCGCGCGTGCCCACCCGGCGCAGGAGAGGGAGGATACGTTACCCCCCGATGACGCCGTCGCACAGGCCCGGTGTTCTGGCCTTGGTGACATGCGAAGATACGTCAAAGGGGCCGGAACGGAGATCACATGACCGACGCTCTCAACCAATCCCTGCGCCACGTGCCGGCCTGGCCGCTCTACCTTCTGGCGCCGCTTCCGGTCATCTGGCTGTTCTGGCAGGGCGCGACCGGGGGGCTCGGCGTCGAACCGATCGAAGTGATAGAGCACAAGCTCGGCCTCTGGGCGTTGTGGGCGCTGATTGCCGGGCTCTGCGTGACGCCGCTGCGCACCTATACCGGGATCCGGCTCATCAAGTACCGACGTGCGATTGGGCTGATCGCGTTCTTCTATGTCTTCATGCACCTCGCCGTCTGGCTGGTGCTCGACGTTCAGATCCTGTCGGAGGTCTGGGCCGATATCCTCAAACGGCCCTATATCACTGTGGGGATGGTCGCCTTTGTTCTGATGGTGCCGCTTACGCTGACGTCGAACAACTGGTCGGTGCGCAAGCTCGGCGCCGTTGGATGGCAGAGGTTGCACCGCCTGACCTATGCGGTCGTTCTGCTCGGGGCGTTGCACTTCCTGATGCTGACGAAGGGCTTTCAGCTGGAGCCGCTGATCTACACGGCGATCGTCGTGGCCCTTGTCGTGTTGCGGACGCTGCCCAAGCGCTCTGCCTCTGTGATGCGGAGCCGTCCCGGGCGCCCCGCCGGCGCTCCGCGCGCAACCCGGTGAAGCGGCCCCGTCTCTGATCGCCTGGCCTGGCTGCCGGAGCTTCCCTTGCACCATGCTGCAAAGCGCCATGACGCTCCCCCGGTTCTGGTGCTGCGCCGGACGGGCGAGCCGGAGAGGCGCCGAACGATCCCGGCGGACAGGACGCCAGAACTCATTGGATACCTGACGGTGTCGGGCAGCAGCCCGACCAGCGGCACTGGGGGGGTGCCACCTCTGAGCAAGTCTGGGCGTCCTTCCCTGCCACGGGGCAAGGCTACATGGATCGTGCCTGCCCGGCACGTCGCACGCCCTAGCTGAGGGTTGGCAGCCCGCCTGAAGGGCCGAAACCGCGGGCGAGTCGGCTTTTGGAAGGTGGACGCAACGGCAGATTCTGCGTGAGTCTGTGGAAAAACCGCGAAATCTGGGGATAGATGGTGTATAGGGGTCCTAAAGAGGCGCCCCCGTCTAGCGGCGGAGGGCTGCCGGTGAGGAAAAGCAGTGATATTTCAGGTGCTTAGCTTCGGCGCCCGAAAAAACGCGTCTTTCCGAAAAAAACCCCTTGCAGGCCCCCGCCCGCATCCGTAAATACCCCTTCACCGGCGGCGCTGAGGCGCCAACGGGGCGCCCACCGGGCCAGCGGCGAGAGCCAAGGCTACGAGGCGGAACAACAAAATCGAGAGATCGAGCAGGCGGGCGCGCCGAACAAGTAGTAGGCGCTCACGTCGGTTTTGTCTCTCCGCTCTTTGAAATCGCTGGTGACTGAAGAGATTTGTGGGCGGTTTGGTCCATTTCGACGGATCAAATCTCGGCAGATCGACTTCCTAGGCTTCGGCCGATTATGGAAGGTCAGCTTCACTGTTTGAGTGAGGTTTCGGTTTCCTTGGAAACTGAAGCACACATCAGACAGATGACTCATCGGTTCCTTAGCCGGAGCCGATGGATGTGCAGAGGTTCGAACGTCAAGAACGTGGCGCTAGCCGCGTTTCAACTTGAGAGTTTGATCCTGGCTCAGAACGAACGCTGGCGGCAGGCCTAACACATGCAAGTCGAGCGAGACCTTCGGGTCTAGCGGCGGACGGGTTAGTAACGCGTGGGAACGTGCCCTTCACTACGGAATAGTCCCGGGAAACTGGGTTTAATACCGTATACGCCCTTCGGGGGAAAGAATTTCGGTGAAGGATCGGCCCGCGTTGGAT
>JBCDGG010000185.1:0-8322 GCA_038757905.1 Pseudomonadota bacterium | reverse complement strand
GCGGAAGGCGCGCTGCTGCTCGACATTCGGGACAGTGCGGAATTGGCCCAGAGCGGCACGGCGGAAGGGGCCCATCACCTGCCGCGCGGGATGCTGGAGTTTCGCGCCGACCCGGAGAGCCCGCTCTACGATCCCGAACTGCGGCCCGACCGGCCCGTCATCCTGTTCTGCGCAGCAGGCGGGCGTGCCGCCCTCGCCGGAAAGACCCTGCAGGAGATGGGCTATAGGGAGGTCTACAATATGGGCGGGCTGAGGGACTGGGCAGCGGCCGGGGCCCCCGTGACAGATCCAGGCTAGTCACAGAACCAGGCTCGTTACCAATCCGGGCGAGCCACGGCACCCGCCGCGAGTGTCCCATCGCGCCAACGGCGGCGCTGGACTGCGCTCCACCGGCGCCGTCGACCTTTGCGTATCAATTAGCCTTGTGACCGGCGTGGCACGAAGCGCCTGTCCGGCATCGGCGCTATGACGGCACCGCTCCCTTACCCCTGTCAGGCGAGCCTTGGCTTCCAACGCGTCTAGCGCCCGTGCGGCATTGGGCGAAGTGCCTCACTCCGCGCCGCGCGCCGCTTCCGGGTGATCGGCGATGAAGCTCTGCAACGTCGCAAACAGCGCCTTGGCATGGGCCTTGTCGCTCTTGTGCAGCGCCGTGCGGATATCCTCGCAGATCATTCTCTGCACGGCCTGGGGGCCGTGATGGATGTGCATCAGGTAATCCCCGAGCAGCGAGGCGTCAAAGGCACTGACGTGCTCGTGCTCCGCGATTGCGTCGATCTCGGCCCGGGTGAGATCCGTCATGTCTTCGATGTCGTCCAATGTGATCATCTGTCCCTCCCATGTTTCACCCAGCATACCACAAGGGGGGCGTCGGGGGGATTGACCGACCGCAGGTTCTCTCAGGCCGACAAGAAGACGTCCGCCGCCGCGCTGAACTCCCGCGGTTTCTCGGCGTGCAGCCAGTGCCCGGCGCCCGGGATCTTCGAAAACCGGGCCGCCGGAAAAAGCGCCCGGATCGCGTCGCGGTGCTCGGGCAGAACGTAGTCCGACAGAGCTCCGGAAAGAAACAGCGTCTTGCCCTCGAAGCGGCCACTGATCTCCCGCCAGCCAATGATATCGGCCATTTCCCGTTCCAGCGTGGCCAGATTGAGCCGCCAGGCCGGTGGGGCAGCCGCCAGATCGAGCGATTGCAACAGGAAGGCGCGGACGCCGGGATCGTCGATCGTCTCGCCAAGGCGGACATTGGCCGCTCCGCGCGATGCCAGCCCCTCTAGCGGCATGTCCCGCATGGCATGAAGAATGGGCAGCTGCGTGTGCGCGTAGGCCACCGGTGCGATATCGGCGACAAGGAGCTTGCGCACGCGGTCGGGCTGGGTCAGCGCAAGCGCCATGGCCGCCTTGCCGCCCATCGAATGGCCCAGAACGTCCGCCTGGCCACCGGCATGGGCCGCGATCGCGTCGGCCAGATCGGCGGCCAGATCGGCGTATTGATGCGTGCCCGTCCACGGGCTCTGACCGTGATTGCGCATGTCGACGGTCAGAACCGGTCTGTCCGCGGAAAGGCGCTTGGCGATCGCGCCCCAGTTCCGGGCGGATCCAAAAAGGCCATGAGCGATCAGAAGCGGGGTGCCGGTGTCCGGGCCGGACCGCAGTACATTCAACATGGCGCCGCTCTAGCGCGCGCCGCGGCGCAATACCAGTGCACCACGGGCGGCAACGCAGGACGGGTCGGCCCAGGCCCGTGCATTGCACTCCGCCTGCGCGCGCACTACCCAATCACAATGCAGGATCGGGATCTCCTTCAGCGCAACGCGGAGCTTGCCCAGCTCATGCGCGTCCAGCTCGGCATCCGCCGCGGCGACAGCCTTGGCGAGAAGCTGCGAGTGGCGGGCCGGCTTGTGCCAAAGGCCGAACGCCGGGCGGGGCGCACGCTGGTCGAAGCCGAGCGGCTTTGGGCCAACCCGAAGCTCCGCCGCCAGCTCGACCCGGGCACGCTCATGGCCGCCGAGACGAGACTGCGCCAGTGGCTCGCCACGATCGACGCCGCCGACCGCAGAAAGGGCATCCTGCTCGGCGTTCTCGCCTCCCTCGCCTTCAACTTTCTGCTGATCGCCGCCGCCGTGATCGGGCTGCTGGTCTGGACAGGGCGGGTCTGACCCCCCGCTTCATCTTGCCGAAAACATCCCCGCCGGAGGCACGCGGCGCGCCCCGGCGCGCCGCTCAGGCAGAGGCATGCGCCGCAGGCGCACCGTTGAAGTCCGCCGGTCTGCGCCCGGTCAGACCGGTTCGGGCGGCGCGCCTCCGGCAAAGGCGTTGCCGTGCCGGTAGTCGCACGGGGCGTCCTGCATCTCCAGATGCAGGCCGGTGCCCGTGTACGGATGGGCGCGGGCCAACGCCTCGTCCATCTCGATGCCGAGCCCAGGGTCGTCCGGCGGGCGCAGGTAGCCCTCGTCGAAGGCGATGGCATCGCCGATCAGGGCGCGGTGAAACGCGCCACCGGTCCCGATCGTCTCGACCAGCAGAAGGTTGGGGCACGTGGTGGCCAAATGTACATTGGCCGCCCATTCCACCGGACCGGCATAGAGATGCGGCGCGATCTGGGCGCCCGCCGCCTCTGCGAGGGCGGCGATCTTCTTGGTTTCCCACAGGCCGCCCGAACGGCCGGTGGCGGGTTGCACGATCGACACGGCGCGGGCCGACAGGAGCGGGGCGAACTCCGCCTTGGTCGTCAAGCGCTCGCCGGTGGCCAGCGGCAACGCCGTGCGGGCGGCCACCTCGGCCATGCCCGTGACGTCGTCGGGCGGGATCGGTTCCTCGAACCAGAGTGGCGCGAAGGGGGCGATTGCCGCAGCCAGGCGGACCGCCCCAGCCGGCGTGAACTGGCCATGGGTGCCGAACAGGAGGTCCGCGCGGTCTCCGACCGCCGACCGGATCTCGCGGCAGAACGCCACCGCGCGCGCGATGTCGCTGCCCGCGGGCTGATGCCCGCCGCGGATCGTATAAGGGCCCGCCGGATCGAACTTGAGCGCGGTGAAGCCATGCGCGTCCACAAGGCGCGCCGCCTCGGTGCCATGGGCGACGGCGTCGAGGAAGAAGGCCGTCGGGTCGGCGCCGGGCTGGGGATAGAGATAGGTGTAGGCGCGCAGCCGGTCGTTCATCCGGCCGCCGAGCAAAGCCCAGACCGGTCGGTCCCGCGCCTTTCCCAAGATATCCCAGCAGGCCATCTCAAGCCCGGAAAACGCGCCGATCACGGTCGGATCCGGGCGCTGGGTGAAGCCGCTGGAGTAGACCCGCCGGAACATCAGCTCGACATTCTCTGGGCTTTCGCCCGCCATATGGCGCTCGAAGACGTCGCGGATCACCGCGGCCATCGCGTCGGGGCCGACCGCGGCCGCATAGACCTCGCCCCAGCCGACGATCCCGCAGGCCGTCGTCACCTTGACGAACTGCCAATAGCGCCCGCCCCAGCCGGGCGGGGGAGGAGCGGTGACGACAATGTCGAGATCGGCGAGTTTCATGGCGTGTTCGCTTGAGGTTGCGGGGGCGCGGAGGAGGGGGCTCTGCCCCCGCCGCCTTCGGCGACTCCCCCGGCATGCTTTGGGCAAGATGAAGGATGGGGGGCGGCGCGGGATGATGTCTCGTCAGGGTTTTGCGGGTTGGCCGAAGGCGGGCGCAGCGGCGGCGGCGGGTGGCGCAGGGTCAGGTGTTGAGGGCGATCGCGTGCCGCTGGACTTTGCCTCTGTCCATGCGCGTGATCGCGTCCCTGATGTCCTCGAACGTCCATGTGGCGATCTGCAGTATGCCGGGCTGTGGCCGTCTCTGCAGGGCTGTGTCGACGCTGCTGGGAAACTCTTGTGGATACACGACGTCGCCCGGTGGCGAGCAGATGCTGGTCCGGGACCGAACGTTCGGTACGGCCGGCCTGTGCGCAATGCGCTGGTCGCAAGGCGGTATGCCCGAAAGCGTCGCGCGGCGGGCCCGGCATGGGTATCGCGGCGCTGAGTTGGACGCGTGAAGTGTCCCGGTGCGGATCAGGGTTGCTGCGGTCAGCTTGACCGATGGCGGGCTCGGCGTGATGACACGGTGTCGGATTGCCAAGAGTGTACTGGGCGCGGTCGGCGCCCTCGCCACAGGCCCCAATCGAGACCGCGATCCGCCTGGGCGCTCGGCCGCTCTCCGGGATGGCTGCGCCGACCCCGATGGTCTTCCTGCGGGAGTGCAGGCAGGCGGGCGCGTCCGCAGGGACAACGGTGCTTTGCAAGGGGTGCGCCAGTACCTCTCGGGAGACGGGTTCGTGGGCCATTGGTCGATTGACACGGACGCCAGCGTGAGGGGGGAGCGGCGAGGAGCTGTCCGGTTCCTCGTCATCGGGCACCAGTGCGCTGCTGGCGCAGCGCGGACACGGGCCGAGGGTTCGGACTTGGAACCTCAGGGCGCGGCTGCCTTCGGTCAGGCAGGGTTCGGCGCCGGAGCATCCCCCGAGCTTGAGGGTGTTCTGTCTCTCAGCCGCGGGCTGGACGGCGCGCGAGGCACACTCGGTGAGCGCGGTATCCGACGGGCAGATTGCCGCCGCCGCCAACCGGGCTCGAACCGTGTTTGGACGGGGTTGCCCGCAGTGCACCTCTGCCCGAGCGAGTGGCGCATCGCGGGTGCACCGCATGGCGGGTTCTGTCTTTGGCATGCGCGGCGGCTCCCCCTCGGCTTGGTGCAGATCACTCTGCCGGGGCGGCGGTTGCGCGCGGAGACGCGACATAAACTGCGCCGCAGACGACCATCAGGCCCATCGACAGCAGGAAGGGCGCCCCGGGAAACCAGATCGCGGCGCCCTCGCGGGTGAAGGCGAAGAAGACCGACGTCATCACGAGGGGCGAGACCATCATGGCGACCGACCGTGCGGAGGAGACGAGCCCCTGCAGCTCTCCCTGGGCATCGGCCGGCGCGGCGCTCGACATCATCGACTGTAGCGCCGGGGTGACGACGGCGCCGAGGGCGGTGAGCGGGATCAGAGCCAGCGCCACGTTGCCGCTCGTCACCTGCGAAATCGCCAGGAAGGCGCAGAAATTGAAGCTCAGGCCGTAGAGAACGGTCAGACGCTCGCCCAGATGGCGCAGGATGAGGCGGATCAGGCCGCCCTGCACCACCCCGATCGCGATGCCGAAGAGCGCGAGAGACAGGCCGATGGTCGCTGGTTCCCAGCCGAAGCGGGCCTGCGTGAAATAGGCCCATGTGGCCGGATAGACGACAAAGGCGAACTCGTAGAGGAAGAACACGATCAGGAAACGGCGGATGGAAGGCAGGCGCCCGGTATGGGCCAGGGCGCCGAGCGGGTTGGCGCGGCGCAGCTCGAACGGGCGGCGCGTCTCCCGGGTCACGGTTTCCGGCAGCACGATGGCGCCGAGGACGAGATTGGCGGCCGCGAGAATGGCCGCGGCATAGAAAGGCGCGCGCGTGCCCAGCTCTCCGAGCAGTCCGCCCAGGAGCGGGCCGAGAATGAAGCCGACGCCGAAGGCAGCGCCGACAAGGCCGAAACGCGCGGCTTTCTGCTCCGGCGTTGAGATGTCGGCAATAAAGGCATTGGCCGTCGCCTGCTGGGCCGCGGCCATGCCGCCGACGATGCGCGCGGCGAGCAGAACCCAGATCGACTGGGTCAACGCCATTACCAGATAGTCGGCGGCCATGACGGCAAGCGAGATCAGCAGGATCGGCCGGCGGCCGAACCGGTCCGACAGGTTGCCGAGGAACGGCGCGAACAGGAACTGCATCGCAGCGAAAGAGAAGGCCAGGACCCCGCCCCAGAGCGCGGCATCGGCCAAGCTGCCGCCGGAGGTTTCCTGGATGAGATCCGGCATGACAGGCAGGATCAGCCCGATCCCCATCGCATCGAGCGCGAGGGTGATCAGGATGAACGTAAGCGCGGCGCGGGGCGGCCGGGAGGCGGGCGTTTGGGAAGGGGCGGTGGGATCCATGAAGGGTCTGCGGGGCTCGGTGCACGGGCGAGGAAGAGAAGCATGGATACGGGCGGCCGGCCACGTCCCGCAGGTGTCAGGATAGCTTGACAGCCACGTGCGTCAATCTCGACGTGTCAGGACCACGCCGATGGCCGCGCCGACGAGGGCCGAGGCAAAGGCGGGGGTCGGGTCGGCGCCGGCGACCGCGGCAGCGGCGGTTGCCATCAGGGCGGCGGCGATCAGGGCCACGGGCCGGCCGCCGCGAAAGACCAGCTGGCGCGCCATGGAGGTTGCGATCAGAAGGCCGAGACCGAAGGACAGAAGGATTGCGAAGGGCATGGGCGTCGCTCAGAGATGGCCGGTTTCACGGAGAAACCCGGCGATGGTTTCGGCATAGGCACACGGGGCGTCGACGCAGGGCAGGTGCCCGGCGCCGCGGATCAACTGGAAGCGGGAGCCGGGGATCAGATCCACGGTTTCGCGCACCAGATCCGGCGGCGTGGACCCGTCGCGATCTCCGGCGATCCCCAGCGTCGGCAGCCGCAGGGAGGCCGTGGGTGTGTAGAAATCGGTGCCCGCGATCGCGGCGGCGCAGCCCACCCACCCGTCCAGGGGTTGCCGCATCATGATGCGCCGGGTCAGGGTCGCATCGGGCCCGGAGCGGAACGGCTCGGGAAACCAGCGCTCCAGCGTCGCATCGGCCAGGCTCGCCAACCCACCGGCACGCGCGCTGTCGATCCGGCCGTGCCAGAGGTCGGGCGTCCCGATCTTTGCGCCCGTATTGGACAGGATCAGAACGCGTACGAGATCGAGCCGCTTGGCGGCGAGGCCCTGCGCAATCATGCCGCCGACGGACAGGCCGAGCACCGCGGAATCGCGCAGGCCCAGATGATCCATGACGGCCTCGGCATCGGATACCAGCGTTCCCATCTTGTAGGGCGGTGCAGGACAGGCCGACAGCCCGTGCCCGCGCATGTCGAGGCGCACGACCCGCAACTCGGGCGGGAGGTGCGGCCGCATCCAGTCCCAGACCCGCAGGTCCGTCCCGAGGGCGTGCAGGGAGACGAGCACGGGCCCATCGCGGGGGCCGTCGTCCATCACATGGAGGTCGGTGCCGTTTACGGGGACGAGATGGCCGGGCATGGGGGATCCGGGCCTCAGATCGGGTAGGTGCGCAAGATCTCTGCGAAGAGATCGGCGTCGACATTGCCGCCCGAAGCGGTCGCGATCACCGGCCCGTCGGCCAGGGCATCGCCGTGAAACAGCGCGGCTGCAAGCGCCACGGCGCCGCCGGGTTCCAGCACGACCTTCAGGCGCGTGAAGGCGTGGACCATGGCGCGCGCCGCCTCGTCCTCGGTCACCGCAAGGCCGGGCCCGCACAGGCGCTGGAGGATCGGGAAGGTGATCTTGCCCGGAGACCGGGTGACGATGGCATCGCACCGTGTCGGATGCGGATAGTCATGGGCGACGATGCGCCCTTCGGCGAGGGACCGCGCGACGTCGTCATAGCCCTCGGGCTCCACGGGCCGGACGGTCAGACCCGGCGCCTTGGCGGCAAGCGCCAGGGCGATGCCCGAGGTCAGGCCAGCGCCGCCGCAGCAGGTGAGGACGGTCCCGCCCGTCACGCCGAGCTCGGCCGCCTGTGCCGCGATTTCCAGTCCGGCCGTCCCCTGGCCCGCGATCACGCGCGGATCGTCGTAGGGGCGCACGAGGGTCAGCCCGCGCGCCTTGGCAATGTCGCGCCCGATGGCGTCGCGATCCTCGGTCCGGCGATCGTAGAGCACGACCTCGGCGCCGAAGGCGGCGGTGTTGTCGCGCTTCAGGCGCGGCGCATCGGACGGCATCACGATCACGGCGGGCAGGCCGAGCTTGCGGGCCGCCAGCGCGACCCCCTGCGCATGATTGCCGGAGGAATAGGCGATTACGCCGCTCGTTTCGGGCGGAAGGGTCGTGAGTGTCGCCCACGCCCCGCGGAACTTGAAAGATCCCGTGCGCTGCAGGCACTCCGCCTTCACATAGACCGGGCGCCCCGCGATCTCGTCCAGGAACGGAGAGCTGAGGAGCGGTGTGACCACGCCGTGGCCGTTCAGACGCTGCGCCGCGGCTTCGATGTCGGCAATTGTCGGGGCGTGCTGCCCGTCGGCGCGGGTGTCGGGGGCCTCGGTCAGCGTGTCGGAGGGCATGCGTGTCTCCATCGCGGTGTCGGGGTGTTGCACCACGTCGGGCCGGCGGTGTCTATGGGGCATGTGTGGCGCGCGTCGCCCCGGCGCCGGCGGCACACGGGCGATGAGCTGGGACGTCGACGTGGCGCGCCCTCCGACATCGCAAAGTGCGCGTGTCTCCAAAACGGTTCATGTCGACGGCCCGCCGCGGCGCG
>JBCDGG010000184.1:0-8584 GCA_038757905.1 Pseudomonadota bacterium | reverse complement strand
GTCGTCGATGGAGGTCGCGAACGCGTCGACCCCGTCGGAGAAGATCCGCGCGCTGCTGCGCTCCGAAAAGCGCAGGCGACAGGGGGGCCGAGATGTCGCGGAGACGAGCGCCCATGTGCGCGAGCTCGCCTGGCCGGCTCAGGTCGACCGGGGGCGTGCCGATGATCGACAGGTCCCGCACCCCGGTCAGCGACAATTGCAGCGTGCGCGGGATCGGCGTGGCCGTCAGCGTCAGCACATGAATGTCGGAGCGTAGCTCTTTCAGCCGTTCCTTGTGGCCGACGCCGAAATGCTGCTCCTCGTCGATGATCAGCAGGCCGAGGTTTTTCAGCTTCACCTGCTTGGACAGCACCGCATGGGTGCCGATCACGATGTCGACCTCGCCGCTTTCCAGCCCCTTGCGCGTGAGGGCTGCCTCCTTCGTGCTGACAAATCGAGACAATTGGCGGACACGAATCGGAAAGCCCCGGAACCGCTCGGCAAAGCTCTTGTAATGCTGGCGGGAGAGCAGCGTGGTGGGGGCGATCACCGCCACCTGATGCCCCTGCAGCGCCGCAATGAACGCCGCGCGCATCGCCACCTCGGTCTTGCCAAAACCGACATCCCCGCAGATCAGCCGGTCCATCGGCGTGCCCGCATCCAGATCGTTCAACACGTCCTCGATGGCGCTCAGCTGATCCTCCGTCTCCTGATAGGGGAAGCGGGCGCAGAACTCCTCCCACGCGTGGGGGACCGGCTCGACCACCGGGGCCTTGCGCAGGGCCCGCTCGGCGGCGATGCGGATCAGCTTGTCGGCGATGCGGCGCACGCGCTCCTTCAGGCGCGCCTTTTTGGCCTGCCAGGCGCCGCCACCGAGCTTGTCGAGCAGCCCGTCCTCGTGGCCGTAGCGCGACAACAGCTCGATGTTCTCGACCGGCAGGTAAAGCCGCGAGGCCTCGGCATATTCGAGGTGGATCATCTCGTGTGCCGCGCCGAGCGCCGTGACCACCTCCAGCCCCTTGTAGCGCCCGACGCCGTGGTCGACATGCACCACCAGATCGCCCGGCGTCAGCGTCTGCGCTTCGGTCAGGAAGTTCTCGGCACGCCGCTTCTTTTTCGGGCGGCGGATCAGGCGGTCGCCCAGCACATCCTGCTCGGAGATGACCGCAAGCTCCGGCCCTGAAAAGCCATGCTCCAGCGCCCAGACCGCGAGGTGGATCTGCCCGCCCTCCGGCCCGACGCCGTCCGGCACGTCGCGATGGTCCGAGATCAGGGTCAGCCCCGCCAGACCCTCATCGGCCAACAGCCCTTGCAGCCGTTCCCGGGCGCCTTCGGAATAGGAGGCCACCACCACATGCGCCTCTTTGCGCACGGCATTCACATGATCGGCCAAAGCGCCGAAGAGGCTCAGCTTTTCCTGCTGGCGCTCCGGTGCGAAATCGCGCCCGATCCGGCCGCCCAGATCGATCACCCCGGGGCCCGGCGGTGCGGGCAGCGCGGCCAGTTGCAGGACGCGATGCGCCGCCAAATGCGCCTCCCAGGCCGCGGTGTCCAGATAGAGCAGATCCGGCGGCGCGGGCTTGTACACGCTGTCGATCCGCGCCTTGGACTTCATCGCCTCGACGCGATTGTCATAGCTGTCTGCGATGCCGTCCCACCGCGCCGTGCGAGCTGGCTCGATCTGCTCGTCGAGCACGATGCTGGCGCCCGGCACATAGTCGAAGAGCGTCTCCAGCCGCTCGTGAATGAACGGAAGCCAATGCTCCATCCCGGCATGTTTGCGCCCGGCCGACACGGCCTCGTAGAGCGGGTCGTCCGTTCCGGCGGCGCCGAACTGGATGCGATAGGTCTGCCGGAACCGGGTGATGGCGGCCTCGTCGAGAATCACCTCCGAGACGGGCGCGAGTTCGACGCGCTTGAGCTTCTCCGTCGTGCGCTGACTGGCCGGATCGAACCGGCGGGCGCCGTCGAGCACATCGCCGAAGAGGTCGAGCCGGACAGGCCCCGTCTGCCCCGGCGGAAAGATGTCGAAGATCCCGCCGCGGATGGCGTAGTCCCCCGGCTCCGTCACCGTCGGCGCCTGTACGAACCCCATGCGCACGAGGAACGCGCGCAACTGCGCCTCGTCGATCCGCCCGCCGACCTCGGCCACGAACGCGGCGTCGCGCAGCACGTCGCGCGCCGGAACGAACTGAGTGGCGGCCGACATCGTTGTCAGCAGCACAAAGGGCTGCGGCAATGCCCCCCGTGCCAGCGCCGCGAGGGTCGCCATGCGGCGGGCGCAGATGTCGGGGTTGGGCGACACCCGGTCGAACGGCAGACAATCCCATCCGGGGAAGTCGACGACCACCGCCTGAGGCGCGAAGAAGGCCAGCGCCGCCCGCATCGCCTCCAGCCGCTTGTCGTCGCGCGCCACGTGGACGGCGCTCCGGCCGGCCGCGAGTTCCTGCGCCAAAAGGCGCGCGTCGAACCCTTCGGGAACTCCGGAGGCGATGACGCGGGTGGGCGTCGCGGGGGAGGATCGCGCGGTCTGTGTCATGGAGCCGCTGACGTATCCGCCCCGGCTCCCATGTCAACGCCAAAGCGCCGCGATCTGCGCCCGGTTCTGTTCGGCGCAGCCCCCAAGGGCCGGGGCGGCGCTTGGGCCTCGACCTATCGCGGCGAACGGTCTGCCGCCCGGGGAGGCGGCAGAGGATGTGCGCGCCATCCAATCGGCCCCGCGGGACGCTTGCGCCCCGCTTCCTCCGATGTCCGTCCCGGTCTTTTCTGTGCCCGTGCGCGCGTCTACCCTGAGGCCTTAGCACGGCGGGGACGGAGGGTGCGGCATGGACAGCTACTACGATCTGGGGACCTATACCCGCCCGATCACCACGGGCTGCGACACGGCCCGGGAATGGGCCCGCCGAGGCCTAATCTGGGTCTACGGCTTTCATCACGAGGAAGCCGTCGCCTGTTTCGACCGCGCGCTGGAAACCGATCCCGCCTGCCCTTTGGCTCTCTGGGGGCGCGCCTACGCGCTCGGCCCGAACTACAATTACAGTTGGGAGCTGATGGACCCGAAGAGCCGCGCCAAGACGCTCTCGAAGTGCCATGCGGCCACGGTGGCGGCCTGCGCGGCGCGGAAGGGCGCGAGCCCGGCCGAACAAGCGCTGATCAACGCGCTTCCCCACCGCTTCCCCCAGGCGGACCTGCCGGAGAATATCGAGGCGCTGACGGCGTGGAACGTCGCGTTCGCCGATGCCATGCGGGCGGCGCAGGCCGCCCATCCCGATGACCGCGATCTCCGCGCGATCTATGCCGAGGCGCTTCTGAACATCACGCCCTGGCAGATGTGGGACCTGGCCTCGGGCGGTCCGGCCGCAGGCGCGCGCACCCTGGAGGCCCAGCAGGTGCTGGAGGACGCGTTCGAGACGGATGCCGACGCCTGGGCGCATCCCGGCCTTCTGCATCTCTATATTCACCTCATGGAGATGTCGCCCGCGCCCGAGAGGGCGCTGCGACAGGCCGATGCGCTGCGGGGGTTGGTGCCGGATGCCGGGCATCTGCTGCACATGGCCAGCCATATCGACGTGCTCTGCGGCGACTATCCGGCCGTCATTTCGGCCAACATGGCCGCGATGCGCGCCGACCGGCGGGAATACGACCGATCGGGCGGCTCGAACTTCTACACGCTGTACCGGATCCACGATTATCACTTCATCATCTATGGTGCGCTCTTCGCCGGCCAGCTCGCCCCGGCGCTTGCCGCCAACCGAGAGATCCACGACACGGTTCCGGCCGATCTCCTGCGTGTCGAGACACCCCCGATGGCGGACTTTCTGGAGCCTTTCCTGAGCTTTGAGCCCCATATCCTCATCCGGTTCGGCAAGTGGCAGGAGATCCTGGCGCTTCCCTTTCCAGACGAGCCGGACCTTCATTGCACGTGGATTGCCACCCTGCATTACGCCAAGGGCGTGGCGCATGCGGCGCTCGGCCAGGTGGCGGAAGCCGAGGCGGAGCAAGAGCGCTTTCGCGCGGCCCGGGCCCGCGTCCCGGACAGCCGGCTTTTGCACAACAACACGATGCAGGATCTCTTTGCCATCGCCGATGCGATGCTGGCCGGAGAAATCGAGTACAGAAAAGGGGCTTACGATACGGCGTTCGAGCATCTCCGCCGCTCCGTCGCGCTGGATGACAGCCTGCCCTACGATGAGCCCTGGGGCTGGATGCAGCCCACACGCCACGCGCTCGGCGCTCTACTGTTCGAACAGGGCCGGGTGGAGGACGCCGAAGACGTCTATCGCCAGGATCTTGGGTTGGTGAGTTCGGCGGGGCCCGCGCTGCCCCGCGTTCAGATCCATCCGGACAATGTGTGGGCGATGCGCGGGCTTTATCAGTGCCTTACGGCGCGCGGTCAATCCGGCGAGGCGGCCATGCTGAAACGCCGGCTCGACGTTGTGGAAGCCCGCGCGGACGCACCGGTCCGCGCCTCATGTTTCTGCGCGCAGGCCGCCATGTCGTAGCCCTGATATCGCGGAGCGTATACTCCGCAAAAAGCCATTGAGAAAAATGGTATACGCCGCTTCTCTAAGGCAAAACAGGCGCCGGTTGCTCGGCCGTCCAGCGCCTCTCGTGCAGGCCCGCCTAACGGGCGGTGATCGCGTAGATCAGTCGAACCCGGGCGTTCAGCGTTACCTCGCCCTCCGACACGGGAACGCCAGACATCTCCGCCATTGCCATATCGGACCGCATCATCTGAGGGGGCAGCGCCGCGCTTTCCGTTTCGATCCGGACGAGCCGGCCCAAGCCGACATTGGCCGCCTCCGCCAGCAGCGCGGCCTGGCGGGCGCCATCCAGCACGGCTAGCTGCCGGGCTTCGTCGCGCAGCGGCCCCGGCTCGGCAATCCCGAAGGACAAGCCTCTGAAAAGGTTGGCCCCTGCCGCAACGACCGAATCGAGAACTCCGCCAAGCCCGGCCAGATCGACCACGCGCACCGTCACGACCGTCTCGGCGACGTAGCCGACCACTTCGGGCGGGCCCTGCCGCGGCCCGTCCTGCGGCGCGAAGCGGGGCGACAGCCGCAATCCGCTCGTCTGCACGTCCGCGGGCGCAACCCCGGCTGCAACCACGGCGTCCAAGACGCTGCGCGCCGCGTCCGACATCTCCGAGACGGCGCCTTGGGCGGTGCCGGCCTCGCGCTGCACGCCCAGCGTGATGGTGGCCATGTCCGGGGCGGCCGCCACCTGGCCCTCGCCGGTTACGACGATCTGGGCCTCGGCAAGATCGCCCTGCGCCGCGGCGTCTGTGCCCGCAAAGGTGAGCGCAAGGGCGCACAATGCGGCAGCGCACATCGAAATGGTCCGTGTCCGGGACAGAAACGCCACCGGTGAGTCTGGGGGTAACACTGCGTAAACCTCTCTCAATTAGGCGCAATTCAGGGTTCGGCATGCAATGGCCGCCCGTTGCGCTTCGCTTTCCATTCAGTGAGATCCTGCTATAACCTGCCGCAGAGCGAAACCGAAAAACGCGCGGTCCGGGGGCTGAACGGCAACCCGCGCCCCTCGGTCCAGCGCCGACGACATGACCTGTTTTCTTCGCGTCCCCAGCACAGTCCCATGGGGCACAGTAGAGCCGAAACCGCAGTGCCCATGCCCAGTCTTTTCCGCCTGTATCTCGACCATGACGGTATCTCGCTCCGCCGCATCGGGGCGTCCGAGGCCGAGTTGTCGACAACGCTCGACGCACCGGATTTCGAGGCCCGCCTGGCCGAGATGCGTGAGCTGATCGCCGCCGAAACGGCCAAAGCCGCGGGAGGCGAGCCCGACACGGCCCCGACCGAAGTGGTGCTGCCCGACAGCCAGATCCTTTATACAGAGGTTGCCGCAAGCGGGCTCGACGATGTCGCCGATGCGGCCCGCGTCCGCGCGGGATTGGTCGGGGCCACCCCCTATGACCTCGACGAGTTGCTGTGGGACTGGCGGCTCGACGGCAAGGTCTTGCGCATCGCCGTCGTCGCCCGCGAGACGCTTGCCGAAGCCCAGCAGTTCGCGGCCGCACAGGGCTTCGACCCGACGGCCTATCTGGGCAACCCGGACGAGGACGTCTTTCCCGGTCATCCCCGCTTCGGCGGCACGGCAGCCGAGAGTGCCCCCCCGGATGCCGCATCGGCCCTGATGCGCGACGCCGCGCAGGCGGCTTCGGCAGAAGGCGACACGCCGGAAAGCGGCGAACCAGCCGAGACCTCGCCCGCGGATCCCGCCCCACTGCAGACGGCGGAGAGGCCGGTGGACCCGGAGCCGGCCCCGAACGCTGACATGGCGCCGACGGACGCGTCCGCTACCCCGGCCGAAAACCCCTCGCCGGAAGCGGCCCCAGCGGGCGGCGCCAGTGGCGCGGACGCCCCGGCAGTGCCCGCGCCGGTCTCCGACAACAAGACGGCGCACGACGCGGAGCCTGCCGAAGTCGCAGGCAAGGGCGATGACTCGGCGGAGGCAGAGACCAGCCCGGAGTCGACAGTGTCCGCCGAAGCGGCTGCGGAGGCATCCGAGAGCACCGCACCGCCGGGCGCAGAAAGCGACGGTCCAGCAGAGACCCCGCCTGCCCCCGACACGGTCGCGGCAGCCCCGTTCGTGTCGCTGCGGGCTGCCCGCGACGGGGCCGACGCCGAAAGGACGTCGCCCGTGGTTCCCGCATCGGCCACCCCGGAGCAGCCAACCCCGCCGAAGGCTCCGGCGCGGCGCGGTCTGTCGCGTCTGCGCGCCACGGCGAGCGAGCCAAAGCCCGCCAAGCGCAAGGATGCACCGAGCCCGGTAGCGTCGAAGCCCGTCGGCAAGCAGAACGCGGGCAAGCCGAACACTGGCAAGCAGAAGGTGGACAAGCAGACGTCGGTCTCGCTCGCGGACACGTCCCAGACGCACGACCTGCCGCCGCCCTCCAATACGCCGAAACTGTCGACCCTGGCCAATGCCAGCGCGCCGGAGACGCTGCCACCGCGTGGCAAGCGCGAGATCCGGCGGCGGAGCACGGGCCTTGTCGTTCCCGCCCCGGCCGCGTCTGCACCGAGCAAGGAGGGCGCGCTGAACGAGGCCGAAAGCCTCACCGTTTTCGGGGCCCGGCGGACAGAGAGCGTCCGCGGCGGCCCGCGCTACCTCGGCCTGACGCTGACGATCGGGTTGCTGGCCGTCATGGGTGTGGTCGCGCTCTGGTCGCTCTATGTCGAAGATCGGGGGGAGCAGGCCGTGGCGAGCCTGCCGCCTGCGACGGCCCCATCCGAAGACGCGTCCAACGTCGCGCAGGCCATTGAGCAGACAGAGCCCGAGGGCGCAATCGAGGGGGCCGATGCCCTCGCCAGCACCGAAGCGGCGGCCCCGCCCGCCCCCACCGCGACAGAGCCAACGGAGATCCCCCCGGCCGCGTCTGGGCAGACCGCCGAAGACGCAACCGACCCAGCCCCGGCGATCACGCCCCTGCCCGAAGATCCGACGCCCAGTACAGAGGACGTCGCGCGGGCACAGCCCGTCGAGACCCCCGAAAGCCCGCAGGGTGCCGACAGCACCTCGGCGCCGGTCGCGCCGGCGCAATCGGTGGAAGGGACCAGTGTCGCAGAGGCACCCGCCGCCCCGTCGGTGGCCACCTCCACCGCGGCCGACGTGCCGCTCGGCGATGCGGCAACCCCGCCGCCGGTCGCCCAGCCCGACGCGCCGGACGCGGACACGGCCGAAGCCGCCCCTGCCGAGACCGCACCCACCGCCCTGCCCTCCACCCCGGCGCCGGCTCCGTCTGCCGATGTCGCAGCGACGGAGGTTCTGACCGACACGCCCACCTCGCCCCTGGCGCCGGGAGCCAGCGAGGAGCCGCCGCTGACCACACGGGCGCTCACGCCACCGGGCGGCCCGACACCGGCGCCCGTCCGCCTGCCGGACGGCCGGCTGGCCGAGGCCGACCGCCGCGATGCGCTGCCCACAGCGCCCGTGAACCCGTTGCCGGCGGGATCCTATTTGGGCCCCGACGGGCTCGTCGTGCCGCTGCCGGAAGGGGCGCTCGCGCCGGGAGGGTACGTCCTGTTCACGGGCCGCCCGCCCATCGTGCCGCCCGCGCGGCCCTCCGCCGACGCACCGGCGCCGACCGCTCTGCCCGACACGCAGGATGACGCATCGCTCGCCCCGGGCGCGCAGACGGAGACGCCCGAGGCGGCCGATCCGCTTGCCGTGGCCGACGCGGCTGTCGCGCCCCTTGACCCGCTGCAGGACGCCCGCCCCTTGCCACGCCCCGCCGATGCTGATGCCGAGGCGTCCGCGTCGCTCCCGGTGCCAGACGCCGGCTCGCAGGACGCTGATGGGGAAGCGGTCGCCACAGACATCAGCGCCGATCCCAGCCCAGCAGATGAGGCCGGGTCGGCGGAGACGGTGGCGCAGCCGCCTCTCGCACCACCGGCGACGCGCGATGCGCCCGCCGAGGCTGTGCTGGCCGCCTTGTCCGGGGCCTTGGCCCCGGAGACGACCGAGGAGGCGCTACCTGCACCGCAGCCAGCCGACCCCGAGCCAACCGCGCTGCCCTCCGCGCCCGACGCGGAAGAAACGGCCGCGCCTTTCGCTGCCGAGGCCGATCCCACGTCACCGGACCTGG
>JBCDGG010000183.1:0-8659 GCA_038757905.1 Pseudomonadota bacterium | reverse complement strand
TATCAGGGCTTGCTGATGCACGGCACGGTCAAGCCCCGCTTCGTGCTCGCGGATTCTGCGCAGCACTCCGTGGCGCTCGGGTGCGGCGACATAAGGCGCGCAGCCGTTCTGCGGACCTGCGAATGATGGGGCCCGCGCGCAATTCCGCCCGTCCGTCCGCGCGCCGCAGGTCGGGCGTAGGGCGACCCGTCCCATCGGCGGAGGGCAGCAGGACATGAAGAAGATCCTCGTGATCGGAGAGATCCTGGTGGAGGTCATGGCGGATACGCCCGGAACGGGGTTCCTGCAGCCCCAGCCCCTGACGGGGCCCTTTCCCTCGGGCGCTCCTGCCATCTTTGCCGATCAGGCCGCAAAGCTGGGGCAGCCGGTAGCGATCGTCTCCGCCGTCGGAGACGATGATTTCGGCCGGATGAACCTCACCCGGCTGCAGCAGGACGGGGTCGACGTCTCCGGCGTCGTCGTGGATGCGGAGCGTCCGACCGGCACTGCCTTTGTCCGCTACGATGCCGCGGGCGCGCGTCAGTTCATCTTCAACCTCCGGCACAGCGCCTGCGGCCGCGTGCACGTCACCGAGGCGGTCGACCGGCTTCTGAACAGCGCCGGACATCTGCATGTCATGGGCTCGTCCCTGTCCGACCCGGCGAGTGTGCAGCTCAACCTTCGCGCGGCCGACGCGATCCGCGCGCGCGGTGGGACGGTGTCGTTCGATCCCAATGTACGGGCGGAGATGCTGCGCGCCCCGGGGATGACACAGGCGATGCACGACGTTCTGGCCCGGACCGATCTGTTCCTGCCCAGCGGCGAGGAGCTGACCCTCGTCGCCGGCGGAAGCACGCCGGAGGACGCCATCGACGGCCTGATCGCCCGCGGGGTCGGCGCCGTCGTCCACAAGAACGGTGCCGCCGGGGCGACCTATATCGGCGGCAGCAGCCGCCACCAGCGCCCCGCTTTCGCCGTGCAGGAGGTAGACCCGACCGGCGCCGGCGATTGCTTCAGCGCCACCTTCACGGCGCTCTGGCTGCGCGGCGTGCCGGCCCCTGAGGCGCTGGAACTCGCGGTGGCCAGCGGCGCCATGGCCGTCCTGCGCCGCGGCCCGATGGAGGGCACGGCCACGCTGGACGAGTTGCAGGCCTTCCTGCGCACCGCGCGGCCCTCGGCATGACGCAGCACCCCCTCATTGCGCTTCCCGACGCGCGGGCCCGGGGCGAACACCTCGGCATCGCGTCCGTCTGTTCGGCGCATCCGATCGTGATCGAAGCTGCGCTCGACCTCGCGAAGGGCCATGACCGGCCTGTGCTGATCGAGGCCACGTGCAACCAGGTCAACCAGGACGGCGGGTATTCCGGGATGACCCCCGCGCAGTTCCGCGCGTTCGTCATGGCCATCGCGAACAGGATCGGGATCGCCGCCGACCGCATCATCCTCGGCGGTGACCATCTTGGCCCGAACCCATGGACGCATCTGCCCGCCGATGCGGCAATGGGTAAGGCCGAGGCCATGATCGCCGCCTATGCCGAAGCCGGGTTCACGAAACTGCACCTGGACACCTCAATGGGCTGCGCGGGCGACCCTGCGGTGCTTCCCGAGGGCGAGATCGCGGCGCGCGCGGCGCGCCTCGCCCTTGTGGCGGAGCGGCACCGGGGCGATCACATGCCGGTTTACATCGTAGGCACGGAGGTTCCCGTACCGGGCGGCGCCACGCACAGGATCGAGCGCCTGGACGTGACCGCGCCCGAGGACGCCGCCCGGACCTACGCCCTCCATCGCGACGCGTTCGTGGCGCGCGGTCTGTCCGATGCATTCTCCCGGGTCATCGGCCTTGTGGTTCAGCCGGGCGTGGAGTTCGATCATGCCAGCGTCCTGCCGTTCGAGGCGGATCGGGCGCGCGCTCTCTCCGGGATGCTGCGCGCCCATCCCGGCCTCGTCTTCGAAGCCCATTCCACCGACTACCAATCGCCGGAGGGCCTTAAGGCACTGGTTGCGAATGGATTTTCAATCCTGAAGGTCGGCCCGTGGCTGACTTTCGCGCTGCGAGAGGCGCTCTATGCAGCCGATGCCATCGCGGACGTCCTCGACGGTCACGCGCCGCAAGGACGGCTGATGACGGAGATGGACGAGATCATGCGGGCCGATCCCGTCCACTGGGCGGGATACTATGGCGGCGACGGCGCGGATCCTTGGCTGCAGCGCCATTTCAGCTACTCGGACCGGATCCGCTACTACTGGCCCGCCCCGCGCGCGCACGCCGCCGTGGCCCGTGTGCGCCAGCGCCTGGCTGGGCGCGAGATCCCGGCGCCGGTTATGGCGCAGTTCGCGGGCGTAACCGCTGCGCGCACGGGCGACGGCCTCCTGATCGACGCGGTGAAGGCCGTGCTGCGCCACTACGAGGACGCGTGCCGCCCCTAGCCGGTCGGGCAGCGCGGCGCGCCAACCGATGAACGTCGGCCCGGAGCGCGGGGCATCGGCACTCCGTTGAGCTGTCTCGGGCTGGCATTCAGCCGCTCATTGGCCGCCCAACAGCGGACCTTGGGAACGTATGGCCGCCCATCCTCCGCTCCGTCCCCTCAGAGGGCCATCGCAGAGTTGGCTCAGCCGCGTGCTCAGCGCCATGTACGCGCGCCTGCGTCGGCGTCCGTCCCTGTGTGTGTGAAGTGTGCCTGGAGGCCTGCCGCGCCCGTGGCCGTGCCCAGCGCCCGACACGCGGCGGGCATGGCGACCCTGGCAGGACTCGAACCTGCAACCTGCCCCTTAGGAGGGGGCTGCTCTATCCAGTTGAGCCACAGGGCCGGCACGCAGCAGATACAGTGCCGAACGCCTTTGCGCAAAGGGAGATTTTTCCCACCGATGGAATAAAAGCACATCTGAAATGCTACATTATTGTTCTTAATTTGGAAACAGTAATGGAGCGCGAACTTTGGTCCCCAAAGTCGATTGTCATTACAGCAAGTGCGACATTTCGTACCTTGCCGATACGCGAATGAAAGAGCCGATTCGCGATTCGCGACTCTATGAAAAGAATTAGGCAGCATTAAGACATTAGTAAACCATGATCACAATGACACGATATGTAGTGTACTACTAGTTATGGACTAAACGACGTGACGTCACATACTACATATAGTACAACTTAAGCGATAATTAGCAATTCTAATTACGGCAAAAGGTTGCAAAACGTGTGTCCATAAACTTTTTCTGAGCCAATTTTTGACGGGTTCGTTAAGGTAACCGCAGTGGGAGCAACCACTCGTACAGCGCGTTCGCGCGCTTCCAATCTTGTGTTATCTTGGGGGAAGTACCGATGACCAACTACGTGTTTGAAGGTTGTCTGGATGTGGCTGACAAGCCAGATCTCGACATTATTGAATATTGCTTCATTGAACCGACCGACCGCCATCTCGCTTGCGACGAAGCCACGCCCGACGGAGATCGCAAGCTCGACATTTCGACAGGCGACCCGCTGCCGCCGATCCCGTTTGCCGAGGTGTTCGACCCCGTCGCCCGCACCGAGGGCATCGAGGGTGAGTTCGTCCAGTATTGGACCGACGAGCAGGGCCAGCAGGTTGAGTACTACATTGCCAACGTCGCCGGCGGTGACGGCGCCGATACCTTTGACATTCGCGCATTCCTGAACCTCATCGGCGCACCCGGTGATGACACGAAGGGTGGCGTCACGCTGCTCAGCGGCGATCAGGTCTATGTTTGTGCCGATGGCGGTGCCGGCGATGACACGCTGACCGGCGGTCGCTGGAACGACGCGATCTTCGGTGGTGACGACAACGACACCATCTTCGGCAAGCAGGGTGACGATATCCTGTTCGGCGATGCCGGCAACGACACGATAGACGGCGAAGACGGCGACGACGAGATCCAGGGTGGTTCCGGCCAGGACAGCCTGCTCGGTTCGGCCGGCGAAGACAGCATCATGGGCGGGGACAATGCGGACCGCATCGCCGGTGGCGCTGACTCCGACAAGCTGGAAGGCGGCAACGGGGATGACATCATCCGCGGCGGCGGCAACAGCGACGACTACTCGCTGGAGTACATCACCGGTGGTGACGGCAACGACAACATCAAGGGTGGTGAAGGCCGCGACGTCATCTACGGTGACCTCCCAAGCGTCGATGATCTGGACGACGGCATTCTCGACAACAACGACGACACGATCGAAGGCAACGAAGGCGACGACTTCATCGATGGTCAGGTCGGCAACGACACGATCGACGGCGGAGACGGCGACGACGAGATCGTTGGTGGCTCGGGCGAAGACGACATCTTCGGCGGTGCCGGCAATGACGACATCTTCGGCGGCGACGACGCGGACAAGCTTCGCGGCGGTTCCGGCGACGATGAGATCTGCGGTGGCGAAGGCAACGACCGCATCGCGGGCCAGAAGGGCAACGACAACCTCTTCGGCGAGGGCGGCAACGACAAGCTCTTCGGCGGCGGCGGAGACGATCTGCTGGTCGGCGGCACGGGCGAAGACATGCTCAAGGGCGGTGGCGGCAACGACACCCTCGTCGACGGCGTGTCCGAGAACATGGACGGCCCGCAGCCGCAGGATGAGAACGACGTTCTCAACGGTGGCAAGGGCGACGACACCCTCATCGCTTCCGGCGGCGACGACAACCTGATCGGCGGCAAGGGCAGCGACGTGTTCAAGTTCATCGGCGACAACGACGCCGAGTTCGTGGACCCGCCGGGACCGTTCAACGCCTATCTGTCCGGTGTCCACAACGAGCTTGGCACCAACGTCATTCAGGACTTCAAGTTCGGTCTTGAGGGTGGCGTGCCGGTTCAGGACGTGATCGACCTGACATGCCTCGTTGAGGCCGACTACCTCTTCGTCGATGCGATCGACGGTGAAACGGGTGCCGTGCGCATCCGCGTCTATGAGGACAGCGGCACCTCGTTCTTCGACGACGAGAGCAGCTCCGACGATGACCCCGAAGACGACAACGACGAGGATTTCCCCGACGCATCTGCGGACGACATCCTCATGGGGACGATCTTCGTCAACCCGCAGGGCAACGACGACCTCGTCGACCTGTTCCGTCAGGACAACACCTACGGCGACCAGGACGGCGCGACGGTGTTGGTCAACGCCAACATCGAAGTTGTCGGCCTGCCGACCAACGACGACTTCCAGGGCACCTGATCGGCCGCCCCGGACAACCAAACCCTCAAAGGGGGCCTTCGGGCCCCCTTTTTCTTTGCGCGCTCGATGCCGAGGGATGTGCCAAGCCACTTCTCTGCGGAGCCGGAGCCAATAGCTCCGCGGCCCTATGTGAGGACCGGCCCCTTTTGTCGTAGAGGGGTCAGCGAAGCGCACGCATGCCGAAAGGGGAAAGGCCACGCTCCTCTGAGAGGGCCGCTCCTGTCAGCGAAGCGCGCGGCGGGTGGGGGACCGCCAGGGCCCGTTCTGGTGTTGTTTTAAGGGTTGGGTCTCGCGTCGCTACCGGAAACCAGGGTATTCCGTGCGTTGCGGGTTGGACGTTGAGCCAGCGTGTCCGCAAGCAGGTCTAGGCGGCGCTGCCGGGAACGGCCCTCCGCCTCAGAGGCCGCACGTCATGGTGATCTCAGTAGATGGCCCAGAGCGTGTGCATCCTCTCGCAGCAAGCTGCAAGACGCACCAACCCGCGCGGCTGCTCTAGCGTGAGTATCGTCAGGCTTTCGGCGTCCGCCGGCGTACGGCTCCGAACCCGCCGATCAGAGCGATGCCGGTGGCCAGCATGGCGATGGCGGGCGGCACCGGGATAACCTCCGGGTCCGGGTTCGGATCCTTGGTGCCGAAGACGAGGTGTTCGATCCGGAACTCGTCGTCGTTGCCCAATGCCCCGATGCCGAGGCTGCGCACTTCCGGCGACCCGTCGACAAGGAACGAGGCGCGCCCGCCCGGCGGGGCGTTCTGAACGGCCTGAAACTGGGCCAGCGGGAACGTGTCGCCGACATCCACGAAGTCCGGGGAAAAGAAGAACACGAAGTCGTCGTCATCGTCCCATCCGCGAAAGAAGATCTCGTGCAGCGGGAGGGGTTGGCTCAGCGTGATAAGGACAAGATCGTTGCCCATGAGGCCGTCCACGGGCAGCTCGTCCTCGCTGTCCATGGTCAGGCCGACACCGCCGCCATTGCTGGTGAACGACGCGAAGGGGGCATCGCGCAGCAGAACGTTGGCATTCTGGTTACGCAGAACGAAATCGAACGGCGTCAGCCGTGCGCGGACATCGGTGTTTGTGAGCGGGAGAAGACCCGTCGAACCGTTGGGTCGAATTTGAAGCTGTGCGTTTGTCAGATCCCGAAGATCGAGCTTCATTGGTGCGGCGTCTGCCGGGCTAAACCCCAGCGCTGCAAGGGAACACAAACTCGCTAATGCGAACGATCGAAACATAACCCACCTCACGACTTCCCGTGCCAGAATACAACAATGCCCCCAACGGTTCAACGGGAACGGGCAGAAAAGGTTGACAGCCACAGGTGATTTCCGACGCGGAAACAGTAGGTTCTGCCGCGGCATATTGTGCCTGAGACGCCAACCAGCGATACTGAAGGGGCCGGTGCCGGGCGCGACTCACGGCCGACTCACCGCAGAAGCGGCACGGCTTGGAACCGCCGACGAAATGCTATTACCTGTTCGAAAGACCCCATGCTGCCGAGCGACGCCCCATGACAGAACACCGCCGACCTCTGACGCTGCGCGATGTCTCCGAGGCTTCGGGCGTCAGCGAGATGACCGTCAGCCGCGTCCTGCGCAACCGGGGCGATGTCAGCCAGCCGACGCGGGAGCGGGTGCTCGCAGCGGCCAAGCGGCTGGGATACGTGCCCAACAAGATCGCGGGGGCGCTGGCATCGAGCCGGGTCAACCTGGTGGCGGTGATCATCCCGTCGCTGTCGAACATGGTGTTTCCTGAGGTGATGAACGGGATCTCCGGCGAGTTGGAGGATACCGGCCTGCAGCCTGTCCTCGGCGTCACTCACTACCGGCCGGAGCGCGAGGAACAGGTGCTCTACGAGATGCTGTCCTGGCGTCCCTCGGGCGTGATCATCGCCGGACTGGAGCACACCGATGCCGCCCGGGCGATGTTGCGCAACGCCGCCATCCCGGTCGTCGAGATCATGGACACCGACGGCCAGCCCGTCGACGCGATGGTCGGGATTTCGCACCGGCGCGCAGGCCGGATGATGGCACAGGAGATCGTGGAAGCCGGGTACCGCAAGATCGGCTTCATGGGCACCAAGATGCCGCTCGATCATCGCGCGCGGAAACGTTTCGAGGGCTTCACCGAAGCGCTGGCCAAGGCCGGGATCGAGATGGCCGACAGGGAGTTCTACTCCGGCGGATCGGGCCTGGCGAAAGGGCGCGAGATGACGCGCACTATGCTGGATCGCTCGCCAGATCTCGATTTTCTTTATTATTCCAATGATATGATCGGTGCTGGCGGGCTGTTGTACTGCCTGGAGCAAGGGATCGACGTGCCGGGTCAGATCGGGCTTGCCGGGTTCAACAACATCGAGATGCTCGATGGCCTGCCCAAGCGCCTCGCCACCATGGATGCCATGCGGCGCCAGATCGGCGAGGCCGCCGCGCGCATCGTCGCCGCGCGGACGCCGGATGGCAGCGAACCCCCGGGCGAGGAGCCTGTCGGCGGCGGCGAGGAGGTGGTGCTGACCCCGACGCTTTCCCTCGGCGAAACGCTCGCCCGCGCCTGAGGTCGCCGCAGGCCGGGCTGCCATGGACTTCGCGCGCACTCACCTGTTATCGGGAACGGGCCTGCACCTGCCGCCGGGCCGAACCGAGACGCAGAAATGACGGACGCCGCCGATCTTCCCGCCGTGGACGTTTCCATCGTTGTGCCGATGCACGACGAGGCCGAGAACGTGGCGGCGCTGCTGACGGGGATCTGCCGCGCGTGCGCCGGCGCAGCCTTCGAAGTTGTCGTGGTCGACGATGGCTCCTCGGATGCCACGGCCGACGAGGTGCGCGCGGCGGCCGAAACGGAGCCCCGCATTCGCCTGCTGCACCATCCTGTCGCCGCCGGACAGAGCGCGGCGGTGCATTCCGGCGTGCAAGCGGCCCGCGGGCGGATCGTCTGCACGCTCGACGGCGACGGCCAGAACCCGCCGGAGGAGCTGCCGAAGCTCTACGCGCCGTTCCTCGCCCCCGGGCACGAAGATCTGGGCCTTGTCGCGGGCCAGCGCGTCGGGCGGCAGGACACGGCCTCCAAGCGTCTGGCCTCGCGCTTTGCCAACGGCCTGCGCGCCTGGATCCTGGATGACGGCACGCGGGACACCGGGTGCGGGCTGAAAGGGTTTCGGCGCGAGGCCTTTCTGGCCCTGCCCTATTTCGACCATATGCACCGCTACCTGCCCGCGCTCTTCAAGCGGGACAGATGGGAGGTGAAGCTGGTCGATGTCAGCCACAAGGGCCGCATGGCGGGACGGTCGAAATACAGCAACCTGCGCCGCGCCATTGTCGGGGTTCCCGATCTGATGGGCGTGGCCTGGCTGATCCGCCGAAGGAAGAAGGCCGCGGCCTCCGAAGCCACGCTGACCTCCGCCTCGCCGCGCAAGGCGGCAGGACCGGCCCGATGAACGCGCCCAGCGCCTTTGCATGGCTTGGCGTCCAGTCCTGGGCGGAGTTCTGGTGGGTCGTGGTCGGCCTCGG
>JBCDGG010000182.1:0-8674 GCA_038757905.1 Pseudomonadota bacterium | reverse complement strand
TCCTGGGCGCGATGCTGCGCAACCTGGCCGAAAGCGTCTCCGTCCCGGTCGTGGCCCATCTCGACCATGGCTACACCTACGAGGAGTGCCGCATCGCGCTCGACAGCGGGTTCACGTCGCTGATGTTCGACGGCTCTCGCAAGCCCTTGGCACAGAACATCGACGAAACCGCTGCCATCGCCGAGATGGCCCATGGCGCGGGGATCTCCTGCGAGGGCGAGATCGGGTTCGTGGGCTATGCCGACGGCGCCGCCTCGGAAGGCACCGATCCCGCCGAAGCCGCGCGCTTTGCGCGCGACACCGGCATCGACGCAATGGCGATCTCGGTCGGGAACGTGCATCTGCAACAGAACCGCGAAGGCGGGCTCGACGAGGCGCGCATCGCCGAAATCCAGGCCGTTACGGAGGTGCCACTGGTGATCCACGGCGGTTCCGGTGTCCCCATGATCCAGCGGGTCGCCCTGGCGCACGGCACGTCGATCTGCAAGTTCAACGTGGGCACGGAGCTGCGCATGGCGTTCGGGCACTCTCTCCGTTCGGTGCTCGCCACCGATCCGGAGCGCTTCGACAGGGTTCAGATCCTGAGCGCGGTCGAGGCCCCGCTGACAGAGGAAGCGCGCAAGGTCGTGCGCGCCATCGGCCCGGTGCAGGAGGCGGCGGCATGATCCGGTTCGGCATCCTCGGCTGCGGCCGGATCGGGCAGGTCCATGCATTGAGTCTCTCCCGCCTGCGTGGCGCAACCCTGGCCGCCGTGGCCGATGCGGTGCCCGACGCCGCCCGGGCCCTGGCCGACAGCTATGGCGCCGAGGTGCGCGAGACGGATGCGATCCTGACCGCCCCCGATATCGACGCGGTGATCATCGGCACGCCGACGACGCTGCACTACGCGCAGATCCATGCCGCCGCCGCCGCCGGCAAGGCGATCTTCTGCGAGAAGCCCATCGACCTTTCGAGCGACCGTGTGCGGGAATGCATGGAAGCGGTCGAGGCGGCCAATGTGCCCTTCCTGACGGCGTTCAACCGCCGGTTCGATCCGAACTTCGCCGAGCTGGAGCGCCGATTGCGCGCCGGCGCGATCGGCGACATCGAGGGGATGATCCTGACGTCGCGCGATCCGAGCCCCCCGCCCATCGGCTACATCAAGACCTCCGGCGGCCTGTTCCGGGACATGACGATCCACGATTTCGACATGGCACGGTTCATGCTCGCCGAAGAACCCGTGGAGGTGTTCGCAGCCGCGTCCTGTCTCGTCGATCCGGAGATCGGCGCCGCGGGCGATGTCGACACGGCCATGATCACCCTGCGCACGGCGTCCGGCAAACTCTGCCAGATCAACAACTCGCGCCGCGCGACCTACGGCTACGACCAGCGGGTGGAGGTGCATGGCGCGTCCGGGATGCTCTCCGCCGTCAACGTCCCCGAAACAACGGTGGAGCAAGCGGGTGGCGACGGGTTCACCCGGGCGCCCAACATGCACTTCTTTTTGGAGCGCTACGAGGCCGCCTATTTCAATGAGCTGGCCCATTTCGTCGACGCGCTGGAGGCGGGCCGCTCCCCCTCGCCCAACGCAACGGACGGGCTGCGCGCGCAGTTGATCGCGGACGCCGCGGCGCAGTCCCATGCCGAAGGCCGCCCGGTCGCCGTCTCGCAAGTCTGACCCGCGGGGCTGCGGATCAATCCGAGGTGCGGCAGACGAGGCGCTAGGTCACGGCCTTTGCGGCCCGCGCACCATGCGCGTCAGCGTTTCGTCGCGATCGACCCAATGGTGCTTCAAGGCCCCGCCGATATGCAGTGCCAGCAGGACGATCAGAACCGGGGCCGCGCTCTCGTGCACCGCGCTGGCCACTTCGTCCAGCCATGCCACGTCCCCGAGAGCGGGCAACACCTCCACCCCGAACACGCGCAGCGGACGGCCCGCGGCAATCGACATCAGCATCCCGGAGACGGGCAGCGCCAGGGTGGCGGCGAGCAGGCCGATATGCACGGCCTTTGCCGCGATCTCCTGCCAGAGCGGCGCTGGCGCGGCGGGCTCGGGGAAGCCCTCGATCATGCGCCAGAGGATGCGCCAACTGCCCCAGACAAGCACAAGCAGCCCAAGGGCCTTGTGCCAGTCCCGATAGGGCCCGGCGGCCTCGCGGCTCAGCTCGCCGAACCCGAGAAGGAGCCCGAGGCCGAGCGCCCCGAGGAACGCCGCCGCCGTGATCCAGTGGTTCAGTCTCGACAGCAGGCCAAAGTGCGTTGTGGTCCGACCTGCGGCCGAGCTCTGCCGTTCTGCGAGTGTCGCGTCGTGCATTGCTTCTCTCCGGGCTTGGGGGCGGGGAAGGGTTCGCCTCCCCGCCCGGCGCCGTTATTCGTTGTCGTCGCCGCCATTGCCACGGCCCGGACGTTCGAGCGTCAGCACCCCGTCGCCGTTGCGGTCCATCCGCTCGATGAAGCGCGCAAGCCGGGTGTCGATCTCTTCCGGCGAGATCACCCCGTCGCCGTCGGCGTCGAGCTCCTGAAAGGCGTCGACCATGCGCGAGCGCGTGAAGGCGCGGTAGAGCGTGTCGAACTCCTCGATGGACAGCGCGCCGTCTCCGGAGGCATCCACTTCGGCCAGACGGGCGGCGCGATAGGCGTCGATCTCGTCCTGCGTCACGGTGCGGTCGCCGTCGGCGTCCACCTCATCGAAGAGCGAGCGGAACATCTCGCCGCCGACAAATCCGCCGCGCCGGCTGTGCTTGCCGTGGCGCCCGCGTTCCCCGCCGCGGTATTGCGCGCGGGTTTCCTGCTCCTGGGCTTGCGGGGCATCGGGTGCGCCGGGCGCGGTTTGCGCGGTGGCGACAAGGGCGCCGGTTCCGGCAAGGGCCAGCACCACGACACCGGTGGTCACGAGTTTCGTCTTGGTCATCTCTTGGGTTCCTTTCGCAGACAGGAGGCCGTTGCACCTCCGATGCCGCCGATATGGACGAGCGCGCCCAGCAATGTGTGTCAGCCGTGCGATGCGATTGTCGTCAGGTGTCGCAGCGCAATGCGCGGCGACATTTAGCGACAATTTAGGGGCCGCATGCCCGGTCAGAGCGCTGGGAATTCGCACCGGGTTGTCCCTACACTCGGTCAGAACCGCCCCGCACCCACAAGGCCCGAAACCCCGCCCATGGACCCAGCCGAACCGCAGATCCTGATCGTCGACGACGCCCGCGACATCCGCGAACCGCTGGCGCAGTACCTGCGCAAGCAGGGCCTGCGTACGCAGATCGCGGCCAACGCGGGAGAGGCCCGGCGCGCACTGGCCGAGAGCGCCCCGGCGCTGGTCGTGCTGGATGTCATGATGCCGGGCGAGGACGGGCTGAGCCTTTGCCGCTGGATCGTGGCGCAGGGCGGGCCGCCGGTGATCCTGCTGACGGCGATGGCCGACGAGACCGACCGCATCGTCGGGCTGGAGCTTGGCGCGGACGATTACCTCGTCAAGCCGTTCAACCCGCGGGAGTTGCTGGCGCGCATCCGGGCGGTTCTGCGCCGCGCGCCCCAGCCCACCCCGCATGTGGCCAGCGGCATCCGGCGCTTCGGAGCCTGGCGGCACAACGCTGCGACGCTGGAAGTGCATCACGACGATGGGCGTACGGTGACGCTCACCTCCGGCGAAAGCCGGTTTCTGAGCATCCTGCTCGACCATCCCCATGACGTTCTCAGCCGCGACAGGCTGCTCGATCTGACGGCCGGGCGGGACGCAAAAGCCTATGACCGGGCCATCGACAACACCGTCAGCCGCCTGCGCCGCAAGATCGAGGACGAGCCGAAATCCCCGCGCCTGCTCGTCACCGAATGGGGTGGCGGCTACCGCCTGGCGGTGGATGTGGAGGACGCATGAGCATGCCGAGCCGCCCTTCGTTCGACGGCCTCGCGCTGCGGTTCTCCATCCTGCTGGCCGTCGCTCTGGTGGCGGCCAATCTCGTGGCCGCGGGGCTGCTCTATGCCGACCGTGCCCGCCAGAGCAGCGCCTCGCTAATCGAGCGCGAGCTGGAGCGCATCGTATCGCTGGTGCCCGCGATCGAGGCGGCCCCGTCGCCGCGACGGAGCGATGCCGCGCGCGAGGCATCCACGCATTTCTCGCGCGTGTCGGTCGATCCCTCTCCCATCGTCGAGGAGGTGCCGCGCGCCCCGCGCTCGGCCGCCCTTACCCGGCAATTGTCAGGCGCGCTCTCGGGGCGCGAGGTGCGCGCCGCGATCATGGTCCGGCAAGGGCGCGACGGCCCCCGCGGCGGCGAGACGGTGGCGATGTCCATCCTGCTGGAGGGCGCATCGTCCGAGGCGCAATGGCTCAACTCCATCTCCCGGGGCAACCGGCGGGGCCCGCCCGGGATCTCGGAGGAAACGCTGCTTCTGGCCCTCGGGGTGTCGCTCGTTTCGGTTCTCGGCGTCGCGCTTGTCTTCGTGCGCCGGCTGACCCGGCCCCTGAACGAGCTTGCGCTGGCGGCGCGGCTGGCCGGACATGGCGACCGCACAGCGCGCGTCTCCGAGACGGGCCCGCGCGAAGTGCGCGACGCGGCCGCGGCCTTCAACGAAATGCAGGCCCGGATCGAACGGTTCGATGCCGAACGCATGCGCACGCTCGCGGCGGTGGGCCACGATCTGCGCACCCCGATCACCAGCCTGCGGATCCGCGCTGAGATGCTGGCCGAGGAGGAGGCCGCCCCGATGGTCCGCACGCTGGACGAGATGACCGTCATGGCGGACGGCCTCGTGGCGTTCGCGCGCGGCGCGGGCGACGCCGAGGCGCCGCTTGCCGTCGATCTTCAGCCGATGCTGGCGCGCCTGTGCGCGGATCGCGGGGCGGAGTTTCACCCTGCCGCAGAGGCACGCATATCCGGGCGGCCCGTCGCACTCGGCCGGGCCTTCGGCAACCTGATCGACAACGCGTTGCGCTATGCCGGGACGGCGCGGGTGTCGCTCGCCACCGAAGGGCGCGATGCGCTTGTCGCCGTCGAGGATGACGGCCCCGGCCTTCCCGAAGCGCAACTGGCCGAGGTGTTCGAGCCCTTCGTGCGCGGCGACGACAGCCGTAGCCCGGAGACGGGCGGCGCCGGGCTCGGCCTGACCATCGCGCGCACGATCCTCGCCTCCCATGGCGGCAGCATCGCGCTGGAGAACCGCGAAGGCGGCGGGTTGCGGGCCCGCGTGCGCCTGCCGCTTCTGGGGGAGGCATGACGATGTATACGGTCTTTCGCATCCTCTTTGCCGTGGCGGCCCTGCTGGTGCTGCTCGTCGCCTGCCAGCATGTGCGCCACTCCGACAGCGCCGCGCTGCCGCCCCGGCCCGAAGGGGCGCTTCGCCTTGCGACGTGGAACGTGCACTACATCCTGCTCATCCGGCCGCAGGGCCGCTGGGGCCTCTCCGGCTGGGAAGAAAGGAAGGACCCGATGGACCGGACGTTCCGTGCGCTCGACGCCGACATCGTCGCCTTCCAGGAAATGGAAAGCTTCTCGCGCGGCAGCGACGGCAGCGTGAACCTCGCGCGCGACTGGCTGCTCGGAAACAACGCGGGATATGCCGCCGCGGCCTCCGGAGACTGGCGCAGCTTCCCCTCCACCCAGCCGATCTTCTACCGCGCCGCGCGTTTCGACCTGCTCGACCAGGGATGGTTCTTCTTCTCCGACACGCCCGACGTCATCTACTCGCGCACCTTCGATGGCGGCTACCCGGCCTTCGCCTCCTGGGCGCGCTTCGAGGATCGCGGTTCCGGCGCAGTGTTTCGCGTGATCAACGTGCATTTCGACGCGAGTAGCCGCGAGAACCGCCAGCGTTCGGCCGACCTCGTCGCACGAGAGGTCGCGCCCTGGATCGACGCGGGCGAAGCCGTTCTTCTGTTGGGCGATCTCAACGCCCTGCACGGCTCCCGGCTGCACCGGACGCTGGAGGCGACGGGCGTTCGCTTCCCCCGCGTTCCAGGGGCCACCTACCACCTCGACCGCGGTCTCCATCTCTTCGGCGCCATCGACCATGTCGGCCTGTCGGATGGCATCGAGGAACTTGGCGATCCCATGGTCGTCCGCGACCGCAATGGCGGCGTCTGGGCGTCGGATCACTACCCGGTGGTCATGGATCTGGGAGTGGCACCGCGGGACACGATGCAGGGCGCGCTGCGCTGACATGACGGGGGGCTTGGGCGCGTTACTGGCAGGATTTCCCATGAGGTCATGCCCCCTTGGCAGCACACATCGGGCCGGTCGCTGAACGCGCCCTCCCTGCCGTTGGACCGATCTACCGAAGGCCCGCGACGGCGCCACTTGCAAACGCGCGTCATGCCGAAACAGGCCCCGCGCAACCCTGCTCCAAGCCCCCGCAAAGGCAGGCATACTTCGGCGTCCGCCCCACCCCCTGTGACACGCTGGCGGGTCGCCCAAAGGGCGGTCGCACTCCCCCAAGGGTCTTGCTAGCATGCCCCGACAGCGCGACGGGCGCTGGGGAGGAGAGGAGAGCCATGCTTGGCCCGACACCACATTGAAGAGGCCGCGCACGACGTGATCCGGATCGTCGATCTGCGTGTGCAGGCCCGCATCGGGATACACGATTTCGAACGTGAACGCCCGCAGACCCTTCGCTTCGACATCGAGATGGAAACCGTCGCCGGATATCTGGACCAGGTACAGGCATCGGGCCGCTACGTCTCGTATTCCGATGCCATCGACTTCATCGAAGCCAAGGCCGCCGCCCCCGACCATGTCGACCTTGTGGAGGAATGGGCTGCGAGCGTGGCCGAGTTCGCCCTGCAAAACCCGCTCGTCGCGCAGGTGAGCGTTTCCGTCACCAAACCGGACATCTACGCCCAGGCCGAAGGCGTCGGGATCCGGCTGGTGCGGCGCCGGGCATCCGCCCCATGACGGAGGCGCTTGTTGCCCTCGGCTCGAATCTGGGGGATCGCCGCAGCCACATGGAGCACGGCCTCGCCCGGCTGGCGGCCCTGCCGGAGACGCGTCTTTCTGCCGTTTCCACGCTTTACGAAACGGCGCCCGTTGGCGGGCCGGACAATCAGGGCCCTTACCTGAACGCCGTGGCACGGGTGCAAACCGGCCTCGACGCCCGCGCCCTTCTGGCCGCCCTGCACACGATCGAGGCCGAGCGGGAACGCGAGCGCGTGGTGCGCTGGGCCGCCCGCACCCTCGACCTCGATCTGCTGACCCATGGCGACACCGTGGCCGAGGACGGCGATCTGACGGTGCCGCATCCGCGCATGCACGAGCGGCGCTTCGTCATGGTGCCGGTCTGCGATGTGGCGGCGGACATGGCCCACCCCCGGCTGCAGAGGCCGATGTCGGCGATCCTCGCCGACCTTCCGGTGGAACCCGGAGATCTGACGGGCCTCGACAGCGCATGGTACACACAGATCCTGCACCCAACGGAGTAGCCAAGGAATGATCCAAGGGCCGCGACTGCTAGAGCTTTGGACGCGTCACCGCGAGGCGTTCGAAGCCCCGGTTCGAAGTTTCGAGATCCCGCGCTTCGGCGCGCGGTTCGAAGACCACACCTACCAGATGGGCGTCGTCAATCTGTCGCCCGACAGCTCCTACCGCGAGAGCATCTGCCACACGGTGGACGCGGCGCTTTACCGGGCGCGGCGCATGGCGATCGAGGGCGTGGCGATGGTGGATATCGGCGCGGAATCGACGGGCGACACCGCCGATCTCGTCTCCATCGAACGTCAGATCGACCGGATGCGCCCCGTCATCAGCGCCCTTGCCGAGGACGGCATCCTGTGCTCCGTCGAAACCTATCACCCGGAGGTCGCCGTCGCGATGCTCGAGGCCGGCGCGGGCGTCGTGAACCTGACGGGCCGGGTGGACGATCGGGCGATGTACGAGGCCATCGCAAAACACGAGGCCGGTCTGGTCCTGTGCTATACACCGGGCGAGACCGCACGCTCCTCCGACGATCTGCCGCCCGCCGGCACGATCTTCGACGCCCAGATCGAGTTCTTCCGCGCGCGCCTGGAGATGGTGGAAGCCTGCGGGGTGGAGCGGATCTGGCTCGATCCCGGCTTCGGCTTCGCGCTCAATCTCTCCGACGGGCCGGACCGGATCCGCTATCAGACCGAGAGCATTCTGCAATCCTTCCGGCTGCGCGTACTAGGCTGGCCGGTGGCCGTGCAAATGACGGGCTCCATCTACCTCTTCCGCGACGAAGTGCGCGTGAGCCCCGCCCATGCCGCGACGCTGGCAGGCCTGTCCCGGGCCAACCTGTTGCGCAGCCACGAAGTGCCGAAGGTGCAGCCCGTGCTGCGGCTGATGGATATGGAGCCCGCCGACGTCTGACGCGGCGGCCTTTACGCGTTGGTCAGACCGCGGGCGCGCAGATCGGGGGCGGCGTATCCCACGGCCGAAGGGCGTTGCGGAACACACCCGTGTCGTCGCCTGGCGTCCAGGCTCGGCGATCCGGGCGACTTCGTCATAGCCGCTCCTTCCACTGTAGGCGCGCGTGTCCCGAAAGACGCCGGGGCTCGAGGTGTCCACGATCAGCAGGCGCTGCCCCATCCCGGCAAGGCGCGTGTCCGCCGCGCGGACGAGCGCCGACCCTGTTGCCCCGAACTGTTTGATCCCGCGGTTTGATGGTGTGATCCATTCGATGGAATGGAAGGAAGCACTATGTAACAGGTGCGTCACGGGAGCGCCACGAGCCCATTGACCGGCAGGCGAATGCG
>JBCDGG010000181.1:0-8695 GCA_038757905.1 Pseudomonadota bacterium | reverse complement strand
GCCGTCGACATAGTGTTTCACGTTCTTGGCGTGGGACGGCATGATCATTTTCATGAAGTCCTTGGCGACGCGGTAGCCCGCCTCGCCCTCGACCCACACCTCGTCGATCTCGCGACTGTAGAGGTCGCGGATCGAGCGTTTGATCAGATTGCCTTCCTCGTAGATCGGTGCGGGGGCGATGCTCTTCAGCGTCAGGTCGCGGATCTGCTCCCACAGGCGTGTGAGGTATTCGTAGTCGCGCTTGATCTCAGTCTTGGTGCGCTTGGCGCCGGCGGTGCGGATGATTAGGCCGGCCCCGTCGGGCACTTCAATCTCGCCGGCGATGTCCTTGAGTTTCTTACGGTCCGTCGCGTTGGTGATCTTGCGCGAGATGCCGCCGCCCCGGGCGGTGTTGGGCATCAGCACACAGTAGCGGCCCGCAAGCGACAGGTACGTGGTCAGCGCGGCGCCCTTGTTGCCGCGCTCTTCCTTGACGACCTGCACCAGCATGATCTGGCGGACCTTGATGTCCTCCTGGATCTTGTAGCGGCGGGGGCGCGACTTGCGTGGCTGGCGGATCTCCTCGGAGACGTCCTCGTCGGCAACGGATTCGATGTCGCTGTCGATCTCGGTGGCATGGTCGACGGCGGCATAGGGCGCCTCCGCCTCGTCGGCGTTGTTCTCTTCGACGGGGGCCGCGTCGGCCTCCTCGGCGGACGCCGTGTCAGGCTCCTCGGCGGACGCCGTTTCGGGCGCAGTGGCCTCCGTCGGAGCGTCCTGCTCGGCGTCGGCATCCTGTCCGGATGCGTCTTCCGGAGCTTCCGCGGCGGCCTCCTCGGGCGCAGCCTCGGCCGTGGGCTCCGTCGTCTGCTCGGCGTTCTCCGCATCGGCCGCATCGGGGGCCGGTGCGTCTTCGGCAGGTGCCGAGGTGTCCGCGGCGGCCGGTTCGGCGGGCGCGTTCTCCGGCAGGTCGGCCATGGGGCCGGCCTCGTCCGTCACGGGCTCGTCGAGATCCACCACATCCATCCCGGACGCGGTCTCGGCGGGCGCGTCCTGCTTCGCAACAGGATCCGCGTCCTTCGACTTGGACGCGCGCGAACGGCGCCGGCGCGGCTTCTTCTCGGTTTCTTCCTCCGCCGCCTGCTGCGCGGCATAGGCGCGTTCCTCGGCCAAAAGCGCCTCGCGGTCGGCGACCGGGATCTGGTAGTAATCCGGATGGATCTCTGAGAAGGCCAGGAACCCGTGGCGATTGCCGCCATAGTCGACAAAGGCCGCCTGCAGCGACGGCTCGACGCGGGTTACCTTTGCGAGATAGATATTGCCAGCGAGCTGGCGTTTGTTGACGGTCTCGAAGTCGAACTCATCGACCCGGTTTCCGTCCACCACCACGACGCGGGTCTCTTCCGCATGGGTGGCATCAATAAGCATCTTCTTGGGCATTGTTGTCGTCCGCATCCAGGCGGCGCCGATCCCCTGAGAGAGAGCCGACGCGCGTCCGAATGATCGTTTGTGGGATGCGCACGAGGGACGGACATGTGGCAGCGGGCCAATCTGGCCTCCGCTCCTGCCTGCTCTGGTCCTCTCGCGCGGGTCATCGCGGTTTATCTCCGATGCGCGCATTGGGTGGCGCATCCGTTGCTTGATGGACCCTCGGTAAACTGGAGGGCCGTGATTGGCCCTGAGGCCTATAACCCTGAAACGCAGCGCGGCCTTGCCTGCGCGCCCATCAGTGAAATTTGTTAAAGGGCGCCCGGCAGAGTGCGCGGACACCACGCGGCAATCCTAGCTTTGATCGCGACGGAATGACAATCCCGAAAGCGCATCACGGCAGATAAGAGGCCGGTTGGCTGAGAAAGGTGCAATCAAGCACAAGCGCGCGGTGGTCGGAAACCTCCGGCTGGGCCAGGGCCTGGAAGGCCTGCACCCGGATCTCGGGCGACACCAGCATGTAATCGGCGTGCCGCACCGCCTTCTTGTAGTGCGAGGTGCGCGTGTCCGGCACCTTGTGGGTGGCGATCAGGTCTTCCAGCCCGAGCCGCTCGAAGCGCCGGAGCGTGTCGCTGCCCGGCACCACGTTGAAGTCTCCCGCAAGGATCGTGGGCTCTCCGGGGGCGCGAAACCCCTCCAGAGCGTCGGCCACCCTTTCGGCCTGCTCTGCCCGCGCCGGCGTGTCGCCCTTGCCGGCCGGATCCCGCAGCCCGTGGAACTGTGCGGCCACCACCTGCGAGCCCTGAACGGGATCGAACACGCGAAAGAGCTGCACCGGGCGCGGTACGGGTTCGGGGCCCCAACCGTCCGCCCGGAACGCGCCGTGGGCAAATGTATGAAGCTGCGCGGTTACCGCAAGATGCGGCGCGAAGAACGCCGCGATCCCGTGTTCGGAGCGCAGGATCGCCTCGTCTGGCGAGGACAGCGGGCCGCGCGCGGCCGGTGCGAACGCGACCTGCCATCCGGGCAGCAGCGCCGAGATATCGCCCACGAGATTGGCCCGCTGCCGCAGCTCCCGATAGGCGTCGCGGTAGGTCAGCCATTCGGGCGATGGCTCCGGGGCGCGGGTGACCTCCTGCAGGAGCAACACATCGGCGCCCGCGGCGGGCAGCCAAGCGGCCAGCTCATCCCACAGCTGGCCACCCCAGATATTGAGCGAGACAAGGCGCATGGGCGGTCTGCGTCGTCGCGGTCAGCCGATGTAATCGGCGCGTTGAAGCCCGTACTTCGCCATCTTCTCGTTCAGCGTGCGCCGCGGCAGGCACAGCTCGTCCATCACCGCCGAGATCGAGCCCTTGTGGCGACGCATGGTGTTGTCGATGAGCATTCGTTCGAAGGCTTCGACATATTCCTTGAGCGGCTTGCCTTCGGTCGTCATCACGGGCTCGACGGCATCGCTCTCGGCCATCAGCAGCGAGGCGATGGTGCCGGAGCCGCGCCGGTTCTGCAGCACCGCCCGTTCGGCGACGTTGATCAACTGGCGCACATTGCCCGGCCACGGAGCCTGGAGAAGCTGCGCGGCCTCCTGGGCCGTCACCTCCGGTGCGTCACAGCCGTATTCCTCGGCGAATTGCTGGGTGAAGCGCGTGAACAATTGCAGGATGTCCTCGCCGCGCGACCGCAGCGGCGGCACGGTGATCCGCATCGCCGCAAGCCGGTAGAAGAGATCGGGGCGTAGCGCATCTTCCGACGTCTTCCCCTGCTCCTGAAGGTTGGACACCGCCACGATGCGGGTCTCGGCGGGCGTTCCCTGTTCGTTGATGAAGGTCAGCAAGCGCGCCTGAAGCTGGGGGCTGAGCGCTTCGACATCCTCCAGGCACAGGGTGCCGCCGCGGGCTTGTTCGACCGCGGGCATGATCCCCGCTTCGGGATCGCCCTCGAAGAGGCGCTTGGCCAGTTCCTCCTCGGCGTAGGCGGCGTTGGCGATCACCACGAAGGGGCGCGCCGCGCGGGAGCCGACGGCGTGGAGCGCATGGGCGGCCAGCGTCTTGCCGGTGCCGGTCTCGCCGTCGATCAGCACGTGGCCGTCGGCCTGCCCGAGATCGAGGATATCCTCGCGCAGCCGTTCCATCGGGGGGCTCTTGCCGATGAGCTTTTGCACGATCTGCCCCCCGTCGGACAGTTCGCGGCGGAGCGCACGTGCGTCGAGCACGAGGCGCCGACGCTGGGTGGCGCGCTTGGCAAGCTCCGTCATCCGTTCGGGATCGAAGGGCTTTTCGAGGAAGTCGAACGCGCCCACGCGCATCGCCTCGACCGCCATCGGCACATCGCCATGGCCGGTGATCATGATCACGGGCAAGGCGCTGTCCTGGCTCATCAGGCGCTTGAGCAGCGCCATCCCGTCCATCCCCGGCATCCGAATGTCGGAGACGACCACACCTGGGTAGTCCGACCCGATGCCTTTCAGGGCATCCTCGGCCGAGGGGAAGGTTTCGGTGTCGTAGCCCGACAGGGCCAGCCACTGGCTGATCGACTGTCGCATATCCTGTTCGTCGTCGATGATGGCGATCTTCATGGCCTTGGCCATTCCCGCTCTCCTCTCTGCTGCGCGGGATCCGCGCCTACTCGGCCGCGCGAATAGGCGAAGACCCCTGCCCTGCTCGCTGCCCCGGCCTGTCGGCCTCGTCGATGGGCAATTGCATCTCAAAGACCGCCCCGCCGCCGCGCGCATTGCGCGCCGTAAGGCGCCCCCCATGGTCGTTCACGATGCCCGAGGAAATGGCAAGCCCGAGCCCGACCCCGTCGCCCGCCTGCTTGGTAGTATAGAACGGCTCGAACAGCGCTTCGAGATCGTCGATGCCATGGCCGTTGTCGCGCACCGTCAGCGTCGCCGTCTCGCCCATCGACAGGATCAGGTCGATCTTCGGGGTGGCGGTGTCCTGGGTGGCGTCGAGCGCATTGCGGAAGAGGTTGATCAGCACCTGTTCCAGCCGCAGCCGATCCGCCCGGACGATCACCGGCCGGACCGGCACAGTGCGGGTGATGGCGATCGCGCGGCGCTTGAGCTGCGGCTCCATCATGGACAGTGCGGACGACACGACATCCCTTAAATCCAAGGGTTCGAACGCGGTCTCGCCCTTTCGGGCATAGCTCTTGAGCTGGCGGGTGATGGCGGTCATCCGGCCGATCAGATCGTCGATCCGCGCGAACGAAGACAACGCCTCGTCCCCCCGGCGGCGCTGCAGCAGAAGCCGGGCGCCAGCCAGATAGGTTTTCATCGCCGCAAGCGGCTGATTCAACTCATGACTGACCGCCGCCGACATCTCGCCCAGGGCCGCCAGTTTGGAGCTTTGCGCAAGGGTCTGTTCGGCCACTTCGAGGTTCTTTTCCGCCTTCTCGCGCTCGGCGATTTCCTGCTGCAGCCGCTCGTTCAGCAGGCGAAGCTCTGCCGATTCCCGCTGGAACAGGCGCGAGCGCGACTGCGCGCGGCGGGACATGAAATAGAACGTGCCCGCCAGCAGCAGCGCAAAGCCCATGATCTCGAGCGCCAGCACCCCGTTCACCCGCTCGCGCACCGACGAGTAGGTGGTGAAGGACACGATCCGCCAGCCCTGGAACGGCACGCGCGCCTCGGAGCGCATCACCGCCTCGCCGAGGATGTAGGCGTCTGGCGGCAGGAACGACCAATCCGCCGTCGCCTTCAGCGCCCGTTCGATGGCCGAGGGCGGCGATTGCGCGGCCAGGGCCTCCTCGATCGTGCGCCCGCGCCAGAGCGGCTCGGTCGCCAGCACGATCTGCCCGGAACTGTCCGTGACGAGCACCGCATCGGCGATCCCGGCCCAGCTCTGCTCGAACTTCTGCAGGTCCACCGATACACGGATCACACCCGCCGTTTCGCGGTCGGAGGTGATTTTTCTGGAATAGTTGAAGCTCTTCACCCCGGTTTCGAGCTGCACGACCGTGAACACCGTATCGGAGGACCGCAGCGCCTCCACGAAATAGGCGGAGTTGCGATGGGTCGAGCCGATCAGACTGCGATCCGTGGCGGCGACGGCCCGGCCGCTTTCGTCGAGCATCATGATCGACGCAGCGCCGATCTCCTCCACAAAGGAAATCAGGCGCTGCGAGGTCTGGCTGAAATCGGTGGCATTCAGCGCGTTGATCAGGGCGGGGTCCTGCGCCAGCAGGAGCGGCACGACGGAGTTGCGCTGCAACTCCGACACCACGTTGCCGGAGTAGAGCGCAAGGCGCAGCTCGGCCCGGTTGCGCGTCGTCTCGGTGAAGCGCTCCGTCAGGAGCAGGTTGGAGAAGTAGAGCGTGATGCCGGCCACCGTCAGGATGACGGAGACCACGACGCGCAGGCGCCACGGCGCCCGATCCTGGCCCGTCCCCTGGCCCCCGGCGGGCTTGCGGTCGATCACGAGACTCATATGGTCAGGATAGGCGCAATGGCCCATATTCCCAAGCGCGTTCGGCGATCAGGCCGTTGCCAGCGCATCTGCCAGCCCGGCGAAGAGCGCCGCACCGTCCGTCGATCCGGTGATCGCCTCGCAGGCGCGCTCCGGATGCGGCATCAGGCCCAGGACGCGCCCGTTCTGCGACACCACTCCCGCGATGGCCCGCGCCGCACCGTTGGGCGACGGGCCGGCATATCGGAACGCCACGCGGCCCTCGCCCTCCAGCCGGTCGAGCGTGTCCGGATCGGCCTGATAGTTCCCGTCGTGATGGGCGATCGGCAGGGCGATCTGCGCCCCCTCCGCATAGCCCGCGGTGAAGGCCGAGCGCGCGCCGACGATCAGCGGCTGATCCGGCCGGCACAGAAACCGGATGCCGGAATTGCGCATCAGCGCGCCGGGCAGCAGGCCCGCTTCGCACAGCACCTGAAACCCGTTGCAGACCCCAAGCGCAAAGCCGCCGCCCTCGGCGTGAGCACGCACCGCCCGTAGGATCGGCGACTGTGCCGCAATCGCCCCGCAGCGCAGGTAATCGCCGTAGGAGAAGCCGCCCGGCAGCCCGACGATATCGACGCCGTCGGGCAGCAAGGTGTCCTTGTGCCAGACGGCCGACACGCGGAACCCGGCGGCGCCGAACGCCTCGCGCAGGTCACGGTCGCAGTTTGATCCGGGGAAGGTGACGATGGCGGCGTGCATGGCGGGGTCCTTTCTCTCGGCGGGCTGGGATGGACGGGGGCAAGGGTGTGTTTTGGGATGCGGCGCGGTGTCAGGCGGAAAAGTCGGTGATGACGGCGACGCCCGGGGGCGCCGGCCCGTCGAAGGCCGCCAGTTCGGCACTGGCCTCCGACAAGGTCACGTGGCGGGACACCAGCGGCGCAAGGTCGATGGATTGCGCCGCGATCAGATCGAACAGCGCGGGAAAGCGATGCGCCGGCATGCCCCTTGTGCCGAAGATCGCAAGCTGGCCGGAATAAACGGCGTCCCACGGCAGCGCCATCGTCGTATGGGCACCCGCCGGCATGCCCACCTGCACGAGGCGCCCGAGTTTTCTCAGCGAATGCAGGGCGTTGGACGTTGTCTCTTCGATCCCGAGCGCCTCGACGGCCACGTGGGCGCCGCCGCCCGTGATCTCGCGCACCGCACCGGCGGGATCCGGGGCACGCGCGTCGACCGTCGCTGCGGCGCCCGCGGCCTCGGCGTGGCGCAGCTTGTCGGCCACCACATCCACCACAACGACCCGCGCGCCCATGGCCCGGCCGAGCAGCAGCGCGGACAGCCCCACCCCGCCTGCCCCCCAGACCGCGAGCCATTCGCCGGGGGCGAGCGCCGCCCGTCCCGTCAACGCGTGCCACGCCGTCGTCACCCGGCACCCCAGCGCGGCCGCCTGCGCCGGGGCCAGACCCTCCGGCAAGCGGGTGAGGTTGGTCTCCGCATACGCCACCGCGACATATTCCGCGAAGGCGCCGTCCACCGTGAACCCCGGCAGGACCTGCGCCCCGCAAGTGGTCTGGTTGCCCGCCGCGCAGGCGCTGCATGCGCCGCAGGCCAGGATGAACGGCGCGATCACGCGATCCCCCACCTGCCAGCGCGAGACGCCCGCGCCAACGGCCACGACCTCGCCGCAGAACTCATGTCCGGGAACATGGGGCAACGAAACATCCGGGTCGGCCCCCACCCAGACGTGCCAGTCCGACCGGCAGATCCCGCAGGCCAGCACCTGGAGCACCACCCCGCCCTCGGGCGGGGCAGGATCGGGCGCCGTTCCGATCGTAAGCGGCGCGCGCCAGGCCTCGAGCCGGGCCGCCCTCACGCGGTCGCCCGCCGCAAGAGCGTGGTTCGGTCAAACCCAGGGCCAAACGCACAGCCCGCGCCACAGGCCGCCCCCCGGCTCGTCATCCCGTCAGATCGATGCGATAGCTCTCGATCACGGTGTTTGCGAGCAACTGCTCGCACATCTGACGCACATCGGCCTCGGCCGCCGCCGGATCGCGCGCATCGAGCTCCAGTTCGATCACCTTGCCCTGGCGCACCGCCCCGACCCCGCCGAAGCCAAGCGCCGCCAGCGCCGCGCCCACCGCCTCGCCCTGGGGATCGAGCACCCCGTCCTTGAGCATCACCGTCACAACTGCCTTCATCCTGCCCTCCGCCACGGCCGATCCGACGCCCCGGTCCGGGCGCGTCGCTCTGAAAAGCGCCCCTGTTTCATCTTGCCTCAAATATCCTCGGGGGGCGCGCCGCAGGCGCGGGGGGCAGACGCCCCCCAAGATCCGCTCAGTTGATCAGCGTCGGTTTGCCGAGAGGCGCGGCGTTCTGCGGCAGCACCCCAAGACGCCGCGCCACCTCCGTGTAGGCGTCCGCCAGATCGCCTAGATCGCGGCGGAACACGTCCTTGTCGAGCTTCTCGCCCGTCTTGATGTCCCACATCCGGCAGCTGTCCGGGCTGATCTCGTCGGCCACGACGAGACGCATGTACTCGCCCTCCCAGATCCGGCCGATCTCGATCTTGAAATCCACCAGCCGTATGCCGACGCCGAGGAGCACGCCCGACAGGAAATCGTTCACCCGGAGCGCGAGCGCCACCATGTCGTCCAGATCCTGCTGGCTGGCCCAGCCGAAGGCCAGCACGTGTTCCTCGGTCACCAGCGGATCGCCCAACGCGTCGTCCGTGAGGTAGAACTCCACCACCGGGCGCGGCAGCGGCGTGCCCTCGTCGATGCCCAGCCGCTTGGCCTTGGTCCCGGCCGCGATGTTGCGCTCCACCACTTCGAGCGGAATGATCTCGACCGAGCGGATCAGCTGCTCGCGCTTGTTGATGCGCTTGATGAAATGTGTCG
>JBCDGG010000180.1:0-8701 GCA_038757905.1 Pseudomonadota bacterium | reverse complement strand
CGGACCGGCTCCCGCGCCAAACCCGGTGAGAGCGCGGCGGAATGAACGACCGTCAATTGGCGTTCGACCTGCCCTTTCGCGCCGCGACGGGGCGCAACGCATTCTTCGTGGCCGACCCGAACGCCCTTGCCGTGGCCGAGATCGACCGGTGGCGCGACTGGCCCGCGCGCAAGCTCGCGCTCACCGGGCCGAACGGCGCCGGCAAGAGCCACCTTGCGGCCGTATGGGCCGCGGAAGCGGGCGCCGCGATCCTTGCGGCAACGGATCTGGGCGACAGCCCCGCACAGGTGCGCCACGTGGTTGTCGAAGATGCGGACACTGTCGCCGGCGATCCGGCAGGCGAGGAGCGGCTGCTTCACCTCCACAATGCGGTGCTGGATCAGGGCGGCTGGCTACTTCTGACCGGGAAGACACCGCCCGCGCGCTGGCCCGTCGGACTGCCCGACCTCGCAAGCCGCCTCGCCGCCACCCCTGTCGCAAAGCTCGGGCCGCCCGATGACGCGCTGCTCGCCGCCGTCCTCGCCAAGCTCTTCGAGGATCGCCAACTTTCGGCGCCTGCGAGCCTGATCGCCTGGTGCGTGCCGCGGATGGAGCGCTCGTTTGCCGCCGCGCAGGCGCTTGTCGCCGCGCTCGATGCGCGCGCCCTTGCCACCCAGCGGCCCATTGGCCCCAAACTCGCCGCAGAAGTGCTGGACGCCGCAAACCGCGCAGGGCAGAACGGCGACGGCTGACCGCCCGCTCCCACCCCTTCCCGTACCGACAAAGGTCCGATCCCCGTTTGCCATGTCCGAAGCCGATTTTCTCACAGCTCCCGTCCCCGCGCCCGTCGAAATCCCTTTGGCGCAGCGCGCGGGGCCAAGCCGGTTCTTCAACCGGGAGCTGTCCTGGCTGGCGTTCAACTGGCGCGTGCTCGAAGAGGCGGAGAACCCCAATGTCCCGCTGCTGGAACGGGTGCGCTTCGTCTCGATCTCGGCCACGAATCTCGATGAGTTCTATACGGTCCGCGTCGCCGGCCTGCGCGAGCTGGAGCGCGAAGGCAACCAGACCCCGGCCGCCGACGGCCTGACGCCCTCCGAACAGCTCGAACTTGTCAACGCCGATGCCCGGCGCCTTCTGCAGAGCCAGCAAACGATCTGGAACAAGCTGCGCAAGGAACTGGAGGGCCAGGGCATCCACATCCTGTCTCCGAGCAAGCTGACCACGCGCGACCGGGAGCATCTGCAGGCGCATTTCCTGGCCCATGTCTTTCCCGTGCTGTCGCCGCTGGCGATCGACCCGGCGCATCCGTTTCCGTTCATCCCCAATGGCGGCCTCTCGCTGGCGCTGAAGCTCAAGCGGCGCTCGGATGGCGCGTTGCTCGAGGCCCTGTTGCCGATCCCGGCCCAGATCGACCGGTTCACCGCCCTGCCCGCCGTGCCGGGCGAGCATCGGTTCATCCGGCTGGAGGAGAACCTCGTCCTGCATCTGGGCGCGCTTTTTCCGGGCTACGATCTGGTCGATCATTGCGCCTTCCGGATCCTGCGCGACAGCGATCTGGAGGTCGAGGAGGAAGCCGAGGATTTGGTGCGGGAGTTCGAGACCGCCCTGAAGCGGCGCCGCCGGGGGGAGGTGATCCGCCTGACGCTGACCAAGGGCGCGCCCGAAGATCTGAAGCGGCTGATCATGGACGAGCTGCACATCACCGAGCGGGACGTGGTCGAATTGAAAGGCCTGATCGGCGTGGCCGATCTGAAGGAGCTGGTGCTCGACCCGCGGCCGGACCTGCTCTGGCCGTCCTTCGCGCCCCGCGTGCCGGAGCGGGTACAGGATCATGACGGCGATATGTTCGCCGCGATCCGGCAGAAGGACATGCTGCTGCACCACCCCTACGAGACGTTCGACATGGTGGTGCGCTTCCTCAATCAGGCGGCGCGCGATCCCAATGTGCTGGCGATCAAGCAGACGCTCTACCGTACCTCGAAGAACTCGCCCATTGTCGAGGCGCTGTGCGAGGCCGCCGAGGACGGCAAGTCGGTGACGGCCCTGGTGGAGTTGAAGGCGCGTTTCGACGAGGCCGCGAACATCCGCCAGTCGCGCCGCCTGGAACGCTCCGGTGCGCATGTGGTCTACGGGTTCATCAACCTGAAAACCCACGCAAAGATCAGCACCGTCGTGCGCCGGGAAGGGGATCGGCTGGTCACCTATACCCACTACGGCACCGGCAACTACCACCCCATCACGGCCAAGATCTATACCGATCTCAGCTTCTTCACCTGCGATGCCGCGCTGGGCCGCGACGCCACGAAGGTGATGAATTACCTCTCGGGTTACGCCGAGCCCGAAGGCCTTGAGAATCTGGCGATCTCGCCCGCCGGGATCAAGCCGCGTCTGCTGGAGCTGATCGCCGCCGAGGCCGCCCATGCCCGGGCGGGCCGCCCAGCCCAGATCTGGGCCAAGATGAACTCCCTGATCGAGCCCGAAGTGATCGATGCGCTCTACGAGGCCAGCGCGGCAGGCGTGCGGATCGACCTTGTGATCAGGGGCATTTGCGGCGTGCGTCCGGGGATCACGGGCCTGTCGGAGAACATCCGCGTCAAGAGCATCGTCGGCCGGTTTCTGGAGCATTCCCGGATCGTCTGCTTCGGCAACGGCGCCGGTCTGCCCTCCGGTGAGTCCCGCGTCTTCATCTCTTCGGCCGATTGGATGGGGCGGAACCTCAATCGCCGCGTCGAAACGCTGATCGAGACCGTGAACCCGACGGTGAAAGCGCAAATCGTCCATCAGATCATGGCCGCCAATCTGGCCGACACCGAGCAGAGCTGGATTCTGCGGCCCGAGGGGCATTACGACCGAGGCACGCGGGATGAAGGCGAGAAGGGCTTCAACAACCACTCTTTCTTCATGGCGTACCCGTCGCTCTCCGGGCGCGGCTCTGCCGGTGCGGACGATGTCCCCGACCTCACCAAGGCACGCGCCTGACGGGAGGTGACCGCGGATCGTCCGCCCGCCCGGTGTTTCAGGGCTGGAGACGTTCGGTGCGCCGGCCGTTCACGACGCGACGCATCGGCCCCTTGACCCGACGGCGGAACGTGGCACAGGGTGCTGCGAGAACGGCCTTGGGTGATGAACTTGGACGGACCTCCGGAAGCTGCCCGCGGAGCGCTGAGCGCTGCATTTGAGGATCCTTCGGTGCGCGGCCTGGACCGCGTCGGGGTTGTCGACGTCGGGTCCAACTCGGTCCGGCTCGTGATCTTCGACGGCGCGGCCCGCAGCCCGGCATATTTCTACAACGAGAAGGTGATGGCCGGCCTCGGCACCGGCATGGTGCAGTCGGGCCGGCTGCACCCCGAAGGCCGGCGGCGCGCGCTCGCCGCGGTCAAACGCTTCGTGGCGCTGGCCGAAGGGATGGAGATCGCGCCGCTCACCGCCGTGGCCACCGCCGCCGTGCGTCGGGCCGACGATGGCCCCGCATTCGCGGCCGAGGTCGAGGCGGAAACGGGCCTGCGCCTCGACGTGGTCGACGGACAGGAGGAGGCGCGGCTCTCTGCGCAGGGCGTGCTGCTCGGCTGGCCCCGGGGCGACGGCCTCGTCTGCGATATCGGCGGATCGTCGATGGAGCTTGCCCGGATCGAGGGCGGCCGCGTCCACGAGCGTGCCACGTCCGACCTTGGGCCGCTGCGCCTTGACGCCATCAAGGGCGGCGCGAAGGCCCGAGCGAAGGAGATCGACGCCACCCTGGCCGGGCTGCTGAACGACGTCGGCGCCCACAAGCAGCTCTATCTGGTGGGCGGGTCCTGGCGCGCCATCGCCCGGCTCGACATGGCCCGCCACGGCTATCCCCTTCTGGTGCTTCACGATTACCGCATGACGCCGAGCACGATCCGCAACACGCTGGACTGGCTGTCAGGCAAGGATCTGGATGTGGTGCGGCGCGAGGTCGGCATCTCTTCGGCGCGGATCAGTCTGGTGCCCATGGCCGGCGAGGTTCTGCAGCGGCTGATCAAGGCGTTCGGCATCACGCAGCTCACCGTCTCGGCCTACGGCATCCGCGAGGGGCTGCTCTACGAGAAGATGCCGGCCCGCGTCCGCGCCCGGGACCCGTTGCTGGAAGCCACGCGGCACTCGGAACGGCTGTCGGCCCGCCTGCCGGGCTTCGGCGAAAAGCTTTACGGTTTCATCGCCCCGCTCTTCGAAGGCAGCCCGATCGACGCCCGCCTGCGCCAGGCGGCCTGTCACCTGCACGACGTGTCGTGGCGCGCGCATCCCGACTATCGGGCGGAGATCGTGTTCGACAACGCGACCCGCGGCAATCTGGGCGGGATCGACCACCAGGGCCGGGTATATCTCGGGCTGGCGCTGATGCATCGCTACCGGAATGCGCGGCCCGGGACCCGGTTCGAACCGCTGCTCGGGCTGCTCGACGAGGCGCAGATGCGCGAGGCCGAGATCCTGGGCCGGGCCATGCGCTTTGGCGCCATGTTCTCGGTGGCCGCGCCGGACAGGCTGGGCCGGCTCGAATGGAACCCCAAGGCGCGCCAGCTCACCCTGCATCTGCCGCCACGGGCGGTGCCGCTTTACGGCGAAGTCGCGGGCGCGCGCCTCGCCTCGCTGGCCAAGGCGATGGGCGCCGAGGCGCATGTGCTGGAGGTTGAGGACGAGAGCGTGTCGTAGTCGCCCTCGCCGCAACGGCCCACGCATTCTACACGCGGCCCCTCCGTGTTGCGCGCAGTGCTTACGCGCGAGCGACTTGTCCTTGTTGGTCGCCCGCGAGCGCAGGCGCAGCACTCCGAAACGCGTCGCGTCATGCCAGCCGACACTGGAGTACCAGCGGCGCAGGCCGAACCCCGACGCTCTACACGTGCTTAGATATCGATCTCGCCGTCCGAGGGCGGGTCCAGCGGCGCGGGCTGCGTCTCCGACGGGTCCTTCCGGCGCAGGATGATATCCCCGTTGGGAAGCATCTCCGGCGCATGATACGCGTCAATCTCGTCGACCAGTTCCAGGAGCGCTGTGATCATCGGGGCGATCTGATCGGCCATCCCTTCGAATTGCGGCTTCAACTGCTCCAGCTGCGGGCCGATCTCGTCCATCAGCCCGCGCAGAAAAAGCTCCGCCCCCTGTTCGAACAGATCGAGCCCGTCGCCGAAAAAGTCGTCGCCGCCGCCCTGGTCCTGGGCCGCCGCCGGCACAGCGGACGCGCAGGTCAGGGAGAGAGCGCCTATGGCGAGGAGACGGGGCAGGTATTGCATGGCGCCAGTCTACGCGCCCGGGCGCCATCGGCCAAGCGTCATCCGTCGCGCGCCTGCTCTCCCCGCTCCGCGACGATCTCCTCCCAGGCCCGGTTCACGTCGACAAGACGCTTCTCGGCGATCTTCATCGCCTCCTCCGGCACGCCTCGCGCCATCATCACGTCGGGATGGCTCTCGCGCACGGCATGGCGCCAGGCGGCGCGTACCTGATCCGTCGGTGCGTCGGGCGCGACGCCGAGCACGGCATAGGGGTCCTGCACCGCATCGACCACGAAGCGCGCCCGGAGCGACCGAAACTCCCGCTCGCCCAGGCCGAAGATCTTGGCCACGTTGGCCAGGTAATCGTCCTCCTTGGGATGATAGTTGCCGTCCGCCAGGGCGATGTGGAACAGACCCTCCATCAGGTCGACGAGCGTCGAATGGCCGGCCCCGAACATCGCCGCGATCCGCTTGGCATAGGCGTCGTAGCCCGCAACATCCTGACGGGCGAGGTCGAAGACCCGCGCCGCGTTCCGCGCCTCGTCCGGCGGAATGGTGAATACCTCGCGGAACGCCGTCACCTCGTCCTTGGTCACCTGCCCATCGGCCTTGGCCATCTTCGCCCCCAGCGCGATCACTGCGATGGCAAAACCCACCCGGCGCTCCGGCGGCGTGCGCAACCGGTCGAACACGGTGGCGAGGCTCTCCCCCGCGGCGAGCGCGGACACGGCGTCCGCTATTCGAGACCATAGCGACATCAGGGCAAGACCTAGCGCTCCGCCCCACGGGGCGACAGGAATTTCTGCATCAGCACAAGGTCGTGCCAGCGGCCGAGCTTCCATCCCACTTCGGCAAGCCGGGCCACCTCTTGAAAGCCCAGGGCGGCATGAAACGCCGCGCCGGCGGCGTTCTCCCCGGACAGCCCGGCGAGCAGAACATGGCCCCCCGCCGCCCGTGCCCCGGCTTCGAGCGCGGCCATCAGCGCGCGCCCGGCCCCTGCCCCCTGAGCGGCCGGTGCCACGAAGATCGTGTGCTCGAACGTATGGGCATAGCCCGGCCCGGCACGGAAGGCCGAGAACGTGGCAAAGCCCTGGACCGCGCCGCCGGCATCCAGCACCCAGTGTGGCTGCCCGCCCGCGATCCGGGCCGCCACGTCCGCCTCGTCGCGCAGAACGGAGGTGAAAGTGATCGCGCTCTGCGCAATGACGGCGTTGTGGATCGCGCAGATGGCCGCACTGTCGGCCCCGGTCGCCGCGCGAACGCTCAGAGCCACACCTCGCCCCCCGGTCCGGTCAGGCGCGCCGACACGCGCGGCAGACCCCGCGTCGCCCGCACCCGCGGATCGCCCGAACCAGGCAGACCCGCGAGGCGCGTCGGATCCGGCGCCTGCAGCACCACCTCCGCCAGCCGCACGCCCCGATCGGGCAGCGCTGCCGCCGGGTGCGGCCCGCGCCATTCGAGCAGGGCGGGATGGACATCGTCGAACGGCAAAACCCCGTCCTCCGCCACGGCCATGGCCCAGCGATAGGCGCCCCGCTCCAGCTCCAGAACCGCACCGTCCGGCCAGGCGGCCGCGATATCGGGCACCCGCACGGCCCAATGAGTGAGCCGAACCGCGCCCGAGAACCGGTCGAGGTCGAACCAGCGCACCCGATCCGGCGCGGGCGCGTCGGGATCGACGGCAATCACCTCCAGATAGGCGTCGGGCCCAAGGGACAACAGCCGGTTGTGGGTGCCGAAGGCCGCGTGCCGCCCGCCGGGCTCCAACGCCACGCCGAGCACCTGCTCCAGATCCGCGCAGCCCCGCTCCAGATCCTGGCACGACACCACCAAGTGATCGATTGCCGCCGCCATGGCGCCCCCTTTCCCCTTCATCTTGCCCGAAATATCCCGGGGGAGTCGCGCGAGCGACGGGGGCAGCGCCCCCAAGGGCCCGCCCCTCCCCACGCACCAACGCCCGCCCCGAAGCCCCGGGGCGCGCAGCGCCGATCTCAGGCGTCGACCCGGCGCGCCTCGCGGATCAGATCGAGAATATCCTGGGCCGCCGCCGGGATGTTGGTGCCCGGACCGAAGATCGCCTTCACGCCCGCCTTGTACAGGAACTCGTAGTCCTGATGCGGGATCACCCCGCCGCAGATGACGATGATGTCGCCCGCGCCCTGGGCCTTCAGCTCCTCCACCAGCCGTGGCGCCAGGGTCCGGTGCCCCGCCGCCTGAGACGAGATCCCGACGACATGCACGTCGTTGTCCACCGCGTCCTGGGCCGCCTCCGACGGCGTCTGAAAGAGCGGCCCGACATCGACGTCGAAGCCGATATCGGCAAAGGCCGTCGCGATCACCTTGGCGCCCCGATCATGCCCGTCCTGGCCCATCTTGACCACGAGCATCCGCGGCCGCCGCCCTTCCGCCTCGGCGAAAGCCTCCACGGAGGCTTGGATCGCCGCGAAGCCGTCGTCGCCGTCATAGGCTGCGCCATAGACCCCGGCGAGCGTCTTCACCTCCGCGCGATGGCGCCCGAAGACGCCCTCCAGAGCATCGGAGATCTCGCCGACGCTTGCCCGGGCGCGCGCGGCCTCCACCGCCGCTTCCAACAGGTTTCCGCCCGCCTCGGCACGCTGGCGCAGCGCATCGAGCGCGGCCTTGCACGCCGCCTCATCCCGGGTGGCGCGCACCTGCGCCAGGCGAGCGACCTGCGCCGCGCGCACCTTCTCGTTGTCGATGTCGAGGATGTCGATCTCGTCCTCCTGCGCCAGCCGGTACTTGTTGACGCCGACGATCACCTCCTCGCCCCGGTCGATCATCGCCTGCCGCTTGGCGGCGGTCTCCTCGATCCGGAGCTTCGGCATGCCAGAGGCCACGGCCGCGGTCATGCCGCCCATCTCTTCGACCTCCTGCATGAGCGCCCAGGCCTTGTCTGCCAGTTCCGCCGTCAGGCTCTCCACGTAATAGGACCCCGCGAGCGGATCGACGACATTGGTCACGCCCGTCTCTTCCTGCAGGATCAACTGCGTGTTCCGGGCGATCCTTGCCGCGAACTCCGTCGGCAGGGCGATGGCCTCGTCGAGCGCATTGGTGTGCAGCGACTGCGTGCCGCCCAACGCCGCCGACATCGCCTCGTAGGCCGTGCGGACCACGTTGTTATAGGGGTCCTGCTCCTGCAGCGAGACACCCGAGGTCTGGCAATGGGTGCGCAGCATGCGGCTCTTGGGGTTCTTCGGCTCGAACTCGTCCATCACGCGGGACCACAGCATGCGCGCCGCGCGCAGCTTGGCTGCCTCCATGAAGAAGTTCATGCCGATGGCGAAGAAGAACGACAGCCGCCCAGCGAACTTGTCGACATCCATGCCGCGCGCCAGGGCCGCCCGCACGTATTCCCGCCCGTCGGCCAGGGTGAAGGCCAGCTCCTGCACCAGATCGGCGCCCGCCTCCTGCATGTGATAGCCCGAGATCGAGATCGAGTTGAACTTGGGCATCTCGTTGGCGGTGTACTCGAT
>JBCDGG010000179.1:0-8748 GCA_038757905.1 Pseudomonadota bacterium | reverse complement strand
GGGCGGCCCGATGATGCTGTTCCTGTCCCAATGAGCCCGCTATTGTGATGCCTGCGGATTAGGCGCCCATGCCCATTCAGCGTGCATCCGGGGGGAGGTTTGCGTTGCGCATGACTTCGGTCACGCGGACTCTACCCCTGGGTCACCGCACACGGCAGAACAAAGCCCAGCCCGGAGAGGCGACGCACCAACGGACCAACAGACGCGGAGGGATTCCAATGTCAGACGCAACCAAACCGACAAGCGCCAGGCTCCAACGGCGCGACGTGCTGAGACTTGGGGGAGGCGTGATGCTCTCCGCGCCCTTTGTCGGCCGGGCCTGGGCGCAGACGACGGAAGTCAACATGCTTGCCTGGTACGGCCATGGCGAGCCCGACATCGTGGGTGCGTTCGAAGAGGCCAACAACGTCAAGTTCGTGCCGAAATACTATGCCGGCGGCGACAACATGCTGGCGCTCATCGCGCAATCGCCGCCGGGCACCTATGACCTGATCCTGTCGGATGCCGAGTTCGTGCAGCAACTCAACGCGCTGGGCTATATCGAAGCGCTCGACGCCGACGATTATCCGTTCGACGACATGCTGCACCCCGACTTCGCGCAGTTTCCGGGCCACTGGGCCGACGGCACGCTCTACTCGATGATGGTGCGCTGCGGGCATCTGGGCGTGTCGTTCAACACAACGGCGATGAGCATCGAAGATGCGCAGAGCTACGAGGCCTTCTGGAAGCCGGAGCTTACGGGCAAGGTCGGGCATTTCGACTGGCACCTGCCCACCCTGGGCATGATGAGCCTTGCCAACGGCAATGGCGCGGGGTTGTGGGACCTGGGCGAGGACCAATGGCAGGCCGTGCAGGACAAGACGATGTCGTTGCGGCCCCAGGTCGGCGGCTATTTCGACTATGGCGGCACGTTCAACAGCCTCAAGAACGGCGAGATGCTGGCCATGTGCGGCATCGGCGACTGGATCACCGGCGCCCTGGAGCGCGACGGGGCGCCCGTGGCCTCCGTCATCCCGCAGGAAGGCGGCATCCAGTGGACGGAGAGCTATTCGATCGGGATCGGCAGCGACAAGGCGGATATCTGCAAGCAGTTCATCCAGTACATGCTGTCGCCCGAGGGCCAGGTGAAGTCGGCCCAGATGCTGGCCTATCCGGGCTTCTGCATCACCAAGGCCGGCCGCGCGCTGCTGCAGGAAGTGGATCCGGAGGAGGCGAACCGCAGCCACCAGATCGACGGGATGCTGAACGAGCCCATCGCGCTGATCAGCGAGGGGCGCGTACACTACCGCGACATCCCCCAACAGCAGACACTGGAAGACTGGAACGACTTCTGGTCGGAATACAAGAACGCCTGACCCGGGACACGGGCGTGCGGCCTCTCGCGGCTGCGCGCCCTTCCCCTTCCTGCCCCTTAGCCTGACCGCCGCGGACACCGATCTTGAAGCGCAGAATAGACGTCTACGCCCTCACCTGGCGCCTGCCGATCATCGTCTGGCAGTTTCTGTTTTTCGTCGGGCCGGTCCTGTTCATGGTCGTGATCTCGTTCTTCGTGGTGAAGAACTACCGCATGACGGAGGCATTCGAGGTTGTGAACTGGCAGCGCATGCTGACGCGCGGCTTCTTCTGGGACAGCTATTGGTACACGCTGTTCATCGCCTCGCTCAGCGCCTCGATCGCCATGCTGGTCGCCTTCCCCGCCGCCTATGCGCTGGCCTTCCGCGCCTCCGAAGCCGTGCGCCGGTTCGCGATCTTTCTGCTGATCATCCCGTTCTTCTCCTCCTACCTCGTACGGACCTTCTCGTGGTACGTGATCCTCGCGGAGAGCGGGGCGCTCAATGCTCTGCTGGGCTATGTCGGCCTCGGGCCCTTCCGGATGCTCAATACCCATTTCGGCACGATCGTCGGCTATCTCACGCTGACACTGCCGCTCGCGGTGATCCTGCAGACCGTCACAATGGCCAATATCGACAGGACGCTGGTGGAAGCCGCGCGCAACCTCGGCTGCAAACCGCTGGCGACGATCTGGCGCGTCGTCCTGCCCCTGTCCAAGACCGGGATGATCATCGCCGCACTGTTCTGCTTCATCCTGGCCTTCGGCGACTTCGTGGCGCCGTTCTACCTCGGCGGCTCGCAGGAGCCGACGCTGCCGATTCTGATCCTCGACACAACGAAATCCGGCCAGCAATGGCCCCGCGCGGCTGTGGTGGCGATCATGATGATGCTGACGCTCTTCACCATCGCCTTCGCGGCCATCGTGCTCGCTTACCGCAAGCCGGGGGGCGCGCGATGAGCCGGAGCCGCGGGATCAGCGTCCTGCTGACGCTCTATGTCCTCTTTGTTTTTGCCTTCGTCTTCGCGCCGATCGTCTTCAGCCTGATCTTTTCGCTGAACTCCCAGCGGTTCCCGACGATCCCGTTGGGAGAGTTCTCCACCGAATGGTACGCGGCGATCTTTGCCGACCCCGACATCTGGGAGGCCGCGCGAAACTCGCTGATCGTATCGGCGAGCACGGCGGTTCTGGCCACCACGCTGGGCTTCTGCACGGCCTATACCGACTTTCGCTACAACTTCCGCTTCAAGGGCGCGTATCTGGCGCTGATCCTTTTGCCGCCGACTATCCCGCTCATCATCATGGCGCTGGCGATGCTGGCCTGGCTGTCGCGGTTCGGAGCGTCGGGGCAGCTCTGGTCGATCATCCTTGCGCATTCCGTTCTCACGGCGCCGTTCGCCATGGCCATCATCCGCCTGCGCCTGCACCAGATGGATCCCGATCTGGAGGCCGCGGCCTGGAACCTGGGCGGATCGGAATGGCAGGCGATGCGCTATGTCATCCTGCCCTTCGCCAAGCCCGCCCTCGTCTCGGCGCTCTGCCTGACAGCGGCCGTCTCCTTCGACGAGTTCGCGGTGGCGTGGTTCGTCTCGGGGCTCAACAAGACCGTGCCTGTCGCGATCCTGGAGATCGTACAGGGCAACATCGACCCGCGCGTGAACGCCATCGGGACGTTCGTGTTCCTGACCTCCATGACGCTGGTGATCCTTGCGCAGGTGTTCTTCATCAGCCGCCAGATGCGAAGCCATTCCTGACATGTCAGATCCGCTCGTCACCTTCCGAAATGTCCAGAAGCGGTTCGGCGATTTCGTCGCCGTTCGGGACATGACGCTGGACATTCGCGCGGGCGAGTTTCTGGCGATCATGGGCTCCTCGGGCTGCGGCAAGACAACGACTCTGCGCATGCTAGCGGGGTTGGAAAGCCCCAGCGCCGGAGAGATCCGCATCGCTGGGCGGCTGATGAACGATGTCGCGCCCCATGAACGGGATACACCGCTCGTCTGGCAGTCGCTTGCGCTCTTTCCGTTTCTCTCGGCGCGCGAGAATGTCGAGTTCGGAATGAAGATGCGCGGCGTCCCCCCGGGCGAGCGCAGACGCCGGGCACTCGACTGGCTCGAGCGGATGCAGATCGCGGAGTTCGCCGAACGCAACGTCGATACGCTTTCGGGCGGGCAGCGGCAGCGCGTGGCGCTCGCCCGGTCGCTGGTGATGGAGCCGCAGATGCTGCTTCTCGACGAGCCGCTTTCGGCGCTCGACGCCAATCTCGTGATCCGCATGCAGGGCGTGCTGACCCGGTTACAGAAGGAGCTGGGGATCACCTTCGTCTACGTCACGCACTCGCAGTCCGAAGCCTTCGCCATGGCGGATCGGGTGGTGATCATGAGCCAGGGCGACATCGCGCAGATCGGTGCACCGAAGGAGATCTACCGCGCCCCCGCCAACCGCTTCGTGGCGGAGTTTGTAGGCCGCAACAACATCCTGACCGGAACAATCCGGGGCAGCGAACCGGCCGGGCTGGCCATTCAGACGCCCTCCGGCCTGTTCCGCACGGCGCCGCCCGCCGTCGCGCCGGGCGATGGCCAGGAGGCCAGTTTCGTCGTCTCCGCCGATCTGGTGAGGCTGGAGACGGAGGAACCCGATGCCGTCAACAAGGTGCAGGCCCGTCTGATTTCGGAGGAGTTCATCGGCTCCGTCGTGACGCTGTTTCTCGAAAGCGCGGACGGGCACGAGTTCAAGGTTCAGATGCAGGAGCGTGATCTCCTCAACCTGGATCTCAGCGTCGACAGTGTGGCCTGGCTCAGCTGGGCGCCGGACGACGCGCATGTCCTAGAGGGAGGGTAGAGCATGATCCGCAATCCGATCCCGTGGCCCGATGGGGCGAAATGCGCCGTGGCGATCACCTTCGACATGGATGCCGACAGCCTGATCCATATCGCGCGCCCAACCGATAGCCACCGCCGGATCTATCCGACGTCGATGGGGCGCTACGGGCCGAACGTCGCCCTGCCCCGCATTCTCGACACCTATCGCCGCTTCGGGCTGAAACAGTCCTTCTTCATTCCCGGCTGGTGCCTGGAGACCTATCCCGACACGGTCGAGGCGATCCTGAAGGACGGCCACGAGATCGGCCACCACGGCTATCTGCACGAAGATCCAATCGCCACCCACGGCGAGCAGCGCGCCTGGTTCGAGAAGGCGCTGGACGCCCACAAGCGGATCTGCGGCGGCGTGCCCCAGGGCTATCGCGCCCCGGTGTACAACATCACCGATGAGGTGATCGATCTGATGATCGAGCATGGCATGCGCTATGACAGCTCGCTCATGGCCGACGATATCCCCTATGCCCTGGACACGCCGAACGGGCGTCTGCTGGAGATGCCCGTGCATTGGGGGACGGACGACTGGCCGCCCTTCGCCCACTACGAGGAGATCGGCTATCTCATGCCGGTGAAGTCCCCCTCCGAGGGGCTCGCCGCCTTCTGGGAGGAGTTCGAAGCCCAGTACGAGGCCGGTGGCTTCTTCATGCTGATCGTGCATCCTTTCCTGACGGGGCGGCTCGCCCGCTGGCGCCTGGTGGAGCGATGGATCGAGGAAACGCTGCGCACCCGCGATGTCTGGTTCACCACCCTGAGCGGGATCGCCGACCATATGGAGGCGCTGGAGGCTCAGGGCACATGGTCGCCCTCGGTGGAGCGCCTGCCCTATTACGACGCGCCCCCGATGGGGCAGAAAGGGCTCTGACATGATGACGGATGACGACATTCGCCTGTTGCGCATCGCCTATGAAGAGGCCCTGGCAGGCTATCAGGAGGGCGGCTGCCCCATCGGCTCTGTCCTCGCCCGCGGCGGCCAGGTTGTGGCTCAGGGCCGCAACCAACGTCACCAACAGGGCGACCCGATCGCCCATGGCGAGATGGATGCGCTGCGCAAGGCCGGCCGTCAGAAGACCTACCGCGACACCGTGCTCTACACCTCGCTGTCGCCCTGCATGATGTGCTCCGGAACCATCGTGCAGTTCGGAATCCCTCGTGTGGTGGTTGGCGACACGCAGAATTTCGGCGGCAACGAAGCGTTTCTTCGATCCCGCGGGGTCGAGGTGATCGTCGCCGAAGATCCCGATTGCATCGCGCTGATGAAGCGGTTCATCGAAGAAAAGCCGGAGCTCTGGGCCGAAGACATCGCGGAGTGACGCGCCCGCGCAGGCGCGTGCTAGAGCATGACGGCCCCGCCCGAGGGGCAGATCGTCTGCCCGGTCATGTAGCTGGCCCCGGGTGAGGCGAGAAACACGATGGCCGCCGCAATCTCCTCGGGCTGCGCGATGCGGCCCAACGGGTTCTGGGTTTCGAGCGCGAGCGCCTCGGCCGACATGCTGCCGGGGGAGAGCATCGGCGTGTCCGTCGGCCCCGGGGCCACCGCGTTGACCAGAATGTCGGGCGCGGCCTCCCGCGCGAGCGCGCGGGTCAGCCCGATCACCCCCGCCTTGGAGGCGCAGTATCCCGCGAACTGCGCCCGTCCCAGATGGGCGAGTTCCGAAGCTATGAGGATGATCCGGCCCTCGCCACGCTGGCCGCCCATCGCCGCGAGCGCCCCGCGCGCCACCAGATAGGAACCGCGCAGATTGACCGCGATCTGCCGGTCGAACGCCGCAACGCTGGGCCCGGCCGTCGGTGTCTCGATCAGAATGCCGGCCGCGTTGACGACGATGTCGAGCGGCCCGGCATCGGCATACATCGCTGTCACCGACGCTTCGTCGCTGACATCCACGGCGATCGCGTCGCCCTGGGGCCGCAGGTCGGCGCGCACGACCTCGGCGCCCTCGGCGGAAAGGGCGGCGGCGGCGGCCCTGCCGATCCCGCTCGCCGCGCCGGTCACCAGCGCCCGCCGCCCGGCCAGCCTCATTGCATCAGCTCCCCGCGATCCACGGTGAAGGCCTGCCCGGTGATGTTGCGCGCGGCGGCCGAGGCGAGAAACAGATAGATGTCCGCCATGTCGCCGGGCTCCATCAGCCCCGGCAGCGCTTGGGCGCCGGTGATCTCGTCCAGAAGCGCGGCCTCGCTGCGCCCGCTGCGCTCCGACATTGCGCCGAGCGAGCGCATGGACGCCTCCGTTCGCACCCAGCCCGGGCACACCGCGTTTACCGAAATCCGGCGATCGGCCAGTTCCTGCGCAAGCGCCCGGGTCAGCCCGATCACGGCATGTTTGGACGCGCAATAAGCCGAAAACTCGGCGACCGCGGTCTTGCCCCACATCGACGCGGTGTTGACGATCCGCGCGCCGTCCTTGAGCTTCGGCAGCAGGGCGCGGATGACGCTGAACGTACCGATCACGTTGATCTCGGTGATCCTGCGAAACGTTGCGTCGATCTCGGGCGCGGGGTCCGCGATGGGCGTGATCAGTTCCAGCCCGGCATTGTTCACCAGCACGTCGAGCGGGCCCGCCGCGCCGGCCAGGCGCGCCACGTCCCCGGGGTCGGCAATATCGCATGTGTGGCCCCGAACGGGGCGGCCCGTCTCCTCGGACCAGCGCCGCGCCGTCTCGGCCACGTCCGCCTCCAGCCCGGCGATGGTCAGATCGGCCCCGGCAGCCAGGAAAGCGCGCGCAACGCCCGCGCCCAACCCCTTGTTGCCGCCCGTCACAAGCACGGACTGGCCGGTAAAGTCAGGATGCATGGTCCATCGCCTCCCGCTCGGCCCGGCGCTGCTCGGCGCGCAGAACCTCCTGCACGCGGTGGCGCAGTTTCAGAAACTCCGGCAGGTCGCGCACGGAATGGTCGCGCGCCTCCCCCGGCAGGATCGCGGTGACGTCGATGTCATCGAGCACGCGCGCGGGCCGGGCCGAGAACACGATGATGCGATGAGCCAGCAGAATGGCCTCCTCGACATCGTGGGTGACGAAGATCGTGGTCTTGTGCTCGGTCTGGTTGATCCGGAGGAGCTGTGTCTGCAGATGCTCGCGCGTCAGCGCGTCGAGCGCGCCGAACGGCTCGTCCATCAGCAGAATGTCCGGATCGGCCGCCAGGGTGCGGGCGATCGCCACCCGCTGGCGCATCCCGCCCGAGATCCGGTTGGTATAGCTCTTCTCGAACCCGGTCAGGCCCACAAGGTCGGTCAGGCGCTGCACGCCCGCCGCCTTCTCGCTCCCGCTCAGATCCTTGCGGTAGCGGAACCCCATGCGAATGTTGCCCTCCACCGTCTTCCACGGAAACGCGGCGTAGGACTGGAACACCATGCCGCGGCGCCGGTCGGGGCCGTCGAGCCTGTCGCCGTCCAGCGCGATCTCGCCCGCGCTCGGGGTTTCGAGCCCGCCGACCATGCGCATCAGCGTGGTCTTGCCGCAGCCGGACGGGCCGACGAATGTCACGATCTGGCCCCGCTCGATCCCGAGGGTGACGGGGGTGACGGCCTGAACCTCGCGCCTGTCAGCGCGGAAGGTCTTGGCCACGTCTGTCAGCTGCAGATACGCCATCTCAACGGTCCATATAGCGGAAAGCGCGCCGGTGGAGCAGGCGGAACGCCTGGTCCGTCAGCAGGCCGATGATCCCGATGGCGACGATCCCCGCCATCACCTCCGGCGTCTTCACGAACCGGCGCAGGGACCAGATGACATGCCCGATGCCCGAGGACGCAGCGACGATCTCGGCGATGATGAGATACGTCCAGCACCAGCCCAGGGTGATGCGCAGGTTGTCGACCATGTTGGGCAAGGCGGCGGGGAAGATGATGTCGCGGATGATCTGCCACTTGCTGGCGCCCAGGGTAAAGCCCGTCTCCACGTACTCGGCCGGGACGCGCTTGGTGTCGTCGGCGATCAGCAGGACAAGCTGAAAGAACGTGCCCATGAAGAGCACCGCGATCTTCGATGCCTCCCCGACCCCGAACCAGATGATGAGCAGCGGAACCAGCGCCGGGACGGGAAGATAGCGCACGAAGTCCACGAAGGGTTCGACGAACGCCCCGACCGCGCGAAAGCACGCCATAATCAGGCCGAGCGGCACCGCCACGATCACCGAGAGGAGGAAGGCGAACCAGACCCGCCCGACGGAGATGACGATGTCACCGGCGAAGTCGCGCTCGGTGAAGAGCCGCCCGAAGGCTTCGACGACCGCACCGGGCGTCGGCAGGAACTGCGGCTTCACCCAGCCCGAGATCGCGATGAGCTGCCACAGCCCGAGAAAGGTAAGAAGGCCCGCCAGACCGAGCAGGATCTCGGTTTGGCGGGGGATCGGCTTCCGGAAGACCCACATGGGGAAGGCTTATCCTCAGCGGGTCTTGCCCTCGAACAGGTCGGGCAAAAGCGCGCCGTCGATATAGGGCGCATAGGGCAAGGGTGCGTCCTGCAGGTCGAGCGACATGTTGATGTCGTTGAAGCTGTCGAACACCTCGCGCAGTTTTCCGTCGCCGGAGGCGGGCATGTATTCC
>JBCDGG010000178.1:0-9046 GCA_038757905.1 Pseudomonadota bacterium | reverse complement strand
TCGGGCTGATACTCCATCGTGGGCACGGCGAAACACATCCGCAAGAAATTCGTCGCATAGTCGAGGTCATTGCGCGGATACACGAAAGGTTGGCCGATCGAATATTTATAGGCCCAAGCCGCGATGGTCGGCATCTTGGCGATTAGGCGGATCGAGGCCACCTCGCGCTGCCAGGGATCGTTGATATCGGTACTGTCGTGGTAGAAGGCGGACATCGCGCCCACGACCCCCACGATGATCGCCATGGGATGGGCGTCGCGGCGGAAGCCGCGGAAGAAGTTCTGCATCTGCTCGTGCAGCATCGTGTGGTTGGTCACACGGCTTTCGAAATCCTCAAGCTGCGCGGCGGAGGGAAGATCGCCGTAGAGCAGCAGGTAGCAAACCTCGAGGAAATGCGACTTCGAGGCGAGCTGGTCGATCGGGTAGCCGCGATGCAGCAGCTCGCCCTTGTCCCCGTCGATGAAGGTGATCGTGCTCTCGCACGACGCCGTGGACGTGAATCCCGGATCGTAGGTGAACATCCCCGATTGCGCATAGAGCTTGCGAATGTCCATCACGTCGGGCCCACACGTTCCGGAGTGGATCGGCAGTTCGATCTCCTTGTCGGCGACCTTGAGCGTGGCGACCCGTTGGGTGTGGTTCGTGTCAGGCATGTGCAGCGTCCCTCTGATGCCCCGCGCTCCCGCTGGCGCGGGCGGTCGCGGAATTTCATTCAGTAGCGTGGAAGAGCCTTTACACGCGCCCCCCGCTTACAGCGTCTCCGATCCGGCCCAACGTCTCTTCTCGGCCGAGTACCAGCATCATATCAAAAACACTCGGGCTGACCGTGCGCCCAGACAGCGCGGCCCGCAGGGGCTGCGCGATCTTGCCGAGTTTGATGTTATGTTCCTCAGCGACTTGCGCGACGGCTCCCTCAAGAGCGTCCCGGGTCCAGCTAGCAGTTTGCAGCTGCGGCGTCAAATCTGACAGTATACCGCGGGATACCGTATCCAGCGCCTTCGCGGCTTTGTCATCGGGCGTGAACGGCCGCTGGCCCAGGGCAAAAAAGCCCTTTTCCAACAGGTCTTCCAGCGTCTTCGCGCGATCCTTGAGGCAGTACAGGGCGCGCGACAGGCTCTCTCGCTGCGTTGCAGAAAGCGGCGTCTGGTCGCGGGCGGCCAGGTACCCGTCGAGGGCCGACAGGAGCGCGGAATCCGCCATCTCGGCGATGTGCTGGCCGGACAGGTTCTCCAGCTTTTTGAAGTCGAACCGCGCGGCAGACTTGTTGATCCCGGGCAGGTCGAAGAGCTGCTTGAGCATGTCGTCGGTGAAGTATTCCTGATCGCCGTGCGACCATCCCAGACGCGCCAGATAGTTGCGCATCGCGCGGGCGGGATAGCCCATCGCCTCGTATTCGTGCACGCCCGTGGCGCCATGGCGCTTGGACAGTTTCCTGCCGTCCGGCCCGAGGATCAGGGGGATGTGGGCGAAGACCGGCAGCGGCCAGCCCATCGCCTTGTAGACAAGGCTCTGGCGCACGGCGTTGTTCAGGTGATCGTCGCCCCGGATGACATGGGTCACGCCCATGTCGTGATCGTCGACCACCACGGCATGCATGTAGGTGGGCGTGCCGTCGGAGCGCAGCAGGATCATGTCGTCAAGCTGGTCGTTGGCCCAGGTGACCTTGCCCTGAACCGCGTCGTCGATCGTCGTCGCCCCCTCGCGCGGCGCCTTGATCCGGACCACATAGGGCGCATCTGGGAGCTGGTCCTGCGGCGCGTCGCGCCAGGGCGAGCGGAACAGGGTGGAGCGGCCCGCGGTGCGGGCCTCGGCCCGGAACGCCTCGATCTCGTCCTGTGTCGAAAAGCACCGGTAGGCCGCGCCGCTTGCCAGCAGGTCGCGCGCCACCTCCGCATGGCGCTCGGCCCGCGCGGCCTGGCTGATCGCCTCGCCATCCCAGTCCAGTCCGAGCCAGGTGAGCCCTTTCAGGATCGCCTCCGTCGCCTCCGGGGTCGACCGCGCGCGATCGGTGTCTTCGATCCGCAGCAGGAACGTCCCTTCCCGGCCGCGCGCATAGAGCCAGTTGAACAGCGCCGTCCGCGCGCCGCCGATATGCAGCATGCCGGTAGGCGAGGGGGCGAAGCGGGTGACCACCGGGGCAGGGGCGGAGCTGTCGGACATCAGGATTAACCTTTTGTAAACCATGGATGGCGTAGCGCGGGGCTCGTGTATGCCTCAGAACTGAGCGAGACAAGGGCGCCTGACCGGGCGCCCGACGGGGCGGCGGGCGGGTCGCTGCCGGAAACGCGGGGCCACAGGGGGGCCGCGGCGGCCATTTGCGCGGCCGGTGCCCGCATTCTGGAAGGGCTGCGGCACGCGTTTCTGTTGCAGCGCGGGGGCTTGATCCACTGGGTGCCAGTGTGCCTCGCGGTGGGCATCGGGGCATGGTTCGCACTGCCGACCGAGCCCGGGATGCCGGCCTATGGCGCGCTCGTTGCCGCGGGGCTGCTGTGTCTGGCAGCGTCGCGCCTCGCGGGCGAGGCATTCGCCCCGCTTCTGATCGCCTGCGCGCTTGCATCCGCCGGGGCGCTCATCGCCGGGGCGCGGGCCCATACCGTCGCCGCTCCGGTGCTGGAGTTCCGGTACTATGGCCCCATCGAAGGGCGCATCGTCGGGATGGACCGCTCCGCCAGCGGGGCACCCCGGCTGACGCTCGACCGCGTCCGGCTGGAGGATGTCGCCCCCGCCCGCACGCCGGCGCGCGTGCGCCTCTCTCTCCATGGCACGCAGGACTGGATCACGCCGCATCCGGGGCTCACGATCATGCTGACCGGGCATCTGTCGCCCCCGGGCGGGCCGGTGGAACCCGGCGGTTTCGACTTTGCGCGCAAGGCCTGGTTCGACCGGCTCGGGGCCGTCGGTTACACCCGCACGCCGGTTCTGATGGCCGCGCCGCCGGAGCGCAGCGCCGCGCTCGTCGTGTTCCGGGTACGCATGGCCCTGTCAGCCGCCGTGCAAGCGGCGTTGCCCGGCGAGCGCGGCGCATTCGCGGCGGCGATCCTGACCGGCGACCGCTCGGCGATCCCGCCCGACGCGCTGGAGGATCTGCGCGGCGCCAACCTCGCCCACCTCCTGGCGATCTCCGGGCTGCATATGGGGCTGCTGACCGGCGTCGTCTTTGCATCGCTGCGGGGCGGGCTGGCCCTTGTCCCCTATGCGGCCCTGCGCGTCCCGGGCAAAAAGATCGCGGCGGGGGCGGCGCTTGCGGCCGGCGCGGTGTACCTCGCGCTCTCGGGCGGCAACGTGGCCACGGTGCGCGCCTATATCATGGTCTCGGTGATCCTTGTCGCCGTCCTGCTCGACAGGCGGGCGATCTCGTTGAGATCGGTGGCCATCGCGGCCACCATCGTCCTCATACTGACGCCGGAGGCCCTGTCCGGCCCGGGGTTCCAGATGTCCTTTGCCGCCACCGTCGCGCTCGTGGCCGCCTTCGGCGCGGTGCGCAAATGGCAAGGACCGCGGGTGCCCCGGTGGGCCGCGCCGGTGGGTGTGCTGTTTCTGTCCTCGGCGGTGGCCGGACTGGCCACGGCGCCCTTTGCCGCCGCCCATTTCAACCGTTTCACCGATTACGGCCTGATCGCGAACCTGCTTTCCGTCCCGCTGATGGGGGCGCTCGTGATGCCGGCGGCGGTGGCGGCCGTCGTGCTGGCACCGCTCGGCCTCGCCTGGTGGGCGCTGCAGGCGATGGGCCTGGGGTTGGCATGGATCCTCTGGGTCGCCGATTGGGTCACCGCGCTCGAAGGTGCGCTGACGCCCATCGTGGCGCCGGGCCCGGCGGTGCTGCCGCTCCTGTCGTTCGGGGCGCTCGTCCTGATCCTCTGGCGTGGCGGGGCCCGGTGGCTCGGCCTGCTCCCCTGCGCTGCGGCGCTATGGCTCTGGGTGACGGTGGAACGCCCCGCCATCCTGATCTCTGAGAGCGGGGGATTGATCGGCGTGCTCGGGCCGGAGGGCCGCGCCCTGTCGAAGGCGCGCGGCGAGGGCTTCTCGGCCGAGGTCTGGCTGGAGAATGACGGCGATCTTGCATCGCAAGCGGCGGCGGCGGAGCGTCCCGGCCTATCCGGTGCGCCCGGCGACCGGCGCGTCGCGCTCGGCGACTGGACACTGGTGCATCTGACGGGGCGCGGGCGTCTGGACCGTGTCGCGGGCGCCTGCGGCGCGGATCTTGTGGTGCTGAACGCCGAGCTGGCGACGCCGCCGGACCGGGGCTGCACAATCCTCGACACACGCGCCCTGCGCGAGACGGGGTCGCTTGCGATATGGGCGCGCACGGACGGCCCGCCGCGGATCGTGGCCGCGCGCGACCCGGACGCACGCCGCCTCTGGAGCGCGCGGTAGACCGGCCGTGCGAGCTTGGGCGCGGTGTCCGGTTACTTGTAGGTGCGGATCAGACCCACAAGGCGGCCCTGCACCTCCACCTGATCCTCGCGGAAGACGCGCGTTTCATAGGCCGGGTTCGCGGCCTCCAGCGCGATGGCCGCGCCCCGGCGGCGGAACCGCTTCAGCGTGGCCTCGTGCCCTTCGACGAGGGCGACAACGATATCGCCGTTATCCGCCGTATCCTGTTCGCGGATCACGACGACATCGCCGTCATTGATCCCGGCGTCGATCATCGAGTCGCCCTTGACCTCCAGCGCATAATGATGGCCGGCGCCGACCATCTGTCCCGGGACGGCGACGGAGTGCGAGCGCTCGCTGATGGCCTCGATCGGCACACCGGCGGCGATCCGGCCCATCACGGGCAGCTCCACGGCGTCCTGCAGGATCGGCATCGCGCCGGAAGGCTGTGCCGGTTCGTGCGGTGCCTTGTCGCCGTCGATGACGCGGGGCGTGAAGGACGGCGAGCCGCCAAGCGCCTCTGGCAGCTTCACAATCTCAATCGCACGCGCCCTATGGGCCAGGCGGCGGATGAAGCCGCGCTCCTCCAGCGCGGTGATCAGACGGTGAATGCCGGATTTCGACCGCAGGTCGAGCGCGTCGCGCATTTCGTCGAACGAAGGCGGAACACCGTCCCGCTCAAGCCGTTTATTGATAAAGTCGAGCAAATCCAGTTGCTTGCGTGTAAGCATTATGTTCCCTCGCCTCTGCTGTTCTCAGCAGTTCCGCTTATGTTCTATATAAGTTCCGGAACGTCGTCAACAAACGGCAGGCGGACGATCTCCATCGTTGCACCGGGGTCACGCGGGGGATCGTGGGGCGGGCGCACAAGCAGGACGTTGGCGCGGCTGAGGATCGAGAGCAGGCTGCTGTCCTGATTGCCGAAGGGGGTGACGGTGTCGCCTTCGAGCCTGGCCCGCATGTAATGCTCGCGCGGCCCGTTCTTGCCGAGAGCGGGCCCAAGGCGGGCCGCCTCGCGCCGAACCGCCTGCTGCGGGAGGCCGAGTAGAACATCGAGCATCGGCATCAGGAAGATGTAGCCGCAAACCATGGCGGATACGGGGTTGCCGGGCAATCCCACAAGGGGCGCAGCGCCCAGCCGCCCGGCCATCAGCGGCTTGCCCGGGCGCATGGCGACCTTGTAGAACGCCCGTTCCATCCCAAGCTCCGCCGCGACCTGCCCGACAAGGTCGTAATCGCCCACCGAGGCGCCACCGACGGAGACGATCAGATCCGACCCAGAGGCCAGGTCGAAGACTGCGCGCAGGCTGTCCGCTGTGTCGCGCGCGATCGGCAGCAAACGGCATTCCGCGCCAGCGGCTTCCAGCATGATCTTAAGGCCGAACGTGTTCGACGCCACGATCTGGTCCGGGCGCGGGTCTTCGCCCGGTTGGACAAGCTCGTCGCCCGTTGCGATCAGCGAAATGACGGGCCGGCGGCGCACAGTGAGACGCGGCACATTCATGGCCGCCGCGAGTGCGATATCGCCGGGCCCGAGCCGCCGCGGGGCGGGCAGGCTTGCGCCGGGCAGAAAGTCGCCCCCGGCCGGGCGGATATGGGCGCCCGGCTCAGGGACATCGAGGATCCGCAGCCCGTCGGGCCCCGTCTCGGTGTCTTCCTGGATGAGTATGGTGTCGGCGCCCGTGGGCAGCGGCGCACCGGTGAAGATCCGCACCGCCTCCCCGTCGCGCACCGCGCCCGCGAAGGCCTGCCCCGCTGGGGCCTCGCCGATCACGCGCAGCGATGCGCCTTGCCGCAAATCGGCGGCGCGCACGGCGTAGCCGTCCATGGCCGAGGCCGCGAAGGGCGGCTGCGCCCGCGTGGCGACGATGTCGGCGGCCAGAACCCGCCCGCCGGCGGATGCCAGCGCAACCTCCTCCGTCCCGAGGGGCGCGACAAGGTCGAACAGACGCGCGAGCGCCGTCTCGGTCGAGATCACGGCGCCGCCTCGTAGCGCCCTGATTTTCCACCATCTTTCACGGTGACGTGAATGCCGCCGATCTCCATCGCGCGATCGGCGGCCTTGAGCATGTCATAGACGGTGAGCGCAGCGGTCGACACGGCCGTCAGCGCCTCCATCTCCACCCCGGTTTGACCGGTGGTCTTGACGGTCGCGACGATGCGGACACCGGGCAGGGCCCGGTCTGTCACAAGATCGACGGACACTTTGGTGACGGGAAGCGGGTGGCAAAGCGGGATCAGATCGGCCGTCCGCTTGGCGCCCATGATCCCGGCCAGCCGCGCCACGCCGAGCACGTCGCCCTTCTTGGCGGTGCCTAGTTCCACCAGATCAAGAGTTTCGGGCAACATCTTCACCCATCCGACGGCCTCGGCCACCCGCGCGGTCACGGGCTTGCCGGAGACATCGACCATGTGGGCGTTCCCGTCGCCGTCGAAATGCGTCAGCATGGGAGATCCACGGGCGTGAGCAGGGCGCGCGTCGCGGCGGCGATATCCGCCTGCCGCATCAGGCTTTCGCCGACAAGGAAGCTGCGCACGCCGCAAAGCGCCATCGACGCGAGGTCTTCCGGCCCAGCGAGCCCGCTCTCGGAGATCGTGACACGCTCGGCTTTGATACGCGGGGCGAGCGTGCGCGTTGTCTCAAGACTGACATCGAACGTCTTGAGGTTGCGGTTGTTTATGCCGATCAGAGGCGAGCGGAGGCGGAGCGCGCGGTCGAGCTCCGCGCTGTCATGCACTTCGATCAGGGCATCCATGTCCCACTCGGCCGCCGCCGTCTCCAGTTCTGCCGCCTGGGTGTCGGAGACACTGGCCATGATGATCAGGATGCAATCGGCGCCCATGGCACGGGCCTCGGCCACCTGCCAGGTATCATACATGAAGTCCTTGCGCAGGACGGGCAGGGCGCAGGCCGCGCGCGCCGTTTCCAGATAGGCTGGCGCGCCCTGGAAGGAGGGGGCGTCGGTCAGCACAGACAGGCACGCGGCGCCGCCCGCTTCATAGGCGCGCGCAATCTCCGGCGGATCGAAATCCGCACGGATCAAGCCTTTGGACGGGCTTGCTTTCTTCACTTCGGCGATCAGTGCGTAGCCGTCGGCATGGGCGCCGCGCAGCGCGTCGGCAAAGGGGCGCACGGGCGGTGCCACGCGCGCATCGGCCTCCACATTGGCGAGGGGCCGCGCGCGCTTGCCAGCGGCGATCTCGTCCAGCTTGTAGGCTTTGATGCGGTCGAGCACGGTCATGCTGTGGCCTCCGTCGTCAGGCGGGCAAGGGCGTCGAGCTTGGCCCGCGCCGCGCCGCTGTCGATGCTTTCGCGGGCCATGTCAACGCCCTCGGGCAGCGCGGCGGCGCGCCCGGCCACATGGAGCGCAGCGGCGGCGTTGAGCAGAACGGCATCGCGATAGGCGCCCGCCTCGCCGGAGAGCAGGCGCGCGAACGCCCGCCCGTTCTCTTCCGGTGTGCCGCCCAGAATAGCCTCGAACGGGTGAACCGGCAGCCCGGCATCCTCCGGCCCGATCTCGCGGTCCGAGACAGCACCGCCCGCCAGCTCGGCAATCCATGTCGGCCCGGCAATCGAGATCTCATCGGTGCCGTCCGCGCCATGGACGAGCCACGCGGCCTCGGAGCCGAGCGCCTGCAGGGTTTCGGCCATGGGGCGGATCAGATCGCGGGCATAGGCGCCGGTGAGCTGCCGTGTCACGCCCGCGGGATTTGTGAGGGGGCCCAACACGTTGAAGACGGTTCTTGTGCCAAGCTCGGCACGCGTCGGCATCACATGGCGGATGGCGGGGTGGTGCATCGGCGCCATCATGAAGCCGATGCCGACCTCGGTCAGCGCACGCTCCACCACGTCTGCGCCGATCATCACCTGCACGCCCATCTGCCCGAGCGCATCCGCGGCGCCGGATTTCGACGACAGGTTGCGGTTTCCATGCTTGGCCACGGGAACGCCCGCGCCCGCCACGACGAAGGCCGTCGCCGTCGAGATGTTGAGCGTGCCTTTGCCGTCGCCCCCGGTTCCCACGATGTCCATTGCCCCTTCGGGAGCCCGGACCGGCGTGCAGCGCGCCCGCATCACACGGGCGGCGGCGGCGATCTCGTCCACGGTTTCGCCGCGGGTCCGCAGAGCCATGAGCAACCCGCCGATCTGCGAGGGCGTCGCCTCGCCCGCAAACAGGAAATCGAACGCCGTTTCCGCCTCGGCCCGCGTGAGCGCCCGGGTCGCGGCGGCGTCGATCAGCGGTTTCAGCGCCTCGCTCACGCCGACACCGGGAGCGTATCCAGAAACGTTTTCAGCATCTTATGCCCGTGTTCGGAGCGGATGGACTCGGGATGGAACTGCACGCCCTCAATGGGCAGCGTCCGGTGCCGCAGCCCCATGATGGTGCCGTCCGCGAGCCAGGCGGTGACTTCAATTACGTCGGGCAGGGTCTTGGGGTCGACCGTCAGCGAATGGTAGCGCGTGGCCGACAGGGGCGACGGCAGCCCGGCGAACACGCCCGCGCCCGCGTGTTCGATGATGCCCGGCTTGCCATGCACGATGGCTCCGGCACGCACGATCCGGCCGCCGAACGCCTGCCCGATGGCCTGATGGCCCAGGCACACACCGAAGAGCGGGATGCCGGCCTCGGCCGCGGCCAGTGTCAGGGCGAGGCAGATCCCCGCCTGATCG
>JBCDGG010000177.1:0-9159 GCA_038757905.1 Pseudomonadota bacterium | reverse complement strand
GATGAGCAGATCATCGACGCGCTGCACGGCAATTACCGCGCCAACTTCCTGCTGCACTACAACTTCCCGCCCTACTCGGTCGGCGAGGTCGGGCGCTTCGGCCCTCCGGGCCGGCGCGAGTTCGGCCACGGCAAGCTGGCATGGCGGGCGTTGCAGGCGGTGCTGCCCGCCCCGACGGACTTCCCGTACACGATCCGTGTCGTGTCCGAGATCACCGAGTCGAACGGCTCGTCCTCGATGGCCACGGTCTGTGGTTCGTCGCTGTCGATGATGGATGCGGGCGTGCCGCTCAAGGCACCGGTGGCCGGTGTGGCCATGGGCCTCGTGCTGGAAGACGATGGCGACTATGCCGTGCTGACCGACATTCTGGGCGACGAGGATCACCTCGGCGACATGGACTTCAAGGTCGCGGGCACGGAGAACGGCATCACCTCGCTCCAGATGGACATCAAGGTGGCCGGCATCACGCCCGAGATCATGGAAAAGGCGCTGGCGCAGGCCAAGGATGCGCGGATGCATATCCTGGGTGAGATGGGCAAGGCGCTGACCGAGGCGGGCGAATTCTCGGCCCATGCCCCGCGCATCGAAACGATGCAGGTGCCCACCGACAAGATCCGCGAAGTGATCGGCTCCGGCGGCAAGGTGATCCGCGAGATCGTCGAGACGTCGGGTGCCAAGGTCGACATAAACGACGACGGCATCATCAAGATCGCCTCGCCCAACGCCGAGTCCATCCAGAAGGCCTATGACATGATCCACTCGATCGTGGCCGAGCCGGAGGAGGGCAAAATCTATCGCGGCAAGGTCGTGAAGCTCGTCGACTTCGGCGCCTTCGTGAACTTCTTCGGCAAGCGCGACGGGCTGGTGCATGTCAGCCAGATCGAAAACCGCCGCCTGAACCATCCCTCCGACGTCCTGAAAGAAGGGCAGGAGGTTTGGGTGAAGCTTCTGGGCTTCGACGATCGTGGCAAGGTGCGCCTGTCGATGAAGGTCGTCGATCAGGAGAGCGGCGAGGAAGCCAAGAAGGAGGAGGCGGCCGAGTAACGGCGCGCCCTCTCCGGCAACTTAAAAGCCCCGGTGCCGAAGCACCGGGGCTTTTTTCGCTCTGACCACGGGAGGAGGTGTCAGAGCGATGCGAAACGCTTCGCGCGAGACCGGGCAAGGCGACCGGCTTCGAGCCAAAGCACGCCGGTCCCGACCTCGCCACACTCGTCCTGCGCAGCAAGGTGCGGGCCGGGCGCCATCGCCGCGGTTGGGAGGCGTACCACCCCCGCAGGCATCGGCGCATCGACAAGCTCCGACAACAGTTCGGACAGATCCGAGCGCGGCGTAGTCCCGCCTTCCCAGATCTCTCCATGAACGGCAATCAGCAGCTCATGAAAATCGGACATGCCTTCGCCTCCGAGCAGCAAGCACGGGTTCAACCGCGAAGGGCCCCGTTTGGTTCCATGCGGCGGCGATTTTTTCTGATCGATGCGCCGAGGGCCGGATGGGGCGCAGGAGCAGGCGCAATGAGCGCACCTGCACGAGGACGGATTGTCCCGCAGCCGCGCGCATCGCGTGCGCGGCCTGATCCAACGCGCGCCATGGTCCCGTCGCTGTCTTGCCGGCAGGCGAGGCCGCCGCGCGTCCCTGCTCGGCGGAGCGAGAACGCGACAGAAAGTCAGGTACTTGAACGATACGCACGAAGCGATGGCATGGAGGTGGGCGGCATTGGGTGTCCGCGCGCGCCGCGGACCCAGGGAGGCAGAGCGTGCGCTAGGGCGCGTCGCAGATCCGGATCTCGGTGTTCCAGGACCGGCATCGGCTGGCCAGCGAGGGCGGGACCGGCGCGTCGGTAAAGAAACAGTCCAAATCCCTTAGCGAGGCGATGCGGACAGGAGCCGCCCGTTCGAATTTCGTCGCGTCCGCGACCAAAACCCGGGAGCGCGAGCGGTCGATGATCGTCTGGTTCACCACGACCTCTTCGATGTCGTAATCCAGCAGATCCCCGTCTTCGTCGAGGGCCGAACATCCGAGAACGGCGTGGTCGAATTTGAACTGTTCGATCGTCCGCACCGTCAGGGCGCCGACGAGGCCGACATCGGATCGCCGCAACGCCCCGCCCGCGATGATGACGTCGCAATCGGGGTTTTCCAGAAGGGTGTTGCCGACGTTCAGGTTGTTCGTGACGACCAGAAGGTTCCTGTGGCGCATCAAGGCGCGGGCAACGGCTTCTGTCGTGGTGCCGATCCCGATGAAAACGGTCGCCTCGTCCGGGATGGCATCGGCGCAGGCCCTTGCGATCCGATCCTTGGCGTCCGCCGCAAGGGCGCGACGGTTCGCATAGCCGATGTTCTGCACGCCGGAGGGGAGAATGGCGCCACCGTGGACCCGCTCGAGCTTTCCCAGATCGGCAAGCTCGGTCAGGTCTCGCCGTACGGTCTGCGGTGTGACGCCGAAATGCTCGGCGAGCATTTCGACGGTGACGCGCCCTTCACGGCGCGCGATTTCGAGGATCTCTGGCTGGCGGAATGCTTGGGTCAAGGTTCGCTGATGTTCGTTTTGGCTCATTCTTGCGCAGAACTTGTGCATCCGGCAAGCTTTGCATCGCCAGATCGGCCCGCATGCGCCCGCCGAGATCAAGAAAGGACGCACGAGAGGCGCCTGTGATCATTTGGTGTTGTTCGCATTGGAGGCAAACGGACGCGCTCAAAGCGATATCGAACATAAACGAAAAAAAAGATTGACAAGTGAAGGTCGAAAATGATCGTTTCGGGGCGGGAGCGAGGGATCATGGCACGTCAATCAGCGGACAATCAGGTGTGCGACCTGCTGGTTATCGGCGGCGGTGTGAACGGCTGTGGAATTGCACGCGATGCCGCCGGGCGCGGCCTGAGCGTGACCCTCGTCGAGCGCGATGACCTGGCCCAGGCCACCTCGTCAGCCTCCACGAAATTGTTTCATGGCGGGCTGCGGTATCTCGATTACTTCGAGTTCGGATTGGTGCGCAAAGCCTTGATCGAGCGCGAAACGCTGCTGCGAGCGATGCCGCATATCGCCTGGCCGATGCGCTTCGTTCTGCCCTACCGGTCCGACATGCGCTTCGAGGCGACATCGCCGACGTCGCGCCTTCTCACCGCGGCGATGCCGTGGATGAAAGGCCGGAGGCCGGCCTGGCTGATCCGCCTCGGCCTGTTCCTTTACGACCATATGGGCGGCCGCAAGATCCTGCCCGGAACCCGCGTGCTCGATCTGCGCAAGGCCCCGGAAGGCGCCGCGCTGCGCGACGAGTTCAAGATGGCGTTCGAGTACTCAGATTGCTGGGTGGAGGACTCGCGCCTTGTCGTTCTCAACGCGCGCGATGCCGAGGCGCGGGGCGCCCAGATCGCCACACGGACGGAGTTCGTGGCAGCAGAGGTGCGCGACGGCCTGTGGCACGTCACCCTGCGGGACGTCGAGACCGGGGCTACGACGCAAGCCCGGGCGCGGATGCTGGTGAATGCGGCGGGGCCCTGGGTCGCCGAGGTCGTGACAGGGCGGCTGCGTCGGAACACCGGCGAGCAGGTACGCCTTGTGCGCGGGTCCCATATCGTCACCCGAAAGCTCTTCGACCATGACAAGGCCTACTTCTTTCAGGGAACGGACGGGCGCATCATCTTCGCGATCCCCTATGAGGGCGAGTTCACCCTGATCGGCACGACGGATGCCGATCACCCCGATCCGGCGGAGCCGCCGGTCTGCACGGATGCCGAACGGGATTACCTGCTAACTTTTGCCTCCAACTACCTCGCCGCGCCTATCGGCGCTGACGACATCGTCTGGACGTTCTCCGGTGTCCGGCCGCTCTATGACGACGGCGCGAAATCCGCGACGGCGGCCACACGCGATTATGTGCTCAGCGTCGACGAGGCCGCGGGCGCCCCGGTGCTGAATGTCTTTGGCGGAAAAATCACCACGTACCGCAAGCTTGCCGAGGAATCGCTGCAGAAGATCGGCGCGCATGTCGCGTTGGAACAGGGGCCCTGGACGGCGGGCGCGCCGCTGCCGGGCGGCGATTTCCCAGTGGACGGGGCGGAGCGACTCAAAGATGATCTTTGCGTCGATTACGCGTTTCTGACCAGGGCGTGGGCGAGTCGCCTCGTCCGGGCTTATGGGACCGAGGCGCGCGATGTGTTGGGGGATGCTGGACAGGTGTCGGATCTGGGCCGCCGCTTCGGGGCGGATCTGACGGAGCGCGAAGTCGAATGGCTGATGCGCCATGAGTATGCCCGCACGGCGGACGATGTGCTGTGGCGGCGCACCAAGCTGGGGCTGAGGTTTTCAGCCGAAGAGGTGAAGGCGCTCGCTGCCTTCATGGAGAAGACGCGCGCGGACCGGTCACGGACCGCGGCGGAATAGGCCGCTCCCTTCGGGAGAAGCGGCGCAGGGAGGGAACGCATGACGCTGACGCTGGACGGCGTGTCGAAGGTTGTGGGCGATCAGACCCACATCTACCCGACGGATCTGACCCTTTCGAAGGGAACGATGAACGTGCTGCTGGGCCCCACCCTGTCGGGTAAGACCTCGCTGATGCGACTGATGGCGGGGTTGGACAAGCCCGCGACGGGCCGGATCCTGTGGAGCGAGGCCGACGTCACAGGTGTGCGCGTGCAGGATCGCGGTGTCGCGATGGTCTACCAGCAGTTCATCAACTACCCGTCGATGACCGTCTATGACAACATCGCCTCGCCGATGCGCCTGCTCGGGAAGTCGCGCGACGAGATCGATCGCGCCGTGAAAGAAGCCGCCGATCTCATGAAGCTGACGCCGCTCCTGTCGCGCAAGCCGCTGGAATTGTCCGGCGGTCAACAGCAGCGCTGCGCCCTCGCGCGCGCGCTCGTCAAGAATGCGGGGCTTGTCCTGCTCGACGAGCCGCTGGCCAACCTCGATTACAAGCTGCGCGAAGAACTGCGCGAGGAGATCCCGAAGATCTTCGAAGCGTCCGGTTCGATCTTCGTCTACGCCACGACCGAACCGGAAGAGGCGCTGCTTCTCGGCGGGAACACCGTGGCGCTGTGGGAGGGCCGGGTCACCCAGTTCGGGCCCACCGCCGAGGTTTACCGCCAGCCGGTCGATGCGACGACGGCGCGGGTGTTCTCCGACCCTCCGATGAACTTCCTGCAGATCTCCAAGGCGGGCGACAGGCTGATGTTCGGCGACGGCCAGTCTGCCGGAGCCAAAGGCGCACTCGCCGACCTGCCGGACGGCCGCTACACCGCCGGTTTCCGGCCCAACCACGTGGAGATCGAGCCCCATGCGGCCGATTGCATGGAGTTCCGGACATCGCTGGCGGTGTTCGAGATCACCGGGTCGGAGACTTTCGTGCACCTCGATCATCACGGCGAACGCTGGGTGGGCCTCATTCACGGGGTGCGGGATCTGCAGATCGGGGCCGCGGTTCCCGTCTATCTCGACCCCGCGCATGTCTATGTCTTTGGCGAGGACGGTCAGCTGATCGCGCCGGCCGCCTATGCGCTCGCTGCCTGAAGGAGGCGCCCATGGCTCGGATCACCCTCGACGGCCTCGCCCATTCCTACCTGGCCCAACCCAAGGGGCCGGAGGATTACGCGCTTAAGGAGCTCAACCATGTCTGGGCCGATGGCGAGGCCTACGCCCTGCTCGGGCCGTCGGGCTGCGGAAAATCGACGCTGTTGAACATCATCTCCGGGCTTCTGGAGCCGAGCGAGGGTCGCATCCTCTTCGATGACACCGACGTGACGCATATGACGACGGCGGAACGCAACATCGCGCAGGTGTTCCAGTTTCCCGTCGTCTACGACACGATGACCGTGCGGGACAATCTGGCCTTTCCCTTGCGCAACCGCGGCGCCGATCCTGCTTACGTGTCCGAACGGGTCGCCAAGATCGGCGCCATGATCGGCATGGGCGCCGAGCTCGACCGGAAGGCGCGGGGGCTGACGGCGGATGCCAAGCAGAAGATCTCGCTGGGCCGCGGCATGGTGCGCGAAGACGTCAACGCGCTGTTGTTCGACGAGCCGCTGACGGTGATCGACCCGCATATGAAGTGGGAGTTGAGGACACAACTCAAGAGCCTGCACCACGAGTTCGGCCACACGATGATCTACGTGACCCACGATCAGACGGAGGCGCTGACCTTTGCCGACCACGTCGTCGTGATGACGGAAGGCCAGGTGGTGCAGATCGGGACACCGCAGGATCTGTTCGAGCGTCCGGCCCATACCTTTGTCGGCTATTTCATCGGCTCGCCGGGGATGAACGTCATCGCGGCGCAGGTGAAGGGCGACCGCGCGGTCGTTGATGGCACCGAGATCGAGCTGGGCGCCGGCTACGGCGCGCTGTCCGGCAAGACGGAGATCGGCGTGCGCCCGGAGTTTGCCTCTCTCTCGGCCGACGCGGGTGTGCCCGTCACGATCCGCCGGGTCGAGGATGTCGGCCGCCACAGGATCGTCCGCGCGGACCTGTCCGGCCAGCTTATCAACATCGTCGTCGGAGAAGAGACGGAGATCGGCGCGGACATGACCCGTGTCACGTTCGATCCGGCGCGCGTGAACGTTTACGCCGAGGATTGGCTCGTCGAGCCGACCGGCCAGAAGGTGGGGGAGGCCGCGTAATGGAAAAGCCCGTCAACCAGAAAGCCTGGTTCCTCGTCCTGCCGATGCTGGTGCTCGTGCTGTTTTCAGCCGTGATCCCGCTGATGACCGTGGTCAATTACTCGGTTCAGGATTCCTTTGGAAACAACGAGTTCTTCTGGGCCGGCCTGACCTGGTTCGAAGAGATGCTGGAAGACGAGCGGATGTGGAACGCGCTCGGCCGCCAGCTGATGTTCTCGGCGATCATCCTGGCGATCCAGGTGCCGCTCGGCATCCTGGTGGCCCTGTCGATGCCCAAGAAAGGGGTCTGGGTCTCGGTCTGCCTCGTTCTGATGGCCTTGCCGCTGCTCATCCCGTGGAACGTGGTCGGCACGATCTGGCAGATCTTCGGCCGCCAGGATATCGGCCTTCTCGGCTACACGCTGAACGCCGTCGGGGTCGACTACAACTACACCCGCGATGTCCTCGACGCCTGGGTGACCGTCATCGTCATGGATGTCTGGCACTGGACGTCGCTCGTCGCGCTCCTGGCCTATGCAGGGCTGATGTCGATCCCGTCGGCCTATTACCAGGCCGCAAAGATCGACCAGGCCAGCCGGTGGGCCGTGTTCCGATATATCGAACTGCCGAAGATGCAGGGCGTTCTGATGATCGCGATCCTGCTGCGTTTCATGGACAGCTTCATGATCTATACCGAGCCATTCGTGGTGACCGGAGGCGGCCCGGGCAACGCGACGACGTTCCTGTCGATCGACCTGGTGAAGATGGCGCTCGGTCAGTTCGACCTCGGCCCCGCGGCGGCCTTCTCGATCATGTACTTCCTCGTGATCCTGCTGATCAGCTGGGTGTTCTACACCGTCATGACCAATCTCGACAAACAGGAGGCGGGCCGATGAGCGACCGAACCGTCACTGCCGACGCAGCCGTCGTCCCCGCAGCGCGCGCGGCCGCCGCCGCCCGTCCCCGGCGGGTTGCCCGGGTCAACAGCTCCACCGTTGTGATGGTGGTCTACCTCGTGTTCCTGCTTCTGCCGATCTACTGGCTGATCAACATGAGCCTGAAGACAAACGCCGAGATCCTTGGCGATTTCAGCCTGTGGCCCCAGGAGCCAACACTTGCGAACTACGCCACCATCCTGACCGATCCGGCCTGGTACATGGGCTACGTCAACTCGCTGATCTACGTGGTGATGAACACGGTGATCTCGCTCGCGGTGGCCCTGCCCGCGGCCTATGCCTTCAGCCGGTACACCTTCTTGGGCGACAAGCATCTGTTCTTCTGGCTGCTGACCAACAGAATGGCGCCGCCCGCCGTTTTCGCGTTGCCGTTCTTCCAGCTCTACTCGTCCGTCGGGCTGTTCGACACGCATATCGCGGTGGCGCTCGCGCATTGCCTGTTCAATGTGCCGCTGGCGATCTGGATCCTGGAAGGTTTCATGCGCGGGGTGCCGAAGGAGATCGACGAGACGGCCTATATCGACGGTTACTCGTTCCCGCGGTTCTTCGTGAAGATCTTCATGCCGCTCATCGCATCGGGCATCGGGGTGGCGGCGTTCTTCTGCTTCATGTTCTCGTGGGTGGAGTTGCTGCTGTCGCGCACGCTGACCTCGGTCGATGCCAAGCCGATTGCCGCCACGATGACGCGCACCGTCTCCGCCTCCGGCCTCGACTGGGGGGTGCTCGCCGCCGCGGGCGTTCTGACGATCGTGCCCGGGGCGCTCGTGATCTACTTCGTCCGCAATTACATCGCCAAGGGCTTTGCCCTGGGCCGCGTTTAAGGGAGCCGACCGATGGATTGGATGGCATGGACATGGCCCACGGCCGCCTTCTTTGCGATCATCGCGGCGCTGCTGTTGTTCTTCACCTTCCTGGCGATCCGCTATCCGGAGACACCGCGGGTGGGCATCCTGCGGATCGAAACGACCCGGGGCGACAGGCTGTTCATCACGCTTCTCGGGTCGGCCTTCATCAACATCGCGTGGCTCGGCCTGACCGATTTCGCACAATGGTGGGCGCTGGTCGTCTGCCTGTTCTACGCCGTCCTCGTCTTCAGATACGTCTGAGCGGGGGCGCGTTACGACGGCTCGGGCTGCGAGCCAACCAAGCCTAAATCCAATAAGGGAGGAAAACCAAGGATGGGCATTTCACTAAGATCGACCACGGCGCTGGCCGTGGCGCTGACGACGCTCTCGATGCCGGCCTTCGCCGATATGGAAGCGGCGATGGAGTTCCTCGACAACGAGATCGGCGGCCTCTCGGTGCTTACCCGCGAAGAGCAGGAAGCCGAGATGCAGTTCTTCGTCGACGCGGCGGCGCCGTTCCAGGGCATGGAGATCTCCGTGGTTTCGGAGACGATCACCACCCACGAATACGAGGCGCAGGTGCTCGCACCCGCGTTCTCGGCGATCACTGGCATTCAGGTGACGCACGACCTGATCGGCGAAGGCGACGTCGTCGAAAAGCTGCAGACGCAGATGCAGACCGGCGAGAACATCTACGACGGCTACGTCAACGACTCCGACCTGATCGGCACGCATTGGCGGTACCAGCAGGTGCGCAACCTGACG
>JBCDGG010000176.1:0-9201 GCA_038757905.1 Pseudomonadota bacterium | reverse complement strand
GTGATCGCCTGCGCGGTCTGGATCGCCGTCATCTTGTCAGGCAGGATCGTGCGGACCAGCCTCGGGCGCGCGCCGTCCGCGCCGCCCTGAACGCTGGCCAGCCCCGAGAGCGCCTGGATGAGCGGGTCATAGACCGGCTTACGGGCCCAATCCCCCTCAAACCCGAAGCCCGCGATCGAGGTGTAGATGATATCCGGGCGCGTGGCTCTTACCGCGTCCTCTCCGAGGCCGATCCGCTCGGCCACGCCGGGGCGGAAATTCTGCACGAACACGTCGGCGCTTTCGCAAAGGCGCAGCGCCGCTTCGACACCGCGCGGGTCTTTCAGGTTGAGCGTCACGGATCGTTTGCCCCGGTTGTTGTTCAGGAAGGAGGCCGAGAACCCGCCCCTGCGCCCCGCGACCTGTCGGCTATGATCGCCGCCGTGCGGATGCTCGATCTTGATGACCTCTGCCCCCTGATCCGCAAGGGTCATGGTCGCCAGTGGGCCTGAAATCATCGTGGTCAGATCAACGATCCGAACTCCGTGAAGGGGGCCTGGCATCAGATCTGTCTCCGGTCTGGGGTGGGATTGGGTGGTGTGCATGTAGTGCGGCAGGTCCCGGCTTCTCACGGAACCGGCCAAAACGAAAGGGAGGGTCCGCCTATCGGCTTGGAGGCTTGCAGCGGGTCTCCTTGTCATGGCGCATCTCAGCGGAGCGACGCTGACATGTCGTGCCAAACTTCCCTCGCCGCAAGAAAGGGCGCGCGTCGGGCGCGAGTGATCGCGCGTCCGCCCCAGAACGTGCGGTAGCCCCTCGGCGAGATATGGCGGGTCCGCGTTCCCCGTTGCGGCGGGCGTCGTTCTGCCCACGGCCGCCCCGCTAAGCGGTTCGGCCCCCGATGGACGTTACCTGGCCGCAGAGCTTCAAGGCGGACCGCACGCTGCCGGCAGTGGCAACGGTCATCGCGGGCAATACCATCCATTCCAGCATCCACGCCGCCCCGGACCGTTCCTGCTCATGCACAAGGGCCTGGTGCATCGAGGCGACCTGAGCCGCGTTGTAGCGCGCGAGGGTGACGAGAACCTCCGCGATCACGGGGTTGGCCTTGTGCGGCATCGCCGAAGAACCGCCACCGCCCGAGACCACGATCTCGTCGATCCCCTGCTGGGACATCAGCGCCACGTCCGCGCCCATCTTGCCTAGCGTTCCGGTGATGAGCGACAGGCACCCGGCATAGTCGGCGAGCGCCGTCCGGTCGGTATGCCAGACCCGTTTCGGCAGGCCCAGCCCGAGTGCGTTCGCGACGCTAAGGGTCAGTCGGTCGGCCTTGCTCCCCCAGGCCGATCGCGTTCCGACCGGCCCGCCAAGCTGCACGACCTCCACCTCGGGGCGCAGGCGGGCCAGACGCTCGACATGGGCGCGCAGCGGCGCACGCCAGGCCTCGACGCGGTCCGCCACGGTGGTCGGGAGCGCCGCTTGCATCCGCGTGCGCGCCATCAAGGGCCTTTCCCCGAACCGCTCGGAGAGCGTCGCGAGATGGCCTTCAAGCGCGCAGAGTCGTTCGCCCAACCCCGCGTTGACCTCGCGCAGGGTGAGGGCCAAGGCGGTGTCGAGCACGTCCTGCGATGTCGCCCCGGTATGGACGGCACCCTTCGCCGGCCCGGCGGCCTCCCGCAGATCCGCGACCAGTTGCGGGATCGGCAGCCCGTCGCGCGCGGTTGCCTCCGCCAGCCGCGCCGGGTCGGGCCGATACGCGAGGATTGCCGCGCGCGCCTCTGTGCCGAGGCCCGGCGCCACGGCCCCGGCCTCCTCCAGCGCCAGGGCGAGCGCGGCTTCCATCGCCAGGTAGTGGCCGATCTGCACCTCGGGCGCCCATGCCGCGCTGGCCGCGGCATCGCCAAGAAGCCCGCCCAGCCAGGGGTGATCGAAGGGCAGGATCATCCGGCTTGCGACCGTGCCGCGACCTGTCCGGCCGGTGAGTCAGCCCGTGCCCCGGCAACCCCGGCGAACGCGTCGACCATCCGGTCAAGTGCCGCGCCGTCCGGGTCCTTGAGGGCGGCCAGACGCCCCTGAAGCACCGCATCAGGCAGGAGCGCGGGCGCATAGCGGCCATCGAGACAAGGCTCGACGAGCCGGTCCCGGATCAGCGTCCAATTGCGCAGGCCGCGCTTGTAGGTGGCCCCGTAGCCGCGCACCAGCTGGGCCGTCTCGGCGATCCCGGCGGCCGCATCCGGCGCGCGGTCGAGCGCGGCCTCGAGCAGGCCAAGCCATTGCGCAATCCACGCCATCTCCTCGGCGTGGCGATAGCTCTTCCGGCGCCAGCGCCGCGCCCCAGCCAGCAGCCTGAGGCGGATGAACCCGGAAAACCGCGTCGTCCGCACCTGCATCGGGAACGACATCGCCCCCCACCCCCGCCGCTCCGAGAGGGCGATCAGCCGCCCCCCGATGCCCTTCGGCAGCATCCCGAAAATCTCTTCCGGCCCGGGCTTCATGTATTCGGCGACATCGACGATATCCCCTTCGCGCGCCTTCGCCTCGGCCCGAACACGCGCAAGCCGCGCCTGCCGCAGCTTCAGCTGGGCGACGCGATGCGTGTCCTCATAGCTCATCCGCAGCGCAAGGTGGCGCGCAACCGCGGCCAACAGCTCGGGCGTGGCTGCAGGATGACCTGCCAGGCCGCGCAGATGCCCGAGGTATTCCTCGGCGTAGGCCGCGTCCTGGTAATCCGTCAGCCGACGCATCCCCTCAGCCGCGATCCCCGCCGCCTCTGCGGGCAGAAACCCCGTTTGCGCGCTGGCGGCAAGCGCCCGGCGCGGCGGGTCCGAAGGTACGGGGGCCGCCGCGATACCCCGGGGCCGTAGAATCGGGATATCGGCGTCGCCTGCGGCCTGCGCCCCGTCTTCCCGTGCGAGGTCCAGGCCCGCCGCGAGCCCGCGCATATTCGCCTCCGAGACGCGCTTGCCGCTCGAAACGGCACGGCGAAAGGCCTCCTCGGGAATGGGCAGGGCCTCCGATCCTGCCAGCAATCCAAGGATCACCGCGTTCAGATGACACTCCGCCGCGCGCGCCGTTTCCGACAGGTCCCGGATCCTGGCCCGCTGCGCAAAGCGGCGGCAGGTTGCGATCATGGGGGCCGGGTCGAGCCTCCCGTCCGACATCGCGCTCTTCTCATCGACGGTGTAGGTCCGATGCGTCGAGGCCAGCAGCGTCGTGCGATCGGGCGTGACGAACCCGGCCTGCACCATGCGCACGGCTTCGAGCAGCTCTGTCGCCACCAGCACGTCGACCCGCCCGGGGGTCGGATGCAACCCCATGACAGGGCGCTGCGCCTCCGTGCGCGGCAGGAATTCGAGGTAGTAGGTCGTCGCGCCCGTGCGTTGGGCGACGCCAGGCACCGAGGTCCGCTGCACCCACAGGCCCGCATCGAGCGCCGCCTGGGTGAGCCAGCCGGCGAGCACGCCCCCGCCTTCTCCGCCCATCGCGGCGATCAGGAGCCGCGTGGGCTGGAGTTCCGCCATGACAGTCATTCCGCAGGCACCCCGGCAGTCGCCGGTGTCGGGCGATCTGGCGCCTCGGTCGCACCGCCGAAGAGGCGGACAAGCCGATCCGAAACACCGCGCCAGACCCTGTCCCACGCGGTCGGGTTCTGGGTGATGTCGATCCGCGCGAACGAGGGGCAGAGCTGTGCCGCGTGGCTCACCTCACCGCAAAGCCCGCAGCCCACGCAATCGTTGTTCACGTGGGCGACGGGATCGGTCCGCAGCGGATCGGGATTGGGCTTGATCGTCAGCGAGGGGCAGCCGGAAAGTCGGATGCAGCTGTGATCGCCCGTGCAGGTCTCTTCGTCGACCCAGAAGCGTGTGCGCACAACGCGCTCGCCCTTGGCCACGGCCTTGGCCATTGCGGGCTTCACCCGGCGCTGGCGCGCGAGCTGGCACTCCCCGTCCGCCAGGATCACCTTCAGTCCCTTTTCCTTCGTCGTGCGCGCCTCGCGCAGCACGTCCGCCACCTTGGACACCTTGTAATTGTCGACCCGCTTGATCCACTTGACGCCCATGCTGCGCAGGGCGGCTTCCATGTCGAGGCCCTTGCCGCGTCCCACCTCCTTGGGGCGGCTCGATGGCAGATCCTGTACGCCGGTCGCGCTGGAATAACCGTTGTTCATCACGACGAGGACCGAGTCATCGTCGTTGAAGACCGACCCCGCCACACCCGTCAGCAGACCGTTGTGCCAGAAGCCCCCATCGCCCATCACCGTGAAAGGTCGCTGCTCTTGCGTCGGCGACACAGCCGAGTTCGCCGCGAGGGACATGCCGTAACCGAGGATCGAGTGCCCCTGGTTGAACGGCGCAAAGGTCGCCAGCGCGTGGCATCCGATGTCGACGGAGACATGTACCGGCCCCATCTCTTCGCGCAGGATCTTCATGGCCGAAAAGACCGGGCGCTCGGGGCACCCCGTGCAAAAGGTCGGCGGGCGCGGTGGCAGCGGCGCGACCTTTGCCGCGTCGAGGGCGGTGCGGTTCTCGGCAACAGCCGCCAGCCAGTCCTCCAGCCCCGCGGCCGGCTGTCGGTACTCTGCGAGGAATTTGCCGAGCCCGTCCCCGATGACGGTCGCGGTGTACTCTCCGGCCATCGGTAGCATGTCCTTGCCGTGCACCCTGGTCTGCAAGTCGGCCTGGCGCAGCATCTTGCCCACTGCAAGCTCGATGTATTCCGGCGATCCTTCCTCGACGATCAGCACGGCTTTCTTGCCCCGCGCGAAATCGGTGATCTGTTCGGGCACCAGCGGATGCGTGACGTTGAGCACCAGCGTCGGCACCTTCACGTTGCCATAGATGTCCGACAGGCCGGCATCCGCGAGGCGCTGGTTCAGCCCGTTGAAGAGCCCGCCCTGCACGATGATCCCGATCTCGTCCGTCCCCTCTCCCGCGTCTGGCCCCATCACCTCGTTGAGGCCCTCGCGCAGGATGAAATCGCGCGCCGCCGGCAGCCGCCGGTTCACCTTGTCGGCCTCCTGCGGGAAGGTCACGGGCGGATGTGCGAGGCGGCTGTAGTCGAACGACGCAGGGGCGGTGAACTTGGCGCGGGTGGAGTGCGGCGCGGCCAAGTTGTCCTTCGTCTCGAAGCTGCCGAAGACGTGGCAGGCGCGGATTCGCAGCTCCATCATGACCGGCGTGTTCGACGCCTCCGACAGCTCGAAGCTCTTCTCGACCATGTGGACGATGGTCGGCAGGTCGGGGCGCGGATCGAGCAGCCAGATCGAGGACTTCAGAGCAAACGCGTGGCTGCGCTCCTGGATGACGCTCGCCCCTTCGCCATAATCCTCGCCCACAACGATCAGTGTACCCCCGATCACCCCGGGCGAGGCCAGGTTCGAGAGCGCGTCGGCGGCGACATTCGTGCCGACGATGGACTTCCACGTCACGCAGCCCCTGAGCGGATACTGGAGGGAGGCCGCGAGCATCGCGGCGGCGGAGGATTCGTTGGTGCAGGTCTCAAGGTGCACGCCCAACTCCTCGAGGATGTCTTCGGACTGCACCAGCACGTCGAGCAAATGGCTGACGGGCGCCCCCTGATAACCGCCGACATAGGCGACCCCGGATTGCAGGAGCGCCTTGGTCACAGCGAGGATCCCCTCGCCATAGAACGTCTCGCCGCGCCCGAGTTTCAGGCTCTCGATTTCCGTGGCAAACGAAACTTCCATCGTCCGTCCTCCTTGTGCGTGGGGTCAGGCGAACCGCGCCTTCACCTCCTCTGGGATCGTCCTTCCTTTGATTTTCTCGGGGTCGTTCGGATCCCGCCCGACCCAAACGCGCGTCTCCCACGCCTCAATCGCGAGCGCCGCGCTCTTAAGAACCCGATGCTCCACATCGAAACTCGACCGCCGCCATTCCACAATCTTGCTCTCGATCGTGATGGTCTCGCCCCACTTCGACGGAATGGAGAACTTGGCCCGCGTGTCCACCATCGGGAACCCGACGATGTCGAACGTCTTGATCATCTCATGCTTCGGCAAGCCCGCCGCCGCGAAGAGCGCCGCGGTGGCGTTGTCGAACATCGCGAAATAGCGCGGGTAGTAGACGATCCCCGCCGGGTCGCAGTCGCCCCACTCGATCAACACGTCCCGGCGGTTCACGAGGCCCATCGTCACCGCCCCAGCATCGTGTCGGGCATGAAGAGCGCGATCTGCGGGAACGCCACCAGAAGCGCCACGCACACCGCCATCGCCAGCCAGAACGGCATGATGCCCCGATAGACCTGCCCGAGCGGCACATGGGGCGCCACCCCCTTCACCACGAAGACGTTCAAGCCGACGGGCGGGCTGATAAGCCCCATCTCCAGCACAAGCACCATGATGATGCCGAACCAGATCGGATCGTACCCGAGCGTCGTGATGATCGGCAGAACGATGGGCACGGTCAGCACCATCATCGCGAAGCCTTCCATAAAGGTGCCGAGCGCGATGTAGACGACGATGATCACCATCAGGATCGCGAAGGCGGGGATCGCCAGTTCGCCCACCGTGTTGGCCAGTTCGACGGGGATGCGGGTGAGCGCAAGAAAGGGGGCAAAAAAATGCGCCCCGATCAGGATGAAGAATACCATCGCCGTCGTCTTCACGGTGTCGAGCAACGCGGAAAGGAACTTCGCAACGGTTAGCCGCTGCGTCCAGAGCGCATGCAGGAAGGTCAGCCCCGCCCCCACCGCCGCGGCCTCGGTCACCGTGAAAACGCCGGCATAGATCCCGCCGATCACAATCAAGACGACGAAGATCAGCGCGCCGGAGTTCAGGAGCACCTTGAAGCGTTCGGCCATGGGGATGCGTTCGCCCGGTGGGCCTGCATTCGGGTTCAGCACCGCCACTGCGAACACCGTCAGAACGAAGAGCGCCGTCAGCAGCAGCCCCGGCAGGACACCGGCAAGGAACAGGCGGCCCACGGATTGCTCCGTCAGCAGCGCGTAGACGATCAGAACGGTCGACGGCGGGATCAGGATCCCCAGCGTGCCCCCCGCCGCGATGGAGCCGGTGGCGAGCTTGGGGTCGTACCTGTAGCGCTCCATTTCGGGCAGCGAGACCTTGCCCATCGTCGCCGCCGCCGCAATCGATGAGCCCGAGAGCGCGGCGAACCCGGCGCAAGCGATGATCGTCGCCGCCGCGAGCCCTCCGCGCCGGTGTCCGACCCAGGCGAAGGCGGTTCGGTACATGTCCGCTCCCATGCCGGAAACGGAGGCAAACGCGCCCATCAGCACGAACAGAGGGATCACGCTGAGCGTGTAGACCGCCGAGTAGGAATAGGCGAAGGAGCCGAGGTTGTTCAGCGCAGCTGTCGCCGAGTTCAGCAGGGCAATCCCCGTGGCTCCGACGATCATCATCGCGAGGCCAATCGGCATCCGGACAGCGAGCAGCACGAACAAGGCGAGAAAGCCGAGGATCCCGGCCAGCGTCGGGGTCATTGCGTGTCCCCACTCTCGGAACGCGCGGCGGCAGGCTGCAGCGCCTGAAGTGCCCGGAGCACCAGCACCGCCGAAAAGAGCGCCATGGAGATCGCCACCGCGAACTGGAAGGGGTATTTGGGAATGCGCATCATGTTGGTGATGTCACCGTATTCCATACCGCTCGACGCATAATCGAACGCCTGCCACGAGAGGAGCGCGAGCATCGCCGCGCCCGAGGCATAGACGGCGAAGTTGAGCCAGCGAAAGGCGGGCCGGTCGAGCCAGCGCGACAGGATATCGACAGAGACGTGGCCGTTCCTGATCGCGGTGTAGGGCAGCCCGCAGGCCACGATGACGGCCATGGCAAGCTCCGTCATCTCAAAGCCGCCGCGAAAGGGTCTGCCGAAAAAATAGCGCATGAAGATCTCGTAGATCACCAGCGCCGCCAGGCCGGCCAGAACGAGGCCGCCCGCATAGGCGAGCAGCCTCAATCCGCGCTCGAACCAGCGTTCAACGGTGTCGAGCATCGCCGGCGCGTCAGTTCATCGTGACGCCAGCGGCCGAGAGCATCGCCGCGCCGTCGATGCCCTGTTCGGACATCGCCTCGAGCCACTGCTCGTAGATCGGCGCGAGCACTTCGCGGATGCGGTCCTGCTCCTCGGCGGAGAACTCGATCACTTCCTTGTCGGCGGCATCGCGGACGAATTGCGTCGCCTCCGCAGCGCGGTCCAGATAGACCTGCGTCGCCTTCTGGCTCAACTCCTCGCCGGTCAGCCGGTCGATCACTTCCTGATGCTCAGGCGCGAGGCTGTTGTAGCTCCCCTCGTTCATCACGATGACGAATTGCGAGCGGCCAAAGAGCGGGCCGGTGACCGTAAAGTGGTTGGCGACTTCATGCAGACGGAAATCGAGGATCGTGGTGAAGGGTACCATTGCGCCATCGACGACCGAGCGCTCGAGCTGCTGATACACCTGCGGCATCGGGATCGCGACGGGCGTGCCGCCCATCTTCTCGATCTGGCCCGCCTGCGCGGCAGACGGCGTGCGCAGCAACAGCCCTTCGATATCTTCGAGAGAGCGGATCGGCGCCTGCGACGTCAGGATCCCCGCATCGTCCGCCGCCCAGAGCGCGATGACCTTCAGCCCGTCATACTCGGGGCCGAGATATCCGCCCTCCAGCAAGTCCCACATCAGCTCGGTCGTCGAGGTCCCGTCCGGGCGCAAGCCCGGCAGCTCGATCATCTGCGTGCGCGGAAACTGGGGCGAGGTGTAGCCGGGCAGGCTGAAGACGAGATCCACCGTGCCTTCGCGCGCCTGACGGACAAGATCGGGCGCTTTGCCGCCGAGCTGCATGGAGGGATACAGCGTCATGGTGACTTCGCCGCCGGTTTCCTCGGCAATCTGCTCCGCCAGCGGCTCGATAATCTGGGTGTAGATGATGTGGCCCGGCGGCACGAAAGTGTGCAGACGCAGCTCCGTTTCGGCGCTTGCCGCGGTCGGGGCCAGCGCGCCGAACGCCGTGACGATGCCGAGAGCGGCGGCCGCCGCGGCAGACTTCATCGAGGTGGTCAGTTGCATGTCGATCCTCCCTGGGTTTTGACATGGCCCGTCGCTGTTATCGTCATTCTGACGGGTGGCTTGAAATCTCGGGGTCTGTCGGAGCGTGTCAAACGCGCGTCACCTTGAGCTTGGTCTTGAGGTCGGTGCGGCAGAAGGCGTGCAGGAAGCAGGTCCGCTCGGACACGTCGAGCATGTCGCGGGCCACGTCGTCGCTCTCGTCCG
>JBCDGG010000175.1:0-9512 GCA_038757905.1 Pseudomonadota bacterium | reverse complement strand
ATCTTCGGACGCGAGGCGGGGGGAGACGTCAGGGCCCTGTCGCTGATCCACGCGACGCGTGTCCTGATCATCGTCACGATCGCCCCGCTGATCCTGACAAAAGGCTTCGGCGTCACGCTCGACAATCCGATCGGCGCGCCGACGGCCGATCTGCCCCTCTCGGAGCTCGGCATAATGGCCGTGGCCGCCCTTCTTGGCTGGAAGGTCGGCGAGCGTATCGGCCTCTTTGGTGCATCGATCCTGGGCCCGCTCATCGTGACGGCTGCCTTGTCACTCGCCGATATCATCCATGTGCGCCCGCCCGCGGAGGCCATTCTGGCCGCGCAGTTCTTCATCGGGATCGGGATCGGCGTGGGGTATGTCGGCGTAACCCTCTATGAGTTGCGTCGGGATGTGATCGCGGGCGTCCTGTTCGTGGTGATGCTCGCCGCGCTGGCCGCCGCCTTCACCGAGATCGTCGTTCTGCTGAACCTTGCGCCCCCTGTCGACGGGTTTCTGGCCTTCGCGCCGGGCGGACAGGCCGAAATGGCCGTGCTGGCCATCGTGGTCGGGGCGGATCTCGGGTATGTCGTCGTGCATCATCTGACCCGGATCACCATCGTGATCATCGGCGCGCCAATCGCCGCACGGCTGTTTCATGGCAATCGGCATGACCAATAGCGCAAAATCACGGAGACCGGACGCAATGAGGGGCGATGGCGTAGGCGCGCACTTCGACCAGAACCCTGGGGTGGCGCCCGGCGTTTCAACCGCATCCCGGGCGTTGAGCACTGTGGCTATCCACCCGAGGCGCCCCGCGATGAAGCAACGGGATGGGCATGCCCATGATTGACCTAGTCACGTTTCTGCCCGGAGGGCTCGCGCACGGCGAGGTTGCCGTTCTGCTCGCCACGAGTTTCGCGGCCTCCTTCATCACCGTGGCCTTCGGCATTGGCGGGGGCGGATTGCTGCTGGCGGTCATGGCGACGCTCGTTCCCACCAGCGCGTTGATCCCTGTGCACGGGCTGATCCAGCTCGGCTCCAACGCCGGGCGGATGGCGATGCTGATCCGGCACGTGTTCTGGTCGGCCTTTCCCGGTTTCGCGATTGGCTCGCTGGTGGGGAGCATCGCCGGCGGGCTGATCGTCGTGGAGCTTTCGGCCAGCGTCGTGCAGATCGGGGTGGGCCTCTTCGTGATCTGGACGGTCTTCGCCACGGCGCCGAAATGGTTGCGCGACATGCCGGTGGTCACCGGCCTTATCTCCAGCTTTCTGACGATGTTCTTCGGCGCGACCGGCCTGTTCGTTGCGACCTTCACCAAATCGCTCGATCTGCCGCGCTATGCGCATGTGGCCACCCATGCCAGTCTCATGACGCTGCAACACAGCCTGAAGGTGGTCGTTTTCGGGTTTCTGGGGTTTGCCTTTGCCGAATGGGGCGGGTTCGTCTTGGCGATGATTGCAAGCGGGCTCTGCGGTACGCTCGCCGGCCGGCTGTTTCTCGACCGGTTCGAAGATCGCTGGTTCCGCCGCGCCCTTGACGCGCTGCTCCTGCTGATCTCGGCGCGTCTGATCCTGTCCGGCCTGGGGCTGCTCTAGCGCAGGGCCAGACGGGGCGAAGCCTCGGCTCCGCCCCTCGGCACCTTCGTATTGGGCAGGCAAGGCGCCCGCGTCGCCGCCTCAGAGCGGGCCGAGATTGATCAAGAGCGTCTCGCCGGAGCTGTCGTCGACCCCGTCATTGTCGGTCACGATCCAGGCGTTGCCCGCGTCGTCGAAGGCCATCCCTTCGATCTTGTCGACGACGTAGCCGCCGGTCGCGCCCAGGGCCGGTAGAAGATCCAGCACATCCTCATGAGTCACGACGGGAAGGTCTTCGCCGAGCGGCGCGGGCACCATTTCGGCAAGCGGAATGCGCGTGATCTTCCTGGTCACCGCGGCAGATCCGATCTGATTGTCGCGCTCGATCAGGTAGATGTGGTCGCCATGGGCAACGATCTCGGAAAGGCCGACCCAACCGGTTGCGGGCTCCACACGCGTATAATGCACGGCGCCCCATTCCTTCGTCTCGGTGTTGTAGGCGACCAGCTTGACCAGATTGTCCGTGTCGTCGCTCCAGTTGCGCTGGATCGCAATCCACAGCGTCTCGCCGACGACCGTAATGCCCTCGGCCCCGAAGCGGCGTTCGACGGCGCGCAGTTCGGCCGGGAAGGGGATCTCCTCCTCGATCGCGCCATCCGCGCCGACGCGATAGATCCCGTGCGGGATCATCCTGTCCGTACGGCCTTCAGACGCGATCCAGAAGCCGCCTTCGCCGTCCGCGGCGATCCCTTCCATGTCGAGCTTTTGGGCCGGGCGACCGGCGCGCGTCACGAGGGTTGCATCGGTGATGCGCGCGGGGGTCTGCGTGACGTCGATGGTGAAGATCGTCGGCTGAAAGCCAAAGAAGCTGTCGTTCACGGCATAGAAGATGCCGGGCCGGGCGGGATCGGCAGTCATGCCGGACAGGGCCGACCAGCCGATCAACTCCTCCGTGCCGGCTGAGGTGATGTGCGGATAGGCGGGCGCCCCTTCGCCATAGGCGAAGATCATCACGTGGCTGCGCGCCGCGCCGTCCTCCAGCAGATCCGCCTCGTTGGCGACGGCGAGGAGGTTGCGGCTGGGAATGGCCACGGCGCCTTCGGGGGCGACGCCCGAAGGCAGAAGCTGCACCAGAACCGGCGCCGTCGGATCGCTGACGTCGTAGACGCCGACGATGGACGAACGCTCGGCCAGAACGAAGACCATCGGCGTGCCGTCGATCACGGCAAACTCCATCCCCTCCGGCTCCACGCCTTTGCTGTCGGAGCGCCGGTCGGGGTAGTGGCCGACTTCGACGATGGCGTGTTCGAAGCTCACGCCGCTGTCCCAGATCAGCTCTCCGTCCTGGCTGAAGATCGACCAGCCGCGCGTGCCGCCGTCCATGTCGCCTTCGTTGGCCATGGCGAAATGAGTATCGTCGATCCATTGCACCGCATCGGGCTCGCGCGGAACATCGCTCTGACTCTCGTTGAAGATCAGCGCGGCGCGGTCATCGGTGGCGTCGATGGTGTCGAGGTCAACCGCCCCGGCAGAGAAGTGGCTAAGCACTGCGCCATCCGCGCTCAGGACGACGATGTGGTTGTTTTCCTGCAGCGTGACGACAACCTCGTTCTCTGCGTTGATGTCGACGAACTCGGGCTCGGGGTCCTCCGGGGCGATATCGGCGAGGCCCGTGATTTCCGCAAAGCGCCCGCTGTCGCAGTTCACCGTTTCCCCGTCGAGGTCGAACAGCGCGACGGTTCCGCCCGGCAACTGGCCGACGCGGCCTTCGCCGAGGTCCTCGTTGCGCTCGTTCTCGATTGCGATGGCGATGAAGCTTCCGTCGGGCGCAATGGCGGTGCTGTCGGGCTGCCCCCCGAGGTCGCAGACGGGGCCCTGTGCGCCATCGGCCGTGAAGCTCGTCAGAAAGCCCGAGGGTTCGGTGAAGCTGGCGGAGGTGTTGATCGCCACGAACGCCGTCTGGCCCTTGACGGACACCGCCGTCGGCTCGCCGTCGAGCGGGATCGTGCCCATGGGCTGCGGAGACGCCGGATCGGAAATGTCGATCATCCCGATGGCGCCGAGCGGGCTGTCCGAATAGACGAGCATCTGGCCGTCTTCGGAGGCGGCGATGATCTCCGACGAGGTCTCGACGCTCTGATCGCCCTCAAGGATGTTGTCGGCGACGGGAAAGCTCGCGACACGCGAGAACGACATGTCCTGTCCCCAGGCGGTCGTGCCTGCGATCAGCGCCAGGGTGGACGCGACGAGACGGGTAGGTTGGGCCATTGGATCCTCCGAGAAAACCGTTCCTCGCAGGGGCATTGGCGATGACTGATTCAATTCTGTGACGGATCTGTAACAGCGAGACGAAGACGTTCCTGCGCCCGGTCCGTGGGTGGCGCCGGGTGGTGGGGCCGTGCCGCTCTTCCGGCCCGTTCGGGCCGAGCAGACATCAAGGCGGATTGGGCCGTCCCCCGCAGGTGGCCTCTCCGCCAGGTCCGGGCGCTGTCGTTCGCCCGCCCCGACGCTCGCAGGGACGCCTGGCTGAAGCCGCTGATGTACTTGGAAGCATCCGGCGGGAAAACTGCCGCAAAATCGGGCTTTGCTGCGGCGCAGCAACAAAACAGTGGGAGAGGTTCTGGACGCTGTCGCGCCAGCTCAGCCACTCCGAGGCGTGTCCAGCCCGCCTTCCATTGTCGTTGTCGAGCCCGATGCGGATCGGGCGCGCCTCATCGCAGAGGCGCTCGAGGTCGCGGGGGCGGCCGCAATTCACATCATCGGGTCGGAGAGCAGCCTCGCGCGCGCGATCGCAACCCATGACCCGGACGTGGTTCTGATCGACATCACCAACCCGTCCAGAGACGTGCTGGAGGAGCTGACCCTCGCCTCATCACCGCTGGAGCGCCCCGTGGCGATGTTCGTGGATCGTTCGGACGATGCGCTGACACGTGCCGCCATCGAGGCCGGCGTGTCGGCCTACGTGGTCGACGGCCTGCGCCCGGATCGGATCCGCCCGATCATCGACGCCGCGATCACCCGCTTTCAGATGTTCCAGCAGATGCGCACGGAACTGGAAGCGACCAAGCGCGCCCTGGAGGAACGCAAGATCATCGACCGCGCGAAGGGCCTGATCATGAAGGCCCGCGGCGTGGAGGAGGAGGAAGCCTACGCGCTCCTGCGCCGCGCAGCCATGGACCAGGGCAAGCGCGTGGCCGAGGTTGCGGAAGCCCTGGTGTCGACGGCGGGTCTGTTGTCGTGAGCGCTGTCGAGATCCGCGCGGGCTTCATCCCGCTGGTCGATTGCGCACCGCTGGCCATTGCCCACGAGATCGGCTTCGCCGAGGAGGAGGGCCTGTCGCTGGTGCTGAGTTCCGCGCCGTCGTGGTCGGCGCTGCGCGACGAGCTGGCGCTGGGCCAGATCGAAGCGGCGCACATGCTGGCCCCGGTTCCGGTAGCCATGGCGCTCGGTCTCGGCGGGATGCCCGCGCAGGTCGATGCGCTGGCAGTGCTCTCGGTCAATGGCAACGTCGTCGGGGTGTCCAAGGATCTGGCCGGCAAGCTGTCGGCGCTTGGGCATGGCTTCGACTTTGCCGATGCAAGCCGCGCCGGTTTGGCGCTGATGCGCGCGACGGAGGGACGCCTGCGCATCGGCGTGCCGTTTCCCTTCTCGATGCATGCCGAGCTTGTCTATTACTGGCTCGCCGCGCTGGGCATGACGGTGCCGCAGGGCCTGGACGTGCGCACGGTGCCGCCCCCGCGCATGGCCGATGCGCTGGCCGATGGCGAGATCGACGCGTTTTGTGTGGGGGAGCCGTGGGGCTCCATCGCCGTTGAAGGGGGCCACGGGGCGTTGCTTCTGCCCGGCGCGTCGATCTGGGCCGGCGCCCCGGAAAAGGTGCTCGCCGCGCGGCGCGACTGGATCGCCGCGCATCCGGGCCTTTCGGAACAATTGATCCGGGCCGTCTGGCGGGCGCAGCGTTGGCTGGCGCGGCCCGAAAACCTGTCGACCGCCTCCGACGTGCTCGCCCGGCCGGCCTATCTCAACATGTCGGCGGAGATCATCGAGCGTGCCCTGACCGGACATCTGGTGGTGACGGCCGACGGCCAGCAGCGGCGCGTTGCCGGGTTCCTGCGCTTCTTCGACGGGGCGGCCGGCTTTCCCTGGCGCAGTCAGGCCGTCTGGATGGCGGACCGTCTCGCCGCGCGCACCGGGCTCGACCGCCTTGAGGCAGCCTTGGCGGCCCGGAGTGTCTATCGTGCCGATCTCTACCGCTCGGCGCTGGCGCCCACGATGGCCGACCTGCCCGGCGCCTCGGAGAAGCTGGAGGGCGCGATTCTGGAGGTGACGCCCGTTGCATCGCAGCGCGGCACACTGATGCTGACCCGCGACGCTTTCTTCGATGGCGCCGTTTTCGACCCCGATCTGCGCGATTGACCAATTCCCGGGCAGAATGGAGACGGTTTTCTGCCCCGCAGCAAAAAAGATACCGCAGCCGCAGCAACACGCGTTGACGGGGCGCGCCGAGTTGGCGCTATCCTGCGCCATCCCCGGGACAAGGGCGTCCCGGGATGCGATCCGCCCCACCGGTCGGGGTACCTCCGAGCAAAGCCGCTTGACCTGTTGGCACGCCACGCGTGTCACCACTGGTCTGCGGCTTTTTTTTTGTTTTTCGGCGCCCGACAGCGCGTGCGCCCCTCGCCAAAAAGGACGACCCAGATGACCTCCCGGTTGCTTCTCGCCCTCGCCGCTTCGACCGCCCTGGCCGGGCCGCTCTCCGCCGAGATGCTCGATCTCGAAAAGGACGAGCTGACCTTCGGCTTCATTAAACTGACGGATATGGCGCCGCTCGCCGTCGCCTACGAAAATGGCTACTTCCTGGACGAGGGGTTGTTTGTCTCGCTCGAAGCGCAGGCCAACTGGAAGGTGCTGCTGGACGGGGTGATCGACGGCCAGCTCGACGGCGCGCATATGCTGGCCGGCCAGCCCCTTGCGGCGACGATCGGCTACGGCACCGAGGCGCATATCATCACCCCCTTTTCCATGGATCTGAACGGCAACGGCATCACCGTCTCGAACCAGATCTGGGAAGAGATGAAGCCGAACGTCCCGATGATGGAGGACGGACGCCCACAGCATCCGATTTCCGCCGAGGCGCTGAAGCCGGTGGTGGAAAGCTATGCCGCCGATGGCAAGCCCTTCAACATGGGCATGGTTTTCCCCGTCTCCACCCATAACTACGAGATCCGGTATTGGCTTGCGGCCGGCGGCATCGAGCCCGGCTATTACAGCCCCGACAATATCAGCGGGCAGATCGGCGCGGACGTGCTGCTGTCGGTGACGCCGCCGCCGCAGATGCCGGCCACCATGGAGGCCGGCACGATCTACGGCTACGCCGTGGGCGAGCCCTGGAACCAGCAGGCCGTGTTCAAGGGCATCGGCGTGCCGGTCATCACAGATTATCAGATGTGGAAGAACAACCCCGAGAAGGTCTTTGGCATCACCAAGGCGTTCGCCGACGAGAACCCCAACACCACGCTCGCGGTCGTCAAGGCGCTGATCCGCGCCGCGATCTGGCTCGACGAGAACGACAACGCCAACCGCCCCGAAGCTGTCGAAATCCTGAGCCGTCCAGAATATGTCGGCGCCGACTATGAAGTGATTGCCAATTCCATGACCGGCTTCTTCGAGTTCGAGAAGGGCGACAAGCGCGACATCCCCGATTTCAACGTGTTCTTCCGCTACAACGCGACTTATCCGTTCTACTCCGACGCGGTGTGGTACCTGACGCAGATGCGCCGCTGGGGCCAGGTCGCTGAAGCCAAGCCCGACAGCTGGTACGACGAGGTCGCCAAATCCGTCTACAAGCCGGAGATCTACCTCGAAGCGGCGCGGCTGCTGGTCGACGAGGGTCTGGCGGATGAGGCGGACTTCCCGTGGGACAGCGACGGCTACAAGGACCCCACCCCCGCCGCCGACATCATCGACGGGATCCCCTATGACGGGCGTCAGCCGAACGCGTATCTCGAGAGCCTGCCGATCGGTCTGAAAGGCGATCAGCGCGTGGTGGGCAACGAGGTTCAGGGCTGACCTTCGCACGCTGAGGCAATCCGGCCCGGTGCCCGCTGCGGCATCGGGCGGGATCCGCCCAGCGCCAAGCCTCGCACTCGTGCCCGCCCATGTTCCCCTGTCCAGCCGGAGTCCCGCAATGACCGCCATCGACCCCGACAGCCTGTCCGACGCCGAGGCCCGCGAAGCGCGCCGAGAACGGCTCTTCACCCGCATCAACGCTGCCGACAGGTGGTTTTCGATCCTCGGCCTTGCCTGGGTGACGCCCCTGCTCCGCGCCGCCGCCGGCGACAATCCCAGAGTGCAGGCGCGCGAAGTCTGGCGCCTGCTCGGTATTCCCGTCGTCGCCATCGTGGGCTTCCTGCTGCTCTGGGGCACGCTCGCGCCGAAGGTGCAGACATCGCTGGGCGCGGTACCCGGGCCCGCGCAGGTCTGGGAAGAGGCCGTGAACCTGCACGAAGACGCCCGCGCCAAGGCCGAGAGCCGCGCAGAGTTCGACGCCAAGGTGGCAGAGCTCAATCAGCGCCTGATCGACCAGGGGCGCGAGCCGAAGGAGCGCGCCTATACCGGCGCCCCGTCTTACTACGCCCAGATCTGGACCTCGATCCAAACGGTGTTTTTTGGGTTTCTGATCGCCACCGCCATCGCCGTGCCCCTCGGGATCCTAGGCGGTCTGTCGCCCATTGCGGCGGCGGCGATGAACCCGCTGATCCAGATCTTCAAGCCGGTCTCGCCGCTGGCCTGGCTGCCGATTGTGACGATGATCGTCTCGGCCCTCTACGTCACCGATGACGGCTGGTTCGCAAAGTCCTTTCTGAACTCGGCCATCACCGTCACGCTGTGTTCGCTCTGGCCCACGCTGATCAACACCTCCCTCGGGGTGGCGTCGATCGACAAGGATCTGGTCAACGTCTCCAAGGTTCTGAAAATGAACACCTGGACGAAGATCACCAAGCTTGTCCTGCCTTCCGCTCTGCCGCTCATCTTCACAGGCCTGCGCCTGTCCCTCGGGGTCGGCTGGATGGTGCTGATCGCCGCCGAGATGCTGGCCCAGAACCCCGGCCTCGGCAAGTTCGTGTGGGACGAATTCCAGAACGGTTCATCGCAATCACTCGCCAAAATCATGGTTGCTGTGATCACGATCGGCCTGATCGGCTTCCTGCTCGACCGCATCATGTATGCCCTGCAGTCCGCTTTCACTTACTCGGCGAACCGCTAAAAAGAAGGGACATCACCCATGGCTTTTCTTGAACTCAAGGGCGTTTCCAAGTCCTTCGGTGAAGGCAGTCAGAAGACCGACGTGCTCGATAACGTCAACCTGGAGGTTAATGAAGGCGAGTTCATTGCGATCGTTGGCTTCTCCGGCTCCGGCAAGACGACATTGATCAACACAGTTGCCGGCCTCGTTAAGCCGGACTCTGGCGAAGTGTTGCTCAAGGGCAAGCCAATCAAGGGGCCGGGCCCTGATCGTGGCATGGTCTTCCAGTCTTATTCATTGATGCCTTGGTTGACGGTGCGTGGAAACGTGTCGCTGTCGGTTGACCAGGTGTTCCGCAAGGAGTCGAAGAAGCAGCGTGAAGAGCGCGCGCTGAACTATATCGAGATGGTCGGCCTGAGCCATGCCATCGATCGCCGGCCGGCCGAACTGTCGGGCGGGATGCGCCAACGCGTTGCCGTTGCACGGGCGCTTGCCATGAGCCCGGAGATACTCTTGCTCGACGAGCCTTTGTCGGCATTGGACGCCCTAACACGTGCCAAGCTTCAGGACGAGATTGAACAAATCTGGGAGCAGGACAAGCGCACGGTCGTTCTAATCACCAATGATGTTGATGAGGCAATCCTTTTAGCCGACCGGATCATCCCTTTGATGCCTGGTCCGAATGCGCGGCTCGGAACCGAATTCAAGGT
>JBCDGG010000174.1:0-9533 GCA_038757905.1 Pseudomonadota bacterium | reverse complement strand
CGTCGCCGTCGAACATGTTTTCGGCGCCGATCTCGGACACGAAATGGGTCACGCTCTCGGCCATGGCGTTGACGTGTCCCGGCGTTCCCGTCACCGCCTGGGCGATCATCCGGCCCTGCTGGTCGAACAGCCCTGCCGAAAGATCGCCGGCCTCCCGCACCGACGTCGAGAAGGCGGTGCGCACCAGCGTGGTGGCCTGCTCCTCCACAACGGCGATGAGCCGGTTCCACATCACCTGATAGTCGATGTGCGTCGGTGCACTCATGCGGTGTTTCCCTTGCGCAGCAGAAGCAGGCTGCCGTCGCTCTGGCCGATGACCCGGTAGGCGGAAGTGACGATGGTTGTGGTCTCACGCTCTACGATGATGGCGGGTCCGTCCAGGGCATAGCCCGCTGTCAGGGCCTCCCGCGCCACTTCCTGCCCGTCGACCATTCTGCGCTCCGCAGCGTCGTAGAACCGGCGGCGCCTCAGCGAAACGGGTTCCGTGCCGTTCGTGTGGGGCGCAACCGCGGGGAGATCGGCCAGCACGGTGGAAACGACGAGCGACCAATTGGTGATCTCGCAGGCCAGCCTGTCGATGGTCCGACCGAAGAGCGTTCGATAGGCCGCCTCGAACGCTGCGACGATGGCGGGAGCATCTTGCGTCTCGAAGACCTTGGTGGGCAGGCGCACCGGGATCTCCCAACCCTGTCCAGAGTACCGCATGAAGGCCGTGAGTTTCGTCTGGGTCGCCTCGTCCGCCGCGCCGGCCGCGACAAAGGCGCGGGCTTCGGCGTCGAGCTCGGACAGCAGGGCATTCACGGCGTCCGCATCGAACGCCGAAAGGCGCTGAAACATCCCGCGCGACGCCTCGTAGCTGAACGGCGCCTTCAGAAACCCGATGGCCGATCCGACGCCTGCCCCCGGCGGGATCAGAAGCGCGGTGATGCCGAGCTTTTCGCACAGGCGACAGGCATGCAGCGGAGCGCCGCCGCCAAAACCAATCATGGTGAAGCGTTCGATGTCGCGGCCATTCTCGACTGCGTGAACCCGGGCCGCATTCGCCATGTTCTCATCGACCATCTCGGTCACGCCGAACGCCGCCTCCTGCAGGCCGAGACCGGCCCTGTTGCACACCTGGTCCGCCATTGCGCGGTCCGAGGCGTCGGGCGACAGCGGGATGGCGCCGCCGGCGAAGTTCTGTGGATCGAGGCGCCCCAGAAGCAGGTTGGCATCGGTGACCGTGGGATCGGCGCCGCCGCGCTGGTAGCAGGCCGGGCCCGGCTCCGATCCGGCGGAACCGGGCCCCACCTGCAGACGCCCCATCGCGTCGATGGAGGCGATAGATCCACCGCCGGCGCCGATCTCGACCATCTCTACCACCGGCGTGGACACCGTCATGCCCGAGCCCTTCTTGAAGCGGTAGCTGCGGGCGACCTCGAAGGTGCTTGCCGTCTTCGGCGCACCGTCCTCGATAAGGCAGATCTTCGCGGTCGTGCCGCCCATATCGAAACTCAACACCTTGTCGAGCCGATGGGCTCGCGCGTAATCGGCCGCGAAGATGGCCCCGCCCGCGGGGCCGGATTCGAGCAGACGCACGGGCTGCTCCGCGGCCGCCTCGACGGACATCAGCCCGCCGCCGGAATGCATCATGAATACCGGCGCACCGACCCCTGCCCGCTGCAGCCTGTCCACCAAGCGGCCCAGATAATCGGCGACCTGCGGCTGAACGTAGGCGTTGGCGATGACGGTGTTGAAGCGCGGCAGCTCCCGCATCTGACGAGAGATCACCGATGAGATCGAGATGGACAGATCCGGCGCCACGGCACACAGCGCCTCCGCCATGCGGCGCTCGTGCGCGTCGTTGGCATAGGCATGGATCAGGCCGATTGCGACCGCCTCGTAGCCGCCGTCGCGGACGCGCCGGGCCATCGCGTCGGCATCGGCGGAGGTCAGGGGCAGCAGCACCGTTCCGTCCGGGCCGATCCGTTCCGGCAGCGTGAACCGGTCCTGCCTGGGAACGAGCGGCGCGGGCAGAGAGAGGTTGAGGTCATACTGTTCGAACCGGTTCTCCGAGCGCATCTCTATGACATCGCGAAAGCCCTCGGTGGTCACGAAGGCGAGCTTGGCGCCGCGCCGCTGGATCAGCGCGTTCGTGACCAGCGTGGTTCCGTGGATGACCTGTTCGATCTCGCCAAGCGCGACGCCTGCGTCGCCCGCCGCCGTGGCGATCCCTTCTAGGATCGCCTCTTCCGGCTGGGCGTAGTCGGTCAGAACCTTGCAGGTGGAGAGCCCGCCGGCATGCGCCAGGGCGACATCCGTGAAGGTGCCGCCGATGTCCACACCGACCCGGGTCTTTGCGGTGTGCATCGCTCAGATGGCCTTGAGAAACTGGTTCGCGGTGAAGGCGGATTGATAGAGGCGCGACATGGTCGGCGCGCTCGGCACAACCGAGGGCGCCGTCATCGGCAGCGGCAGATCGGCCCGGTCCATACCGGAAAGCAGCCCGGCCATGGTTTCGCCGAACATGGTGCCCGTCGTGATCCCCCGGCCGTTGTAGCCGATGGGCGTGAACAGGTTCGTGTCGAGCTCGTAGATCCGCGGCAGGTGATCGGGCGTCATGGCGATCTGACCGTGCCATGCCTCCTCGAACGCGATCTTGCCCAGATCGGGGAAGATCCGGGCGATCTGTCTTTGCGCCCACCTGTTCGACAGGCCGCTTTTCTTGGTTCCGACGACTTTCCCCATGGATCCCACCAGCAGACGATTGAATGCATCCCGGCGGATATTGAACATGATCCGCCCGGTATCCCAGAGCCCTTGTTTGCCCGGCAGGATGAAATCTGCCGCGGGCCCGAGGGGCTCGGTGGCAAGCTGGAAGTAGTGGATCATCGTGAAGTTGCGGCTGAGGTCGGGCCAGAGCCCGTCCGTGTAGGCATTGGTGCCCAGCACCACGGCCTTGGCTTTCAGGGTGCCCTGATCCGTCTCGACATGCCAGAGATCGCCGGAGCGGACGAGCTTCCGGGCCCGGACCCCGGTGGAGATCTGCGCGCCCGCGCCAAGCGCGGCCCGCGCAAGCCCCCGGCAATACCCCATGGGATTGATCGTCCCGCATCTGTGATCCAGCAGGCCGCCGTAGAAATGGTCCGACCCGACCAGGTCGGACACCTCCCTTCGGGACAGGAGTTCGACGGGTTCTCCGAGACGGCGCCATTCGCGATGCCGCGCCTTCAACTCGACGGAGCCCGTAGGGCCATGGGCCGCGTGGATCGTGCCCGTCCGGGTCACCTCGCAGCGGATCTGGTGCTTTTCGATCAGCGAGAACACATAGTCCGGGCCGCTGCCGAACTTTCGGATGAAGCGCGGGCCGTAGACTGAGCCGAGCTTTGCGCGCACGTCCTGCGGCGGCAGCCAGAGCGCGGCGTTCACCAACCCGCAATTCCGGCCCGAGCCGCCGTAGCCGATATGTTCGGCCTCCAGCACATGGGCGGACAGCCCCTTTTCGGCACAATGGAGCGCGGTGGACAGGCCCGTGAACCCACCGCCGACGATGGCAACGTCGACGATCTCCTCGCTGAGGCCCGTATTTGTGTAGTCGTCCTCGGCGGCCGAGACATCCCACAAGGAGATCGCGGAGTCTCGTTTCATTGACGCGCCCTCATTCGTCCTGGATTTCTCGTTGCGGGTATCGGGTCAGGTTGCAGCACCGTCCCAGTTGTGTCAATATTCGAAATATATATTCTATATAGCGGCACAAAAAATGAAAAAGCTCAAGATGACATCGGCGGACATGGTCAAGGCTGCGCGGGCGCGCATCGAAGAGGTCGAGACCGCTGACCTAATCGCGCGGCTGGGCGACCCTGGCATCGTGATCGTGGACATTCGGGATGTTCGGGAACGCCAGCGCACGGGCGCCATTCCCGGATCGGTGCACGCCCCACGCGGCATGATCGAGTTCTGGGTGGACCCGGACAGCCCCTATTACAAGGAAGTCTTTGGCCAGGAAGACAAACGCTACATCTTCCATTGCGCCTCCGGCTGGCGTTCCGCCCTGACGGTGGCGACGCTGCAGGATATGGGGTTTGACGCCGCCCATCTGCGCGAGGGTTTTTCGACATGGGCGGAGCAGGGCGGGCCGGTGGAACCCGTCGAAAAGAAGTAGCGTCAGGCCCGGGCGACCTTCGCGGTCACGCTATCGGCGGCGTGGCAGACAAGCGAGCCCAACCAGTCCAGGCCCTTGTCCGGCATGTTCACGTCGGGCAGGGAGACGCCGAGCGCCGCAATCGCCTCCCCGCTGGGAAGGGTGATCGCGGCGCCGACGCTGAGAATCCGTTCCCGAAACTCTCCCCGGTCGTAGGCAAAGCCCTTGCGCAGCGTTTCCTCGACGTCCCGGTCGAGATCGGGAAGGTTCGTGATGGTCAGCTCCGTATGCCGGCTCAGCCGGCCGCTGATGCGCGAGCGGAGCTGGCCATAGTTCAGGGCCAGAATCGCCTTGCCCGTCCCCACGCAATGCAGCGGGGCGGACCCGCCGATCGGGTTCCAGGAGCGAACCGGCTTGGACCCGTCGCGCTTGTCGATATAGACGACTGAGAGGTTCTCCGGCACGGCAAGATAGATGGCTTCATCGGTTTGTTCCGATAGATATTTCATCTCGGGCGCAGCAAGCTCCCGGAGGTTCATGTTGTCGATCAGCACCCGGCCGACCTGCCAGGCTTTGAGCGTCGCCGCATAGGTCCTGTCGGGGTTCTGCCGGACATATCCCAGCACCGTCAGCGTCTGAAGCAGGCGAAACGTGTTGGACTTGGTCAGGTTGAGCGCCTTCGAAAGGTCGGTGACCCCCATGCTCGACTTGGCGCCGGCCAGCGTTTCGAGGATGGCCAGCCCCTTGGAGAGCGTGGAATCGACCTTGGGCTGCCGGCCGTCCTGCCTCACGGTGCCTCCTCCGGTTCCACGAGGCCGTCATCTTCTGCCCGGTGGACAAAAGCCGGCGGATCGTGGGCCTCGACGCGCGGCGGCACGCCCTCGAACCGGCGAAGCGATACCCGCGCCGAGTGGGCAGCCGGAGACTGCGTCAGGGACGACGTGCGCAGATCGTGCGTGAGCGCGTTGGGGTTGCCGTGCCGGTCCCGGGCTTGCGGCGCGGCAAAGTCCGGATCCCACCATGCGCCGGTCCACAGGAACAGGCAGCCCCGGCGGACATCGTCAGTCAGGCGTGCCCCGGCCAGGCACCGCCCCCGCGTGTTATAGAGCTCGACGACATCGCCATCCCGGATCTGCAGCGCTGCGGCGTCGCTTGGATGGATCAGGACAGGCTCCCGCCCCTGGATCTTGTGGCTCAGACTGTAGGCCCCGTTGTCGAGTTGACTGTGCAGCCGGGTCTTGGGCTGGCCCGACAGCAGGTAGAACCGGCCCTCGCCCGCCGCCACATCCCGGGGCGGGAACCACGCCGCGTGGCCTTTGCAATCGGGCAGGTTCATCTGCGCAATCGTCTCGGAGTAGATCTCGATCCGGCCGCTGGGTGTCGGCAGGGGATGCGCCGCGGGATCGGCTCGAAACTCCGACAGGAACACCTGCGCTGGCGCAGGGTCCGGAAGGGTGATGGCCCGGCCCGCCTGGAGCGCCTCCCAGCTGGGCAGCGTCAGCCCTTGATCGGCGGCAGCGGCGCACGTCTCCGCCCAGATCCAGCGCAGCCAATCTTCGGTGCTCCGCCCCTGCGAGAAGGCCGCGCGCACGCCCAGACGCTCCGCCAGATCGCAGTAGATCTCGTACTCCACCCGGGCCTCGCCGGGAGGGTCGGTCAGCTTCTGCATCGGGACGAGCATGTTGTCGGACTTGCCGGCGCCGATGTCCGTTCGCTCCTGCGCCGCGGCGACGGGCAGCACGATGTCGGCATGCCGTGCCATCGCCGTCCAGTTGAGGTCGTTCACGATCACGGTTTCGGGGCGTTGAAACGCGTGATGGAGGCGCAGGAGATCCTGGTGGTGGTGAAACGGGTTCCCGCCCGCCCACCACACCAGTCGCGCGTCGGGAAACCTCCGGCTCTCCCCCTGATAGGCATAGGCGCCGCCGGGTGCCATCAGCATGTCGGCGATCATGGCAACCGGGATGGTGCTTGCCACAGGGTTGGTGCCCAGCGGCAGCGCCCCCCACCGGAACGGCCGCTCCATCGTGCCGATATTGGCATTCACGCCATAGCCAACGACGTAGCCGCCCCCGGGCGTTCCGATCTGCCCGAGCATGGCAGCAAGGGTGATCGCCATCCACATCGGCTGTTCGCCGTAATCGGCGCGCTGAACGCCCGCCGCGACCGAGATCATGCAGCTTGACCGCGCCATGCGGCGCGCCAGCCCCTCGATGGCCTCTGCGTCCCATCCGGTTTGCGCGGCGGCCCAGGCGGGGGTCTTGGCGATCCCGTCCACGCCGCCGGAGAGGTACTCCGCGAAGCGGTCGAAGCCCACCGTGTACCTCTCGAGAAAGGCACGGTCGTGCAGATCCTCGGACCAGAGCACATGGGCGATCCCTAGCATCAGCGCCGTGTCCGATCCGGGGTGAACCGGCCACCATTCCGCGCCCAGCATCTCGTCGGCGTCGCTCCGCAGTGGGCTGATGTTAAGAAACTCGACACCCGCGGCGGCGCAGCGGCGCAAAGCGTCGCGCAGGCGATGGCGGCCGACACCGCCGTCGCTCACCTGCGCGTTGCGCATGGCGAGGCCGCCGAACAGCACGACCAGATCGCTATGGGCGGCGATCACGGCCCAGCGCGTCGCCTCGGCGACGTGCTGCCGGTACGGTCCGACGATATGGGGCATCAGCCCGAGCGCGGCGTTGTAGCTGTAGTTGCCTTCTGAGGCGGAAAACCCGCCAATTGTGTTGAGAAAGCGCTTGAGCTGGCTCTGCGCGTGGTGAAAGCGCCCGGCGCTGGACCAGCCGTAGGAGCCGGCAAAGATGCTCTCGTTTCCATGGGCTTTGCGGACACGGTCCAACTCCGCCGCGACTGCATCCAGCGCTTCGGGCCATGCGACCTCGACAAACGCGTCGCGGCCCCGGGGGACGGCGTGCGGCACGCCGTCGAGCCAGCTCTTGCGGAGGGCCGGGCGCAAGATCCGCGCCCGGCCCTGCAGGCTACCCGCGATGCTATCGTTGATGGGCGACGGGTCGGGATCGTCGTCGTACCCGTCCACCGACACGATGCGCCCATCGACGACCGTCGCCTGCCCTATCCCCCAGTGGCTGGCCGTCAGTTTCGTCTCGGTGCCCAGAACCGCCTCGCTGCGCAATGCTGTACCTGTTCCGTCATAGTGAACGGAGATGCCAAATAATGACACACGGGGAAGATCGTGTCAGGCAAAAAACCAACCCTGCCGATCCGGGCCGACGCGCCTATTGCGGACCCGTCCGATGCGTTGCGGGTTGGTTGGCACCCAACAGCATATGGCGCACCGATGACATAGGGTCACCGAAACGCCATTGGTCAAGGTGCACGTGGCAATGCCGCCTTGTCGGACGCCCCACATACGGAAGGAAACTCAGCGCAACCGCAAGGACAGATGGTGTCGGGCGCCTCATCCAGCTCTCTACTGCGGTCTCTGATGGCGGGTGAGCCGGAGCGGCGCTCTTCCCGTGCTCGACTTGACGTCAGCCGTGGTTCAGAGGCCCAACGGTTGCGTGCTGCGGCCACGTCGAACTCACCCTTGGTGGCCCCGAGCGCCGATACCAAACGCTTGGGCGACTGCCATCTCGCGTCGATCTAACGCTCTGAAGAGCACGGCAACAACTCCGGGGGACCGGTGCGCTTCGCGTTCCGAGGAGTGGGAAGACCGCGGCCTACGGGGGAGTGTTGCGGTCCATCAACCCGGCCGATCCAACTCGTCCCAGCGGTGGCATGGCCACGAGACGGAGCTTCTTCTTCTGCTGTCCATAGCACCCGCGTCGCGGACGCTGCCGCTTGCCACTGAATGGCCGTCCAGACGGGTGACGGCGGCGAAGGGTTAGGCGGAGCCAGCCTATTGCAGCACAAGGGTGGCGCTGTAGCCGGCGGGGGCCAGAAAGAACCCCAGGTCGATAGCGGCGGCGAGGAAGTCCGGATCCGCGGCGAGCTCGCGGAAATCCTGGCGCAGCCCGCCGCGCGCATCGAAGTACCGGTCGCGGAACGCCGCGCGGCCCAGGCCGGCATAAGCGCCCGGATCGGTGGCGCGGCAGGCGCTCAGGAAGCTCGCCTCGGCCCCGCCGAAGGGCAGATCGTCGCGGGCATAGTCCTGGAACGCCAAGTCCGGCACGATGGTCCTGGGGAACTGCGTCAGACAGCGGCTGCCATCCGCCAGCGGCAGATCGAAGACCGGCGCCCGCAGCCCCTTGGCGGAGAGATGGGCGAACATGCGGATCCGGTTCACGGCCTTCAGCGTCCGGGGATCGGCGGTCTCCAGCAGGTCGTAGCTGATCCGGAAGCTGGCCGGCGCGCCCAGATCGGCGAGCCGCGGCGCCAGATCCGCCTCGGTCAGGCCGACCCAACCGAGGAAGTCCACCGGCACCGCGACCGGCTCGGTCAGGCGCTGCTGTGCGGCAGCCGGGTGCAGCGTCAGCGCTGCCATCGCTATGCCCAGCAGGGCGGAACGGGTCGGCCTCATGGCGGTTTCCTTTCGCTCTCGGGTCAGTCGGCGTGGTTGCGCTCCGGGATGCCCATCATACGCCTTATGTCGTTTTCGGTGATATCGCCCGGCAGGTTCAGCCCGCCGACGCCGACGGTGCGCCACTCGGCCCTGATGTGCGAGTGCATTGTGCCGTCGAGGCCCGGCAGCGTCACCACCACGTCGCCCAGATCGGTACCGGACATCAGCCGCAACGAGTGGATCGTCTCATGCGCCAGCACCACGCCCATATCGGCGGGTCGCACCACACTGGTGTTGCCCACCGGATCGAACTCTGCCGACGAGCGCGGGGCGGTGGGATCGAAGTGGATGATCGTGGTGCCCGGATCGGCGGTGATGTCGCGCGCCGGGTCCAGCGGCACGGTGCGGGTCAGCCCGGGTGTGTTGACGACCACCGTCAGCTCGGGGTTGTCGATGGCCTGCCGCACCAGTTCGCGCCCCTTGGCAAAGTTGTTCACCGACGGGTCGAAGAAATGCTGGATGTCCAGCCACGCGCCATGCAGCCAGCTTTGCGACAGGACGCCGGTCTCGCGGTCTACCCGGGCGGTGGGATCGAAGCGCTGATAGTTCTGCTCCATGTCCTCGCGATAGGCCGCATCGGGCGCGATCACCGTTTCGAGGCCCGTGGGATCGACATAGGCCATCGGGTTGTTCGCGGCGTAGACGAACAGCGCGCAGGAAAGCTGGTTGTCGGTGCAGCGCTGCGGGTCGGACAGGTACAGCGGATCGGGCGTCACGAAGCGGCCAAGGGCCGGATCGTAGTAGCGCGCGCCGAAGTAGTAGAGCCCGGTGTCGTCATCGAGATACTTGCCGGTGAAGCGGTGCCGCGTCGGGGTCTGGGGCAGCGCCGCGGCCACGTCGGTCAAATGACCGGCCCAGTCGGGGTTCAGCACCTCGGGCGCGTGCTCG
>JBCDGG010000173.1:0-9597 GCA_038757905.1 Pseudomonadota bacterium | reverse complement strand
GCCCGCCCAGGATGGTGAAATAGTACATCTCGTAGCCCGGCATCACCACGCAGGGGTGATAGCCCTTGTCGATGCAGATGGTCGAGCCGTCGACGATGTGATGCGCCTCGCCCGGGCCCTTCTCGCCCTTCTGCAGGATCTGCACGCCGGAGCCGTAATTCGGGCGGAAGCGGAAGTTGTAGGTCTCGTCGTGGCGCGTCTCGTCGGGCAGACGGTCGGTATCGTGCTTATGGGCCGGAAAGCCCGACCAGCCGCCCTTGCCGACAGTGTAGAGCTCGGAGACGAGCAGGCGGCCGACGCGGTCTTTCTGGTTCTGGCCCAGGATGTGCTTGATCTTGCGGTGCGTCTTGGTGTCGTCGGAGCCGTATTGCACCAGGTCCAGCTCGTCGGCGCGGACGGCGAACGGCTCCAGCACGCCGTCGAACTTCGCCCCGGCAACGAACACCTCCGCGGCGTCGGAGCGGCAGGTGATCTCGGCCTCCATGCCGGTGGGCACGTAGACGCCCTCGGGCTCGCCATCCCACACATCCGCCCCGCGCCCGCCGAGATCGGCCGCGTCAAAGCCGCCGACGCGCACGTCCACGGTGCCGGTGGCGGGCACGATGCAGGTCTCATAGCCCGGAACGGCATAGCGGAACGTCTCGCCCGCTGTCAGCTTGACGATGTTGAAGTAGTTGAGCGGCACCGTTGCATCATCGGAGGGGACAATGGGCGTGTTGCGGTTGTCGAAGGGAGGGATGTGCATGGCGTTCTTTCAGGCAGCTGTGGGCCCGGCATGGGCGTCGAGAAACTGGGCGAGGTCGGCCTCGTCCGGCATGGCGGGGGCGCATCCGGGGCGGGAGACGACCAATGTGGCGCAGGCCGAGCCGCGCAGGACGGCCTCGCGCAGGGGCGCCCCCTTGGCAAGGCCCGACAGCAGGCCCGCCATGAAACTGTCGCCCGCGCCGTTGGGCTTGAGCGCTGTGACGGGATAGATCCCGGTCTGTATCTCTTTGCCTTCGGCCAGGGTGATCGCGCCCTTCTCGCCCATCTTGTAGATGACGAGCGCGGCCCCCGCGGCGGCCAGTTCGCGCGCCTTGTCGAGGCCGCGCGCCATGTCGCCCGCCATGAAGCCGAACTCCTCGTCATTGCCGATGACCGCGTCCGCCGCCGCCCCCGCGCGCGACAGGACGTCCGCGGCGATCTCGGCCGAGGGCCAGGAATAGGGGCGATAATCGATGTCGAGGATCACCGGAATGCCGGCGCCGTGGGCATGCTCGAACGCCCGGAAATGAGCCGAGCGGGAGGGCTCGGACGCGAAGACCGTGCCGGTGGTGACGAGCGCGCCGAAAGCGGTCAGGTCGACGGCTTCGATATCGGCTTCGGTGACCTGAAAATCGGCGGCGTTGTTGCGGTAGATGACGTTCTGGAAGTCCTCCAGCACGCTTTCATAGACGGCCAGCGAGGTGCGCACCTCGCCCCCGACAGACCGCACATGGGCGGTGTCGACCCCGTAATGGCGCAGCTCGTTGAGGCAGAACCGGCCGACGGCATCGTCGGACACGGAGGTGACAAGCGCGGCATGGGCGCCGAACTTGGCCAGGCCCGCCGCGATGTTGGCCGACGATCCGCCGAGGCCGGACCGAAACGTGCGGGCGTGTTCGCTTTTCACACCGGGCGGATCGGCGAACATGTCCATCCCGGCGCGGCCCATGACGACGAAGCGGTTGCGGGCGACGGCATCGCGGAAGCTGCTCATGCCCGCCCCTCCGTATTGCCCGCCGCGGCGGCGTCCAGCACCTCCGGATAGGGGTAGTTCAGCCCCAGCAACTGGCGCAGGTCCGGGCTCGCGGCGTCGACAAAGGCGCGCGGTAGAGCCGCCGGCATATCCTCCATCGGCTTGACCCATTTGGGCAGGTACTGGGTGAGAACGGCGTTGCGGTCATGCTCGGCGCGGTTGGGCATCGCGCAATGCCAGACGGCGCCGAAGAACAGCGCGACATCGCCGGGGTTGCCCGTCATCCGCTCGCATCGCTCGTAGAAGCGGTCGGCCTCGGAGGGGTAGCGCAGATCCCGTTGAGTGCCGGGGACATAGGCCGTCGCGCCGCTTTCCTCGGTGAAGGGATCGAGGATCACCGACGCCTGGGCATTCATCGGAAAGGACGCGTTGAGGCCCACCGGATGGGTCTGCGGCTGGTGGAAATCCCAATAGGGATAGTCGATATGCGGCTCCTGACCGGGCCCGCCCGGCAGAATGCGGTTGGCCGCGATCGAGCCCATGATGAAATCGGTCCCGAGGAACCGCCGCAGGATGGCCATCAGAACCGGATGCGCCGCCATGTCCGAGAACACCTGGCCCTTGGCCAGCAGGTTCCAGACGCGGCGTTGCAGCGAAAGCGTGCCCGCTTCCTCGGCCGCCCCCTGGAAATGGGTGACCTTCTCGGCGGTTTCGTCGGAATGGGCCATGATGATCCGCCGCGCCTCGGCGATCTGCGCGTCGGAAAACAGGCCGACAAGGCGCACGGCCCCCGCGCCGTGCAGTAACTCGTGCACGATGGCCTCGGGCTCGGCTTCGTCGGCTGTGAAGCTCTTCATGGCGGGAGAGGGGGCACCGTCGGCCATATCGTCCTCCTCAGACGCCGCGCCGCTGGCGGGCGCGGGCGCGTTCTACCTCGGCATGGGCAGCGCGGACCTTCTCGTGCTCCGAGACGCTGGGCGTGCCGACCTCCCACCAGGTGTGGCCCTCGGTCGTCCACCCCTCGTAGGCATCGACGTTCATGACGATCACGCTCGTCCTGTCGGCCGCCTTCGCGCGCTGAAAGGCCTCGCCGAGCTCGGCGGGATTGGCCACATGCGCCGACAGGGCACCCATGGCGGCCGCGTGGGCGGCGAAGTCGACGGCGAAGGCCTCCGGGATCGTCGGCGCATCGGCGAAGAGGTTGTTGAAGCTTTCGTTGCCGGTGTTGTTCTGCAGCTTGTTGATGACGGCGAAACCGCCATTGTCGAGCACGAGAACGATCAGTTTTTTCTGCGTCAGAACAGAGGAATAGATGTCGGAGTTCATCAAGAGGTAGGAGCCGTCGCCGACGAAGACGATGGTGTCGGCGTCGGGCTCGGCCTCCGCTTGCGCGATGCGCGCGCCCCAGCCGCCGGCGATCTCGTAGCCCATGCAGGAAAACCCAAACTCGACATCGACCGTCCCGATGTCGAGTGTCCGCCAGTTGGCGGTGACTTCGGCGGGCAGCCCTCCGGCCGCGGCGACGACACGGTCGCGCGGATCGCAGAGCGCGTTCACGACGCCGATGGCCTGCGCGTAGGAGGCGGGGCGGTTGCCGGGGCGCACATTCTCGGCCACGTAGGCATCCCACTTCGCCCGCTCGCCCTTGGCAAAGCTCACCCATTGCTCCGGCGCGCGATAGGCGTCGAGCGCGGCGCCCAGGGCCGTCAGCCCCAGCTTGGCGTCGCCCATTACCGGCAGCGACATGTGCTTGCCCGCGTCATGGCGCGCGGCGTTCACCGAGATGAACCGTGCGTCCTTGGCGAAGGCGGTCCAGGAGCCTGTGGTGAAGTCCTGCAGGCGCGAGCCGACGGAGAGGATCACATCCGCCGCCTCGGCCACGGCATTGGCACTATCGGAGCCTGTCACCCCCACCGGGCCGATGTTCAGCGGATGCGTTGCCAGCAGGTTGGCGCGGCCCGCAATCGTCTCGATCACCGGGATGTCGTGCGCCTCAGCGAAGGCCGTCAGCTCCGCCACCGCGCGGGAATACTGGACGCCGCCGCCGGCAATGATCGCCGGGCGTTCGGCGCCACGCAGCAGCGCCGCCGCGTCCGCGATCTCGGCCGTGTCCGGGGCCTGGCGGCGAATCCTGTGGGTGCGCTCGGCAAAGAACGACACCGGGTAGTCGTAGCTCCAGCCCTGCACATCCTGCGGCAGGGCGAAGAAGGCGGGCCCGCACTCGCCGGGATCGAGCATCACGGCCAATGCCGCGGGCAGAGACTGGATCACCTGCGCGGGGTGGGTGATGCGATCCCAGTAGCGGGTGACGGCCTTGAACCCGTCGTTCAGCCCGTGCGTCGGGTTGTTGAAGTGTTCGATCTGCTGCAGCACTGGATCGGGCAGCCGCGTCAGGAAGGTATCGCCGCACAGCATCAGCATCGGCAGCCGGTTGGCATGGGCCAGCGCCGAGGCTGTCAGCAGGTTCGCCGTGCCCGGCCCGGCCGAGGCGGTGCAGAACATGAACCGCTGGCGCAGGTGGTACTTGGCATAGGCGGCTGCCGCAAAGCCCATGCTTTGCTCGTTCTGGCCGCGATAGAGGGGCAGGGTCTGGCGATGGTCATAGAGCGCCTCGCCCAGGCAGGTGACGTTGCCATGGCCGAAAATGCCGAAGCCGCCGCCGCAGATCCGCGTGCGCACGCCGTCGATCTCGATGAACTGGGCGTTCAGCCAGCGAATGATGGCCTGAGCCGTTGTTAGCCGGATGGTGTCGTCGGACATACGGCGCATCCTCCCCGAAGCCGTGATTTCAACGCGTGTCGTTTTCTTGGGCACTTCTGCGTTGCCAGCCGCGTAATTTGACGATACGCGAATTGCAACCGGTTGCAAACCGATTTGGCGGAGGCGCGGAAAGCCATGTCCCAAGCACGCGATGGGGGCGAGATCGGCATCGGAATCGTCGGGGGCGGCTACATGGGCAAGGCCCATGCGGTGGCGATGGCCGCCGTTGGGGCGGTGTTCGATACGCCGCTGCGCCCGCGACTCGAATCGGTGGCGGCCTCCTCGCCCGAGAGTGCGCGGCGCTATGCGAAGGCGTTCGGCTTTGCCTCGGCGTCGGAGGATTGGCGCGCCCTTGTCGAGAACCCGCGCGTCGGCGCCGTGGTGATCGCCTCGCCGCAGGCCACGCATCGCGCTGTCGCCGAGGCGGCGTTTGCCCTTGGGAAACCGGTCTTCTGCGAAAAGCCCCTTGGCGCTTCGTTGGACGACGCGCGCGCCCTTGTGGCCGCCGCTGACGCCGCCGGTGTCGCGAACATGATCGGGTTCAACTACGTGCGCACGCCCGCCACGCAGTTCGCGCGCAAGCTGATCGCGGACGGGGCCATCGGCCGGGTCGTCTGGCTGCGCGGCGAGCATACCGAGGATTTCTACGCCGATGCCTCCGCCCCGGCCACCTGGCGCGCCCATGGCGCGGCGAACGGCACCATGGGCGATCTCGCCCCCCATATGATCAACGCCGCGCTCGCGCTCTGCGGGCCCATCGCCTCGGTCATGGCCGAGATCGAGACGGTGCATGCAACGCGCGGCGGCGATCCCGTCACCAACGACGATCAGGCGCAGATGATGGTGCGCTTCGCCTCCGGCGCGATGGGCCATCTGTTCTTCAGCCGGATCGCCCAGGGCCGCAAGATGGGCTACGCCTACGAGATCACCGGGACCGATGGCGCGATCCGCTTCGACCAGGAAGACCAGAACGCGCTGTGGCTCTATCGCGCGGACGGGCCGGAGGAGACGCGCGGCTTCGTCAAGATCCTGACCGGACCGGCGCACCCGGATTATGCGGCGTTCTGCCAGGGACCGGGCCACGGCACCGGCTATCAGGACCAGATCATCATCGAAGCGCGCGACTTCCTGCACGCGATCCACAGCGGAGAGCCCGTCTGGCCCACCTTCAGCGACGGGCTCGCCGTGGCCGAGGTCGCCGCCGCCGCCCGCCGCTCCCACACAGACCGCCAATGGCAGGACGTCACCCAGACCGAGGACCGCCCATGAGTATCCAGATCGGCAATGCCCCCTGTTCCTGGGGCGTGGAGTTTGCGGACGATCCGCGCAATCCCAACTGGCGCGACGTGCTGCGCGAAAACGCCGAGGCCGGTTATAGCGGCATCGAGCTCGGCCCTGTCGGGTTCATGCCGGAGGACCCGCCGCAGGTGGCCGATGCGCTGGCCGAACATGGTCAAACCCTGATCGGCGGCGTTGTCTTCCGCCCGTTCCACGATCCCGCTCAGTGGGACGATGTGCTGGACGGCTCGGTGCGCACCTGCCGCGCACTTGTCGCCCATGGCGCCAAACATCTGGTGCTGATCGATTCGATCTCGCCCCGTCGCGCCCCGACGGCGGGCCGCGCCGACGCCGCCGAGCAGATGGACACCGCCGAATGGGCCGCCTATCGCGACCGGATCGCCCATGTCGCCCGGATGGGGGCGGAGGAGTATGGCCTGACCGTCGGCATCCACGCACACGCCGCCGGCTTCATGGATTTCGAGCCGGAGCTGGAACGGCTGCTCGACGAGGTCGACGCGGCGATCCTCAAGATCTGCTTCGACACCGGCCACCACTCCTATGCCGGGTTCGATCCCGTGGCCTTCATGGAACGCCACATGGATCGCATTTCCTATATGCACTTCAAGGACATCAACCCGGTTGTGAAAGCGGACGTCATCGCCCGCGGCACCGGCTTCTACGAGGCATGCGGGCAGGGCATCTTCTGCAATCTCGGTGACGGCGACGTGGACTTTCCGCGCGTCCGGCAGATCCTGCTCGATTCTGGCTTCGACGGCTGGTGCACGGTGGAGCAGGATTGCGACCCGACCCTGCCGGACACCGACCCGCTGCGCGACGCAAAGGTCAACCGCGCCTATCTGGCCTCCATCGGTTTCTGAGGGGAAGAGCAATGGCAAGACTGAACTGGGGCATGGTCGGCGGCGGCGAAGGCAGCCAGATCGGTCCGGCGCATCGCCTTGGCGCCCAAGCCGACGGGCATTTCGCGTTTGCCGCCGGCGCGCTTGATGCAGATGCGGAGAAGGGCAGGGCCTATGCCCAATCCCTCGGCGTCGCGCCGGACCGCGCCTACGGCAACTGGCAGGAGATGCTGGCAGGCGAGCGCGGCCGCGACGACCGGGTCGATCTTGTGACGGTCGCCACCCCCAACGCCACCCATTTCGAAATCGCCAAGGCGTTTCTGGAGGCGGGCTTTCACGTGCTCTGCGAAAAGCCGATGACCATGACCGTGGAGGAGGGGGAGGAGATCGTCCGCGTCGCCGAGGCCTCCGGCAAGATCTGTTCGGTGAATTACTGCTACTCGGCCTACCCGATGGTGCGGCATATGCGGGCGTTGGTGGCGGCGGGTGAAATCGGCCAGATCCGCCTCGTGGTCGCCAACTTCTCCCACGGTCACCACGCCGATGCGGCCGATGCCGACAATCCCCGCGTGCGCTGGCGCTACGATCCGGCCCAGGCGGGGGTGTCCGGCCAGATGGCCGATTGCGGCATCCATGCCCTGCACCTCGCCTCGTTCATCTTGGGAGACGAGGTGTCGAAAGTGTCGGCCGATTTCGCCTCGCTCGTGCCCGGGCGGGTGCTGGAAGACGACGCGATGGTGAACTTCCGGACGGAACGCGGCACTGTCGGGCGGCTCTGGACCTCGACCGTTGCCATCGGCCGCCAGCATGGCCTCGACATTCAGGTGTTCGGGGAGACCGGCGCGGTGCGCTGGGCGCAGGAGCAGCCGAACCAGGTCTATTTCCAGCGCCTCGGCGGCCGGACGGAGATTCTGGAGAAGGGCGATGCGGGGCTGACCCCTGACGCTGCCCGCCTCAGCCGCGTGGTGATCGGCTCGCCGGAAGGGTTCCCGCTGGCCGTCGCGAACATCTATGTCGATCTGGCCGAGGCGATCGGCGCGGCGAAGGCCGGCCGCGCGCCGGATGCGGCGGCGACGCTCTACCCGAAGGCCGCCGACGGCTTGCGCTCGATGGCGGCCGTCTATGCCGCGGTGGCCTCCGCCAAGGCGGACGGCGCCTGGCAGGACGCCCGGCCGCCGATGTTCCGGTAGGGGCCTCCCCGGGCCGTTCGCCGCTGCGCTCGTTGCGCCTGGATACAGGTCCGCGCCTGTGGCGGCGACGTCCGGGCGACGGCCTGCAAGGGCGGCCGCCCTTGGCTATTGCTGCCAGATCCGAGCGGCGTCCTTACGCTTCGGCCAGACCGACGGTGATTGTCACAAGCTCCGGGTTGTGGGCATCGTAGACGTCGTAGTCGGCGATATAGGCGCGGTTCCGGTCGCTCTGCCAGATCTCCTGCCATTGAGAGATCAGCGTCTGCGGTTGCGGGCCCTCGGCCCGATACTGCGCGACCTGCTGTTCGGGCACCTCCGCGCGGTGCAGCGCCTCAGGCACGTCCGCCGCCGGCGCCCGATAGCCAATCGTCATGCGGTAGGGGTCTGCGTGTCCGCCGGCATAGTCGTGGTAGACGCAATAGACCTCCTCGGACGCGCCGGGGCCGATCTCCGCCCGCAGGTCACGGGCGCGGAACGCGTCCCAGAGCGCACCGATGGCAGCGGGATCGTCGTTGCGCACCCGCGCCGACACGCCGAGGACGGTGAACCCTCCCCCTCTTTGCTGTTGCACAATCGTCTTCCTTTGCAGAGTTTGGTCACTTAACTAGGATATCTAGTATCGGAGTATATGATGCACTTGTCCGACACTGTCGAGTGGGGGCTTCACGCCTGTCTGGCCCTCGCGATGCTGCCCGAGGGCTCGCGCATCCCGGCGCGCGCGCTGGCCGAGTACCACGGCGTCAGGCCCAGCTATTTCTCAAAGGCGATGCAGAGGCTGGTGGCCGCGGGGATCGTGCAGTCGGTCGAAGGGCGGTCCGGCGGTCTTGCCATTGCCAGACCGGCGGAGGCGGTGTCGCTCCTGCAGATCGTGCACGCGCTCGATGAAAGCAGCGCCTTCTTCCGATGCAAGGAGATCCGGCAAAAGGGCCCCTGTGCCGCCGAACCGCGGCACTACCGCTCGCCCTGCGGCATCGCGCAGGTCATGCACAAGGCCGACGCGGCGTGGCGCCGTGTTCTGGCAGAAACGAGCCTGGCCGATCTCAGGCAATCGGCGGTGGCCGCACCCGTGCCCGGCGTCGCCGCCAAGACGGAGGCCTGGCTGCAGGACACCGGTGCGCTGCGACGCGGATAGGAGCCCATGGGCCTGACGGGATCGGGGCCTGTCCCGATCCGCCCGGCGCCGCTCCGGCCGGTGCAGCGCTTCCGCGCCGTTCGTCCGGCGTGCAACCGCCAACGGGTGGGGTGCCAGCCAAGCGCTGCCACTCTTTATCAGACAGTACCGCCAAGCGAACCCTCGAGTTCCACCATCTCCTGACCGCCGGCCATCATGTCCTGCAGTTCCTCGGGCGTGATCTGCCCACGCTGCGCGGTGCCCAGCGTCTTGCCGCGGTTGAGCACGGTGAACCGGTCGCCCACCGCCATAGCGTGGCGCACATTGTGGGTGATGAAGACGACGGCGATGTCCTGCTTGCGCACCTTGTCGATGGTGGCGAGCACATTCGCCGTCTGCCGCACGCCGAGGGCCGAGGTCGGCTCGTCGAGGATCAGCACCTTCGCGCCGAAATGCACCGCACGCGAGATCGCGACGGTCTGCCGCTCGCCGCCGGACAGGGTGCCCACGGCCTGATCCGGGCCGCGCAGGTTGATGCCCATCTTGGCCATCTCTTCCTTGGCGATCTGCTTGGCCTTGGCCGTGTCGATCCACTCGAGGGGCCACACGCCCTTCGTCGGTTCGGACCCCAGGAAGAAGTTCCGCCACACCGACATGAGCGGCACCATGGCGAGGTCCTGG
>JBCDGG010000172.1:0-9705 GCA_038757905.1 Pseudomonadota bacterium | reverse complement strand
TCTCATGCCGTCGCGGTCGACCGGGGCAGCCTGATGGTGTTTTCCGATTTCGAGACCGAAGGCGCGATGTGGGCCGGCGAGGGGCCGCGGCTGGTGCGGTCTGCCGTCTCCTTCAGCCGGGCCTTTCGGGCGCCGCCGGAGGTGCTCGTGTCCCTGGAGATGTGGGACTTCGATACGCGCCCGAATGCGCGCGGCGATCTGGGGGCCGAGGCTGTCACGACCGATGGGTTCGATCTGGTGTTCCGGACGTGGGGCGACAGCCGCTTGGCGCGAATCCGCGTCGGCTGGATCGCCATCGGGGCCGTCTCGCATGAGGACGATTGGCAAGTGTGAGCGGGTGCCCGCACTTGTGTCATATCCGAACCCTCGAAGCGGGCGATCCTAGCTCCCCAACGGCTCAGTCACCGGCCGCAGACATACGTCCGTGAGACATTGCCCGTGGCGGCCCCCAGCGAATGCTGGCGTGCCCGGGAGGTGTCAGTAGAGCCCCTCGTAGATCGTCGCCAGCGTATCGTGGTTGAACAGGGAGGACACGGAGGTGCCATTCCAGATGTTCAGGATCGCCTGCGAGAAGATCGGAGCGGTCTGGATGATCCGGATGTTCGGCGCCGAGGCTACGGGATCCGTCGGTTCGATGGAATCGGTGATCACAAGGCTCTTCATCACCGAACTCGACACCCGTTCCACCGCCGGCCCGGACAGGACCCCATGGGAGATATAGGCATGAACCTCGATCGCCCCGGCGCCCTGCAGGATCTCCGCCGCTTTGCACAGGGTTCCGGCGGTGTCGCAGATATCGTCCACGATGATGCAGATCTTGTCCTTCACGTCGCCGATCACCGTCATCTCGGCCACTTCGCCCGCCTTCTCGCGACGCTTGTCGACGATCGCGAGCGACGAGCCGATCCGCTGCGCCAGTTCCCGGGCGCGGGCCACGCCGCCGACATCCGGCGACACGACGACGAGATCGTCGAGGCGGCCGGCGAACTTCGACAGGACATCGAGCGCGAAGATGGGCGAGGCATAAAGGTTGTCGACCGGGATATCGAAGAAGCCCTGGATCTGGGCGGCATGAAGATCGAGCGTCAAGACCCGCTCGATCCCGGCGGAGACGATCATGTTGGCCACCAGCTTGGCGGAGATCGGCGTCCGCGCCTTGGTTCGCCTGTCCTGCCGTGCATAGCCGAAATAGGGGATCACCGCCGTGGTGCGCGCCGCCGAGGAGCGGCGCAGCGCGTCGGCCATGATCAGCAGCTCCATCAGGTTGTCATTGGCGGGATTGGACGTCGATTGGACGATGAACATGTCCTCGCCCCGGACATTCTCGAACACCTCAACGAAGATCTCTGCGTCGTTGAACCGTTCGACGCGGGCGTCGACGAGATCCACGGCCATTCCGCGGTACATGGACACGCGCCGGGCAATGCCCTTGGCCAGTTTCTGGTTGGAATTCCCTGCGATCAGCTTCGGCTGCGTGGGTGTTGGCATAGGGCGGCAGGCTCCGGAGCGGCATAACGGAGAAGTGACGCCGCCCCCGTAGCTCAGCGCGCGCCGGAAGGGAACCGCTATAGGCCACCAATTGCGAAGGATCCGGGGCAACCGCGTCTTCGGGTCACACAAGCGCCGGACCCGGCGAAGGGTTGGCGCCGCGCGCGATCCCGCTACGGTGGCGCGGCACTAGTAGAGGAGCGTGCGCCATGGCCCGGATCGACTACTTCCTGTCGATGATGTCCCCCAATGTCTATCTCGCCGGTGAGCGCCTGGAGGAGATCGCAGCCCGCCATGGCTGCGAGATCGATTACCGCCCTCTCGATACGCTCGTTCTGTTCGACCGGACCGGCGGCATCCGCCCGGCGGAGCGGCACGAGAGCCGCAAGGCCTACCGGCTGCAGGAACTGCGCCGGAATGCGGCCCGTCAGGATCTGCCGATCAATCTTCATCCCGCGCATTGGCCAACCAATGCGGCCCCGGCCTCCTACGCGGTGATTGCGGCGCAATCTGCTCGCCGCGCCGGGACGGCGGATGGCGATCTGGGGGCGCTGGTGTTCGGGCTGACGCGGGCCTGCTGGGCCGAGGAGCGCAACATCGCCGACGATTCCACGATTCGGGCATGTCTCGACGCGGCGGGGTTCGATCCCGGTCTGGCCGATAGCGGATTGCTGGAAGGTGCCGAGGCCTATGCGGCCAACCTGGAGGAGGCCGTCGCCCGGGGCGCCTTCGGGGTTCCGTTCTACATTGTCGCCGACGACGATGAGCGGTTCTGGGGCCAGGACAGGCTCGCCGCGCTCGACGCCCATCTCGCCGCGCGCGCCTGAGGCTTGCCGCCGCGCGCCAGCGGTTTCCGGTCTAAGAAGCGGTACGCGGCTTCCCCGCGTGTCGCGTCCGGTGGCTCACATCGCGTCGCGACTGGCTCGATTCTCGCAAAGGTGCGGGGTGCGACGCCCGTTCGAGCGCGGAAACACGATCGGGAGAGGTGCGCTGCATCGCGGCGGGCGGCGGCGCGATCCTAGGAGAGGTCGTCGACGATGTGGTCTTCCCAATCCTCTTCGGGCACGTCGAACTCGCTGAGCGTACGGCCCTTTGCCGAGATCCCTGCGTCGTGGACGCTGCCAGGATCGCCCGTGATCAGCGGATGCCAGGGTGGCAGTGACTGGCCTTCCGCCAGAAGCCTGTAAGCGCAGGTCGCGGGCATCCAATAGGCATGAAGGTGGATGTTCTCGGGCCGCAGGGTCACGCAATCGGGCACGAACTTGTGGCGGATCTCGTAGTGCACGCAGGTGCAGGTGGAATCGTCGAGCAGGCGGCAGGCGATCCGGGTGAAGGCCACTTCGCCGGTATCCTCGTCCTCCAGCTTGTTGAGGCAGCATTTCCCGCAGCCGTCGCAGAGGGCCTCCCATTCGGCTTCGGTGATTTCATGCAGGTCGCAGCGCTCCCAAAAGCGGGGGCGCAGCCCGTCCCGGGGGATCGGGGCGGCATGAAACGGCATCGTCATGGGAGGGAGGCAAGCACGTCGCGCGCCGCGATGCAATCGTCGGCCATCTGGAGGACAAGCCCATCGACGCTGTCGAACCGCTGTTCCGGCCTCAGAAACGCCACCAGCCCGATCGACAGGCGCGCGCCGTAGAGGTCGCCCGAGAAGTCGAACAGGTGGGTTTCGAGGTTGGGCACCCGGGCGCCGAATTGCGGGCGGGTGCCGAGCGAGGCCACGCCCTGCCAGGCGCCGGCATGGGGGCCATCGAGCACGTCGACCAGGGTGGCGTAAACGCCGAACTTCGGCAGATGCAGGCCGTGCATCGCCATATTCGCGGTGGGGTAGCCCAAATCCCGTCCGCGCTTGTCGCCGTGCAGCACCTCGCCCTCGATGCGGTGCCAGTGTCCGAGCATGCGCGCGGCCTCCTCCGGGCGCCCTTCGGCCAGCGCGGTCCGGATCGCTGTCGAGGAGATGCGGGGCGCGCCGGGCGCAGGGGCGACGAGATCGGCGATCCGGACCCCGATGCCGAGGGCGCCTGCATCGGCCTGCAGAGTGTCCTTGTCCCCGGTGCGGCCCTTGCCATACCTGAAATCCGCGCCGACCGTGACATGGTCGAGCCCGAGCCCGTCGCGCAGGACCTGCTGGGCGAAGCTGCGGTGCGACATCTCCCGGACCGTGCCGAAGGGCAGTTCGAAGAGCAGATCCACGCCGATCTTTTCCAACCGGTGCGCCCGGGTGTCGGCGTCCGTCAGGCGGAACGCGGGCTCGTCGGGGCGGAACACCTCGCGCGGGTGCGGCTCGAAGGTCAGAACGGAGAGCGGACGCCCCGGCCGTGCGGCGCGCGCCGCGTCCAGGATGGCGCGATGGCCGAGATGGACGCCATCGAAGTTGCCGATGGCAGCGGTGGATCCACGGTGCTCGTCAGAGACGTCGTCGAGGCGGAAGAGGCGCTTCATGGGGCGTCCCCTAGCGGTGGCCGAACGGGAGCGCAAGCGGGGTGGGGGAAGGGGGCGCTGCCCCCGTGCGCCGCTGCCGCGGCGCTCTCCCCCGGGATATTTTCGGCAATGTGAAAAGGGGGGCGGCGGCGGGAACGGTCCGTGACTGTTGGCGCGCCAGGACAGTGTGTCCGTCGCGTGGGCGCAGGCCCCTCGGGCGCGGCCGGTGGCTGGGCCGGTGGCGGGGTCGGGGCTGGCTTCGCGGCGTGGGCCTAATCGAACTTGCGGGAGGGCGCGAGGACCGTGGCCTCGCCCTTGAGGACGACCTTCTCGGCCACGAGGCAGCGGGTGTCGAGCTTCACGCGGCGCTTGCTGTGGTCGATATCGACCACCTCGACTTCTGCGCGCACGAGATCGCCGGGCCGGACCGGGGCCATGAACTTGAGCGTCTGGCCCAGATAGACCGTGCCGTGTCCCGGCAGTTGCTCGCCGATCACGGCGGAGATCAGCCCGGCAGTGAGCATCCCATGGGCGATGCGCCCCTCGAAGATGGTGTCCTGGGCATAGGCATCGTCGAGATGGACGGGATTGCGGTCCGTCGAGATGGCAGCGAACATCTCGATATCCTCGTCGGTGACGACCTTCTGCAGGTAGCGCACCATTCCGATCTCGAGATCTTCGATGACGATCGTGCCACGGGGCAGGTTGTCGAGCATGGTCACTTCCTCATTTCCAAACACCGAGGCCGAGTTGCTGCGGAGGCCGAGTTGCTGCGGGCGGCACCCTCGGGCGACGAGGGCTACTGGGCCTCCTCATAGACGAAGGCCGGCCTCGCTGCAATGCGGAAAAGAAACAATCGTGTTTGGAGCGCCGTCATGCCGCAATTATGTTGCGGCGGGGTGTTGGCGTGGCCGGACTCGGCGGTTCGGTGGCGGCGCGGACCTGTGCGTCCTGCCGATAGCGGTTTGCCCTGCGGGTTAGCGCAGGTATCCGATCGCGAAGGTGGCCGCTGTCTCATGGTCCGCGAGGATGGCCTCGGTCCGGTCGAGCCCGGGTTGCCCGGCCGGGGGGGCGCCGGTTTCGGTCTCCCGCGCGAAGAGGCCGCCGGTGACGAACAGCGCGTCGAGGCCTTCGCCGAGGGCCCCGGCGAGATCGGTGGCGGGCCCGTCGCCGATACACAGGATGCGGCTGTCATCGACAGCGGAGCCGCCGCTGACGTCGCTCAGGCGCCGGCGTGCGAGGTCGTAGATCGGGGGGTGAGGCTTGCCGAAGTATAGGCTTTCGCCGCCCATCTCGGTGTAGAGCTGCGCGACGGCGCCCGCGCACCACTCCCGGGTCTCGCCCCGGTCCACGACGATGTCAGGGTTGGCGCAGAGGAGCTTCCAACCCTTTGTCTTGGCATAGAGCAGCTCGCCCTCGTGAGCGGCCGGATCGGCATGGGGATCGGCAGGCCCAGTGACGACGAGCCCCTCGGCTTCGGCAAGCGGGACGCGGTCGATCGCCTCGGCGGCGGTGTCGATCTTGAGCGGCTCGAAAAAGGTCAGGTCGCGCTCCTCGCCGATATGATAAACACGGTGGCCGACGGCGCCATGGTAGAGCGCGAGCCGGGCGCTGTCGCCGGACGTCGCGATGCTGTCCCATGCGCTGTCGGGGACACCGAGCCCGGCCAACTGGCGGGCGACGTCGGCACGCGGGCGCGGGGCGTTGGTGACGAGCACCACGCGGCCTCCGCCCCTACGGAAGCCGGTGAGCGCAGCGCAGGCGTCGGGGTAGGCGGTCTGCCCGTTGTGGACTACGCCCCAAACGTCGACGAAGAGTGCGTCATAGGCTGCGGCGACCTCGGCGAGGCTTTCGATCAGGCGGGTCATTCAGGCTCTCCGGGGATCTGCGCTGGCGCGTCCCTTGTGCCGAAGCTGGCGGGCCTGTGCCAGAGGGGATCATGCTGCGGAGGCGGGCGCGGCGGCATTGTTGCGCCCGGGACGACGCTGCCGGGTGGACCAACACCGTCTACCTCCCGCGCGTGTTGGTCGCGCCTCCGGGCCATGGCGCGTCGTGGCGGAGCCTGATGGCAAGCGGAGGGGCCACCCGCGCGATGCGTTCGGCTGGCGCGCTTAGGCGGCAGCTAGGTAGGGGGTGCTGGCCCACGGGGGACCTTCGCGTATGCTGGCCCCGCGCTCCTCATGGGGGCCGCCAAGGGACACGCCTCGGTGCGGGCCTCTGCCTGCGCCAAGGCGTGCTCGGGGAGCCTCGTCAGGCCAGAAGCGCCGGGATGATCTGCTTCTTGCGGCTCATAACGCCCGGGAGCACGATGCTGTCCCCCTGAACAGAGACACCGAAGCTGCGTTCCGCCGCCGCTTTCACCCGGTCATTGGGGATCAGGAGCGTGGCTTCCTCCTTTAGAATGTCGATGACGAACAGCATGACCTCGTCGACGCCGTCCTCAGCGCAGACCGTCTGCATCGTCTCCATCAGCGAGGCCTTGCGCCCGAGCGGGACGTCGGGCGCCGTCGTCTCCAGCACCGAGATCCGCATCTTCTGATCGCCGAAATCGCCGATCTTGCTGTCCATGCGGATCAGTTCGGCGTCGGAAAAGGCCGAGACGTCGGATTTGGCGGCGAACATGTCCGCTGCATAATCGGCGATCGAGAGGCCGAGTTCGGCGGCGAGGCGTTCGGCCAGGGCCTTGTCGGCATCCGTGGTGGTGGGGGACCGGAACTCCAGCGTGTCCGACAAGATGCACGACAGCATGGCGCCCTTGATGCTCTGAGGCATCTCTGCGGCGGCGTCGCCCATCAAATCGTGCAGGATCGTTGCGGTGCACGCGACGGCCCGCACGGTGATGTTGATCGGCGCGGCGGTCATCCGGCCGCCCGTCAGCTTGTGATGGTCGATGATATCGACGATCTCGGAGGCATTGATGGAGGCCGGGAGTTCGTCGGGGTTGTTGGTGTCGACGATCACCACCTTGTCGCCCTCGGCCACGTCATCGATGATGTCGGGCTTGTCGAGGCCCCAGCGCTCCAGGACGAAGGCGGCTTCGGTATTGGGCTCGCCCAGCAGGCGGGCCACGGCCGGCGTGTTCTGCACTTCGGACAGGTACCAGGCCCAGATGATCGGGCTGCCGGTCGAGTCGGTGTCGGGGGCCATGTGGCCGAAAACCTGGATTGTCATGTCGCTGTGTCCGTCTTTCGTTCGGGGCCTCGGTCTGGCGGCGCCGCCGCTGGCGACCCGTTGCGCGCCCCTATAGACGGGGGAGCGAAGGGTGTCATGGGGCATTCCAGCGCGCCCGGAGACGCAGGCGGAGAAAGACCCGGCGCGGCGACTGCAGAGTGCGTTGACCAATGCGGGCGGCTCGGATAGCGCGGGCCCGGTCGCGCGTTGAGCCACCGCCGAAGAGAAGAGCCCGATGGCCGCTCCTGCCCCACCGCTGTTGATTGCCGAGGCGGCGAACCCGGAATTCGTGAGCGTTCCGCTGGAAGGCTGGTCGCAGGCCCGCGCGCTGCAGCAGCGGACGGGGGGGCATATCGTCACTCAGGTCCGCAATCGCGCGGCGTTTGTGCGCGCGGGGCTCTTGGAGGGCAGGGACTTCACCGCGATCGACAGCGAAGCCATCGCTCGCCCCGTCGCGGAGTTCGCCGAAAAGCTGAGGATGGGGCAGGGCAAGGGATGGACGACGACGATGGCGATGTCCGCGCTGTCCTATCCCTATTTCGAGCGTCTGGTCTGGCAGCGGTTCGAGCGGGCCCTGGCAGCGGGCACCTATAGTCTGGTTCATCGGATCACTCCCCTGAGCCCGACGCTTCCCAGCCCGATTGCGTCGCGGCTGCGCCGGTTGCGCGTGCCGTTCGTGATGGGGCCGATGAATGGCGGCTTGCCCTGGCCGGCCGGGTTCGACGCCGAACGCCGCCGCGAGCGCGAGTATCTGTCCTATGTGCGGGGCGCCTATCGGGCGCTGCCTGGCTATGGCGCGACGCTCAGAGCGGCGTCGGCGATCATTGCGGGGTCGCGTCACACGGCCGCCAGCTACCCCAAACCCATCCACCGAAAGATCGTGTACATTCCAGAGAACGGCGTCGATCCGGAACGCTTCGCGCTGCGCCCAAGGCCCGCGCCCGGCGCGCCGTTGCGCGCGTGTTTCGTCGGCCGGCTCGTCCCCTACAAGGGCCCGGACATGCTGATCGCGGCGGCGGCGCCGGTGCTGAGGCAGGGGCGGATGGTGCTGGACATCGTCGGCGGCGGCCCGATGGAACAGGCACTTCGGCAGCAGGCGGCTTCCGAAGGCGTCGCCGAGGCGATCACGTTCCACGGGCAGATCCCGCATGCGCAAGTGCAGGATGTCCTAGGTGCCGCCGATCTCTTCGCCTTCCCGTCCGTGCGCGAGTTCGGCGGCGCGGTGGTGCTGGAGGCGATGGCTATGGGGGCCGTGCCGATCGTCGTGGCGTATGGGGGACCGGGCGAACATGTGACGGACACCACTGGCTTTCGCATTCCCATCGGGTCGCGCGCATCCATCGTCGATGCGATGCGGGCGCGGTTGACCGCGATCGCCGGGGCCCCGGACTGCCTGAGCGCGATGAGCGACGCCGGGGTCGCGCGGGTGGGGTCGGCCTATACCTGGGCCCGCAAGGCCGAGCAGATCGAGCGTGTCTACGATTGGGCGCGCGATGGGCGGCAATCGGCGCGGCCCGACCCGTTTGTTGACAGCGTCTGACCCGTTTTCGCGGGGCGTCAGCCGGCCCGCTCAGGCGTGCATTCGCGCCTCTGTCGAATTCGGCCGAAAGATCGGGCGGAGCGTGTTGACACCGCGTTGCCGGTTCCCTATTTGCGCCTCGTTAGCACTCGACCGGTGTGAGTGCTAACGGTGGCTTGGCGCGGGTTCCGTGCCTGGCGCTTAACACCGGGCGCGCCTCGCGACATCCCCAAGATGGGGAGCGCGGGCTGTATTGCAACCTGAGCCAGGGAGACTCAGACTATGGCTTTTACTCCGCTTCATGACCGTGTGCTCGTAGAGCGTGCCGAAAGCGACGAGAAAACGTCCGGCGGCCTCATCATCCCCGACACCGCGAAAGAGAAGCCCGCCGAGGGCCTCGTGGTTGCGGTGGGCGCCGGTGCCAAGGACGACGACGGCGACCGCATCGCGATGGACGTCAAGGCCGGCGACAAGATCCTGTTCGGCAAGTGGTCGGGCACCGAGGTCACCGTCGATGGCAAGGAACTGCTGATCATGAAGGAAAGCGACATCCTCGGCATCATCGAGGACAGCGCGGCCGAAGCCGCCGCCTGAGGGCGCTGCGCTTCCGTGATCCCCTTCCCGAATACGAATTAGGAGTACAACGAGATGGCGAAAGAAGTCCGTTTCGAGACCGACGCCCGCAACAAGATGCTCAAGGGCGTCAACGTGCTGGCAGACGCAGTGAAAGTGACCCTCGGCCCCAAGGGCCGCAACGTGGTCATCGAGAAGTCCTTCGGCGCCCCGCGCATCACGAAGGACGGTGTGACGGTTGCCAAAGAGATCGAGCTTGAGGACAAGTTCGAGAACATGGGCGCCCAGATGGTGAAGGAAGTCGCGTCCCGCACCAATGACGAGGCCGGCGACGGCACCACCACCGCCACCGTGCTGGCCCAGGCGATCATCCGCGAAGGCCTGAAGTCGGTCGCCGCCGGCATGAACCCGATGGACCTCAAGCGCGGCGTCGATCTTGCCGTGGCCTCGGTCATCGAGAACATCAAGTCGCATGCCCGCCCGGTCGAAGGCTCCGATGAGGTCGCTCAGGTCGGCACTATCTCCGCCAACGGCGA
>JBCDGG010000171.1:0-9804 GCA_038757905.1 Pseudomonadota bacterium | reverse complement strand
GCGCCCGCCTCCTGCATGTGATAGCCCGAGATCGAGATCGAGTTGAACTTGGGCATCTCGTTGGCGGTGTACTCGATGATATCCGCGATGATCCGCATCGAAGGTTCGGGCGGATAGATATAGGTGTTGCGGACCATGAACTCCTTCAGAATGTCGTTCTGAATGGTGCCGGAGAGCTTCGCCCGATCCACCCCTTGCTCCTCGCCGGTGACGATGAAGCTGGCAAGCACGGGGATCACCGCGCCGTTCATCGTCATCGAAACGGAGACCTTTTCGAGCGGGATCCCGTCGAACAGGATCTTCATGTCCTCGACGCTGTCGATCGCAACGCCGGCCTTGCCGACATCGCCTTCCACGCGAGGGTGGTCGCTGTCATAGCCGCGATGCGTGGCCAGATCGAACGCCACGGACACGCCTTGCTGCCCGGCGGCAAGCGCCTTGCGGTAGAACGCGTTCGATTCCTCGGCCGTCGAAAAGCCCGCATATTGGCGGATCGTCCAGGGACGACCCGCATACATGGTGGCTTTCACCCCTCGGGTATAGGGTGCAAATCCCGGCAACTCGCCGATCTGCTGCAGGCCTTCGACATCGTCGGCGGTGTAGAGCGGCTTGACGCGAATGCCTTCGAGCGTTTCCCACTCCAGATCCTCGAGCGGCCGGCCCCGGAGTTCCGTCTCCGCCAGCGTTTCCCAATCCGCGCGCGTCTTGCCCGTGCTGTCGTCGGTCATCGAAGCGACCCCCTTCTGATCAACTCATCCGGCGCGGGGTGGCCACCCCGTGCCTGCGCTCCTCGTCCCGTCCGCCCCATGTCTTGAACAGGCTGCAGCGCCCGTTGCAAGCCATTGTGCACCGAGCGCGGCAATGGGAGCCAGTCCCAAGCCTGTCGCGCAGGGCCAAGCGCAGGGCCGACCGGAGTGCCAAGCGGAGTGCACAGGGGCGCGAGGCGTGGCGTTTTGGCCTTAGCTTTCGTGATCGGCTCGCCTATATCCGTCCGAACAGGAGACGATATGACCCGCCTGAATCGCTTTCTCATACCGGCTGTCGGCCTCGTGGCCAGCGCCTTTCTTGCGGCACTGGGCGCGCTGACGCCCGCCTCGGCGCAGGACGTTGCGGCCGACGCCCCGACGCCACAATTGCAGATCATGAGCGCCGCCGACGTGACCCTGGAGGAGTTCCGTTGGGTCAACCGGCTGGTCGTGGTGTTCGCCGATACGCCGGCCGACCCGCGCTTCAACGAACAGATCGAGCTGCTCACCTCCCGGCCGAGCGAGTTGATCGAGCGCGACGTTATCATCCTCACCGATACCGATCCGGGCGCCGCCACCAGCGTGCGCACCGCGTTGCGCCCGCGCGGGTTCCAGATCACCCTGATCGGCAAGGATGGCGAGGTAGAGCTGCGCAAGCCCTCGCCCTGGTCGAGCCGCGAGCTTTCGCGCTCGATCGACAAGATGCCGCTGCGCAAGCAGGAAATCCGGGAACGCAAGGCACAGGCCGGGTGAGGGGCGCACCGGCGAGGGCGCGCACCGGCAGGGGCAATGCAGGCCAACTGTTGAACCGGCCGCGCTCATGGCTTATTTTCTAGGGTACAGGAGGAGATGCCATGTCCGCAGAGCCGCAGACACCAGCACCGGCCAACCCGTATACCCCGATCCCCGTCACGGGCCGGACCGGGCCGCGTCCGGGCTACTGAGGGCCCGGGCTTCGGCCTCGGCGCCGTCCTTGCCTTCGCGCGCATAGGCGTCGATCACCCTCAGGCAGAAATTGCCGTAATCGAGCGCCAGCACTTTCATCGCGACATAGTCCCGATAGATCCTGATCCGCCTGTCGGGCGGCAGATTTGCATAGCTTTGTCCGCGCATATCGTCCGCGAGCGCCTCGATCGCATGCAAATGCGCATAATACGTCACCACGGGATCGATCGTGACGCGGGGCAGGATGTGGATCTCGTCCAGCAGGCTAGAAAAGACCCTGTCCGCCCGTTCCCGCGGCACGAAGGGCACGAACGTCGCGTCGCGTTCCATCCTGTCGATCAGAGTATCGCGGTAACGCTCCAGCTCCTCGTGGCTGACAAGCTGCGACAGGTAGGCGCGGATCTCGGCGAAGAGGGCGCGATGCGCATCCCGCAGCCGTTCCGCGCGGTCCGCGCGGCGCTCCTGCCGGTTGCGCCAGCCGTTGACGAGCCAGCCCGCAGCCACGACCAGCCCCGCCACGATGGCCTGCCAGATGCGGGTGTCGAGGCCGAGAAGCGAGGGGGCGGCGAGACCGTCCATCGGACGGTCACTCGAACTCCATGATCACGTCGTCGACGGCGAGGCTGTCGCCCGGACTGGCGTTGATCTTGGCCACCACGCCCTGCTTTTCGGCCCGCAGGATATTCTCCATCTTCATCGCTTCGACCGTGCACAGGGCCTGCCCCTCCTGCACCTGATCGCCCTCGGCGACGTCGAGCTTCACCACGAGGCCGGGCATCGGGCACAGAAGCATCTTCGAGGTGTCCGGCGCCACCTTTTCCGGCATCTTCAGCGCCAGCTCGGCCTGCCGGTGCGACCAGACATGCACGTTCATATCCGCTCCGCGGGTGCGGATGCGGAAGCCGCCGGTGATCTTGCCGACCTTCAGCGCCAGGGGGGCGCCGTCGATGTCCAGCCGCGCAAGGCTTTGCCCCGGCGTCCAGGGCGAGCTCACGCGGTGCGAGGTGGCGGGCCCGTCGGCATGGGCGATCTCCACCGTGGCGCCTTCGCGGTCGGCGGCAATACTGACGTTCCAGCGCTGCGGCCCGACGGCCACGACCCATTCCGTGCCGACGGTGCGCTCGTGGTTGCCGAGCCGGCCCGAGATCCGCGCACGGCGGATCTCGGCGACGCGGTGCATGGCGGCACAAGCAGCCACGATCCGGTGCATCTGGTCCGCGGTCAGCTCTGCCCCGCCGAAGCCGTCGGGATATTCCTCGGCGATGAACGCCGTCGTGATGTCGCCCGACATGAAGCGCGGGTGATCCATAACCGCGGACAGAAACGGCAGATTGTGCCCGATGCCCTCCAGCTCGAACAGGTCGAGCGCGTGCCGCATCGCCTCGATCGCCTTGTCACGATCCGGGGCCCAGGTGCACAGCTTGGCGATCATCGGATCGTAGTACATGCTGATCTCGCCGCCCTCATAGACGCCGGTATCGTTGCGTACCGCGGTGTCGGCGTCCGACGGCGGATGAAGCGTCCCCTGTCCCGCCCCTACCGCGCCCTGCGGGAACTGCCATTTTCCGTTGGCCAGCATCGGGCCCGCCGCCGTCTCTGCGGGCGGCCGATAGCGGGTCAGCCGCCCGATGGACGGCAGGAAGTTGCGATACGGGTCTTCGGCGTAGAGGCGGCTTTCGATGGCCCAGCCGGTGAGGGTCACGTCGTCTTGGGTGATCGACAGCGGCTCGCCGGCCGCGACACGGATCATCTGCTCTACCAGATCGACCCCGGTGATCAGCTCGGTCACCGGATGCTCGACCTGCAGGCGCGTGTTCATCTCCAGGAAGTAGAAGTTCTTCTCGGAATCGACGATGAACTCCACAGTGCCAGCGCTGCTGTACCCCACGGCTTTGGCCAGGGCACAGGCCTGCTCGCCCATCGCCTTGCGCGTTTGCGCATCGAGGAAGGGCGAGGGCGCCTCCTCGATCACCTTCTGGTTGCGCCGCTGGATCGAGCATTCGCGTTCGCCCAGATAGATGCAATTGTCGTGCTCATCGGCCAGCACCTGGATCTCGATGTGGCGCGGCTGGGTCACGAACTTCTCGATGAAGATCCGGTCGTCTCCGAAGGACGACGCGGCCTCGTTCTTGGACGACTGAAAACCTTCGCGCGCCTCGTCGTCGTTCCAGGCGATGCGCATCCCCTTGCCGCCGCCGCCGGCGCTGGCTTTGATCATGACCGGGTAGCCGATCTCCTGGCTGATCTTCACGGCCTCCTCGGCATCCTCGATCAAGCCCATCACACCCGGCACGGTGCTGACGCCCGCCTCCTGCGCGATCTTCTTGGAGGTGATCTTGTCCCCCATCGCTTCGATCGCACCCACCGGCGGGCCCACGAAGGCCACGCCCGCGGCTTCCAGCGCTTCGGCAAACTTCGGGTTCTCGCTCAGAAACCCATAGCCCGGGTGAACGGCCTGCGCCCCGGTCGCGCGGATCGCCTCCATCACCTTGTCGATCACGATGTAAGATTGGTTGGCGGGCGGCGGGCCGATATGCACGGCTTCGTCCGCCATCTCGACGTGAAGCGCGTGCTTGTCGGCGTCCGAGTAGATCGCGACGGTCCGGATCCCCATCTTGCGGGCGGTCTTGATCACGCGGCACGCAATCTCGCCCCGATTGGCGATCAGCAGCGTGTCGAACAGGGGCGTATCGGTCTCGGCGTCGGTCACGGGGCAGTCCTTCTTTGTCCTGAACGGCGGCGAAGCGGTGCCGCGGCTCGCAGTGCATCAACAGCAAAAAGCGCCGCCCGAAAAGACGGGCGGCGCTTGGAAGTGGGCAGGCGCGCGCTTTGGGCGCGCCGCTTGGGGCCGAAAACGGCCGGTTGTTCAGCGGGTGTTGCGGCAGATCCCGGCGTCGTCGCAGAAGACGCCCGCCGCGCCGCCGATGAGCGCCCCGCCCACCACGTCGGATCCGGTGAGCTGCGCGGCGGCCGCACCGCCTGCGGCGCCAAGCGCGCCGCGCTCCAGATCGGTGCCCTGGCACGCAGCAAGCGCCACCAGCGCGGCAAACAAGACCACGCCATTGCGTGGACGAATGGGAGCGTTCGACATGAGAGTTCTCCTTGGTTCTCGCTGCTCACGCGCAGCTTCACCTCAGAGAACGCAGAGATCCCATGATTTATTCCACGGCCCCCGCGCACCGTCGAAATCATGCCGATCCGCCGCAACTTCCCGCCGATGCCGTAGCGGAAGCCGGCTTCCTGTACCGGCGGCGTGGGGCATGCCCGGACGGCACCCGACGGGACAGTGGCCGGTGGCGCCGAGGCGAGGGACACGTCAGTGGGCGACGCGGCGGTCCGCGGATGAACGGGGTCGGGAGAGGCGGACCGGGGGGTGGCGGGTGGCCGGGGGATCAGGGGGATCGGCCACCCGCCGGGGGAAGGGGTACGGTCTTCAAAGACGGGGCCTCCCAAGCCCCGTGGCGCGACGGTGTCAAAGCGATTCTCGACAAGATAGCAAAACCCGCCCACAACCCTTGGGCGAGCCATTTTCTGCCGGTTTCGAATTGCCTTGAGCGGCATCATGCCAAGTCCCGCCCCGATCCGCCGTCGTCGGGCGGCCTGCTGTCCGTCTGCCAATCGTCTGACGTGTCGTCGAAAAGCTGCGGAAACCCCCGCCGTGCGGCGGCGAAATCGATGCGCAGCTCCGCTTCGTAGCTCTCGGGGTCGAAGTCCGGCCCGGCGGGCACAACCTCGCGCCCCAGAAGCCAGGACAGGCGCCCGGCGTCGAGATTGCCGCGCACGAAGGCGGCATCGCCGAATTGGTCGATCAGGGCCGCCAGAAACCCCTCGTCGGCGCGGCGATCCGCCGGGCGGCGATCGGCATAGCGCTCGCGCGCCACCAGCTTGGTGGGCCCGCTCTTGGCGGCGCGGCGGATGGTGAACTGAAAGTCCGTGCCGGGCAATCGGCCGGGAAAGCCGCGGTGCTTCAGCATGGCCCGCCCCCCAACGGCAGAGCATCCGGTGCGCCGGTCCCCGTCCGCCAAGCACCAGTTTCGATGCGCATCGTCCCGCAAAGACCCGGCCACGCCCGGGCAAAGGGCGCGCGCCGGGGCCTCCTCTCCCCCGCGCGCACGAGCCAGGCGCGCACGCCCGGCCCTATGCAGGGGGTCCGGCTCACGGCGCGGACCTCTGCCTTATCTCGGCGCACGCGATCCATCGCGCGCGGGCGTCCGGGTCTGCGAGAAGATCGGCAATGCGCCCTTCCACGGCCCCCCGGTCGTAGACGCCATGCATGCGCCCCCCGGCGCGCAATTGCAACCCATCGTCGCAGGGGCACACCCGGACCTGCGGTGCAAAGCCCCGCTGACGCCGCAGCATGCGCCACAAGTCCTGGCGCACCTGATGCGCGACGCGCAGTCGCCGGGCCGGGGGCAAGCGGGTCTCCGCCGATACGTCCCAGCGCAGCGGAACGCGGCGCGCGACGGTCAGCGCCTCCCCCTCCCTCACGATGTGCCAGCGTGTCCGCGCCACCGCCTCTCCTTCACATTGCGAAAAATATCCTCGGGGGGGCGCGCCGCAGGCGCGCGGGGGGCAGACAGCCCCCCTGCCCCGGTGCCTAGAGCGGAATGTTGTCGTGTTTCTTCCATGGCATCGACCGCCGCTTGGAGCGCAGGCTGGCAAAGGCGCGCGCCACGCGCCGCCGGGTCGACCGCGGCTGGATCACCTCGTCGATGAACCCCCGCTCCGCGGCGACGAACGGATTGGCGAAGCGGTCCTCATACTCGGCTGTATGCGCGGCGATCTTCTCGGCGTCGCTCAGATCGGCCCGATGCAGGATCTCGACCGCGCCCTTGGCACCCATCACCGCGATCTCGGAGGTGGGCCAGGCATAGTTCAGATCCGCCCGCAGATGCTTGGCCGCCATCACCACATAGGCCCCGCCATAGGCCTTGCGCGTGATCACCGTCACCTTCGGAACCGTCGCCTCGCCATAGGCAAAGAGCAGCTTGGCGCCGTGCTTGATGACGCCGTTATATTCCTGAGAGGTACCGGGCAGGAACCCCGGCACATCCACGAGCGTCAGCAGCGGGATCTCGAAACAGTCGCAGAACCGCACGAATCGGGCGGCTTTGCGGGCGCTGTCGATGTCGAGCACACCGGCCAGGACCATCGGCTGGTTCGCCACCACGCCCACGGTCTGCCCCTCCAGCCGGATGAACCCGGTGATGATGTTGCCCGCAAAGTCCCTTTGGATCTCGTAAAAATCACCTTCGTCAGCGATCTTATGGATCAGCTCCTTCATGTCATAGGGCTGGTTGGGGTTGTCGGGGATCAACGTGTCGAGGCTGAGCTCTTCGCGCGCGGGATCGTCGAAGAAGGGCCGCACGGGCGGCTTCTCGCGGTTGCTCAGCGGCAGGAAATCGACAAGGCGGCGAACTTCGGCGATCGCCTCCAGATCGTTCTCGAAGGCGCCATCGGCGACAGAGGATTTGCGCGTATGCGTCGTGGCCCCGCCCAGTTCCTCGGCCGTGACATGCTCGTTAGTGACCGTCTTCACCACGTCGGGCCCGGTGACGAACATGTAGGAGCTGTCCTTCACCATGAAGATGAAATCGGTCATTGCCGGGCTGTAGACGGCGCCCCCCGCACAGGGCCCCATGATCATCGAGATCTGCGGGATCACCCCCGACCCCTCGATATTGCGCTGGAAGACCTCGCCATAGGCGGCGAGCGAGCCCACTCCCTCCTGGATGCGCGCGCCGCCGGAATCGTTCATCCCGATCACCGGCGCGCCGTTCTGCATGGCCATGTCCATGATCTTGCAGATCTTCGCGGCATGGGTTTCAGAGACGGAGCCGCCAAGCACGGTGAAGTCCTGCGCGAACACATACACCATCCGGCCGTTGATCGTGCCCCAGCCGGTCACCACGCCATCGCCGGGCGACTTGCTCTGCTCCATCCCGAACTCGTGGCACCGGTGGGCGACGAACATGTCGAACTCTTCGAAGGACCCTTCGTCGAGCAGCAGCTCGATGCGTTCGCGCGCCGTAAGCTTGCCCTTCGCATGTTGCGCCGCGACCCGCCGTTCGCCGCCGCCCGCGCGCGCCTGGGCCCGCCGGTCCTCAAGCTCTACTAGGATGTCCTTCATCCCGGCCCTCCGTCCTGACTTCACTGATCCGTGGGGACTGGCTGTATCTTGTGCAATCTTGCGGGTGAAGAGACTTTCGGGAAATTCCCGGGCCCTCATCGACGCACCGTCGGGCGCGCAGAAGCCTCGGCAGCCCGCCCTCCTGCGCTCCCGCCTGGCGGGGCGCGCGCCACACCCTTCGCTCGATCGGGCCGGACTAGATCACGGCAGACCGGACATGGCCGTTCCGTCCGTCCTGGCCAGCGCGGCCGCGATCAGCCCCCAGCCGATGACGAGGAGCAGCGCGCCCGGCAGCGTCGCCGGCATGGCCCACACCGCCCCGGCCAGGCCGTGGAGGTAGAGCGCCCCGCAAAACAGCACCAGCCCGAGACCGGCCGTCGCAAGCCCGGCCCCGGCCAGCCCGGCGGGCCCAAAGCTCAGGCCCACGGCCAAAAGCCCCACCGCAGCGGCTGCATGCACCTGCGCAGCCAGCGTGAACGACGACACCCGCGATGCCGCGTCCGGCAGATCCCGCAAGAGCCATTCCAAGGCGTGCCCGCCCACGGCGAGCGCCAGCAGGGCGACCGAGACATTGAGCGCCAGAACGGCGCCGGTCATCGCAGAGGCGTCCATCGTTTTCGGTCCCGCTCCGGTGTCGGATCCTCGCCCGGAACCTAGCGCGCCCGGCGCGGAATCGAGGGCGGCCCGGCCGCCGCTCGGCGCCTCTTGCCGCGCCGGCCCGGAGCGCGGCGCGCTTGCCGTGGACACCCGCCGCCAAGCTGGTAGGAGGAGAGGCATGACTGCTGCTCCTCCCGTTCGCTTCCTGGATCGGACGACGCCACCCCACATCCTGACCCTGACGCTCATGGCCGGCATCGCGGCGATGAACATGAACGTATTCCTGCCGTCCCTGCCCGTGATGACAGAGTATTTCGGCACCGAATATGCGGTGATGCAGCTTTCCGTCTCGCTCTATCTCGCGGCCACCGCAGTGCTGCAGATCGTGATCGGCCCCCTGTCCGATCGCTTCGGGCGCCGGCCGGTGGTCCTTTGGTCCATGGCGATCTTTCTCGTGGCCACGGCCGGGTGCCTGATCGCCACGAACGCGGTGATGTTTCTGATCTGCCGCATGGTGCAGGCCAGCGTGGCGGCGGGCATCGTGCTGTCGCGCGCCATCGTGCGCGATATGGTGCCCCAGAACGAGGCCGCCTCGATGATCGGCTACGTCACCATGGGCATGGCGCTGGTGCCGATGCTGGCGCCGATCCTGGGCGGCGGCATCGAGCAGCTGCTGGGCTGGCACGCCGTCTTCGCGGTCCTGCTCCTCTGCGGCGCCGGCGTGACCTGGCTGATCTGGGCCGACCAGGGCGAGACCGCCCAAAGCACCGGCCTCTCGTTCCGCGATCAGGTGCGGGATTACCCCGAGCTCTTCGCCTCCCCGCGCTTCTGGGGCTATGCCCTCGCTGCCGCCTTTGCGTCGGGCGCGTTCTTCGCCTTCCTCGGCGGGGCGCCCTACGCCGCCGCCCAGATCTACGGGATGGCCCCCCTCTGGACCGGGATCGCCTTCGGCGCGCCTGCAATCGGGTATGCCACGGGCAACGGCCTCTCGGGCTTGCTCTCCATCCGAGTCGGGATCGACCGCATGATGACCCTGGGCGCCGTGCTGCTGGTCGCAGGGATGAGCGTCATGCTTCTGATCGGCCTGACGGGCGCGTCTAACCCGTTGCTGTTCTTCGGCTTCGTCACCTTCGTGGGTCTCGGCAACGGGCTGATCATCCCCAATGCCACGTCGGGTCTGCTCTCGGTCCGCCCGCATCTCGCCGGCACGGCCAGCGGCCTCGGCTCGGCGATCATGATCGGCGGGGGCGCGGCCCTGTCGGTCCTTGCCGGGATCGTGCTGGAGGGCGCAACCACCAGCCTGCCGCTTCAGATCCTGATGTGGAGCACCTCGATCCTCTGCCTCGTCTGCGTGCTCTACGTCCTCTTCCGGGCCCGACAGGTCGC
>JBCDGG010000170.1:0-9952 GCA_038757905.1 Pseudomonadota bacterium | reverse complement strand
TCGTGGACCTCGGTGTCGCGCAAGTCCGCCCTGCCGGTCCTGGAAGAGCTGAACGGCCTGATGTTCTACCCGGTGCAATATGAGGGCGAGGAAAGCTCGCGCAACGTGTTCTACACCGGTGCCGCGCCGAACCAGCAGGCCATTCCGGCCGTCGATTACTTCCTGGAAGAACTGGGCGTCGAAAGCTTCGCGCTGCTCGGCACGGACTATGTGTACCCGCGCACGACGAACAACATTCTGGAGCAATACCTGAAGGATGCCGGCATCGCCGAGGGGGATATCTTCGTCAACTACACGCCCTTCGGCCATTCCGACTGGGCGACGATCGTGTCCGATGTCGTCGAGCTGGGCGCGGGCGGCAAGCAGGTCGGCGTGATCTCCACCATCAACGGCGACGCCAATATCGGCTTCTACAAGGAGCTGGCCGCCCAGGGCGTCAGCGCCGACGACATCCCCGTGGTCGCCTTCTCCGTCGGCGAGGAGGAACTCTCGGGCCTCGACACCTCGGACCTTGTGGGTCACCTCGCAGCCTGGAACTACTTCCAGTCCGCCGAGAGCGACGCCAACGAGGAATGGGTCGCCGCGTGGAAGGAGCGCATGGGCGAGGATCGTGTCACCAACGACCCGATGGAGGCCCACTACATCGGCTTCAACATGTGGGTGAACGCGGTGACGGATGCCGGCACCACCGATGTCGACGCTGTGCGCGAGGCGATGTGGGGCCAGGAGTTCCCGAACCTCACGGGCGGTACGGCAGTAATGCTGCCGAACCATCACCTCGCCAAGCCGGTTCTGATCGGCGAGATCACCGCGGACGGCCAGTTCGACATCATCAGCCAGACCGCGGAAGTGCCGGGCGACGCCTGGACGGACTTCCTGCCGGAATCGGCTGTCCTGAAGTCGGATTGGCAGGCGCTGGAATGCGGCATGTACAACACCGAAACCTCCAGCTGCGTGCAGATCGAATCCAACTACTGATCTGACGGAACCCAAGGCAGGGGGCGGCACACGCCCCCTGCCCGCAGCCACCGGGGCAGGGCATGGCACGCATCCTCATTGCATTCGTGGCAGCGATTCTGGTCGCCGCCGGACCGGCGCGCGCGCAGGAGATCGGCCCGATGCAGGCCGTGCTGCAGGAACAGCGCGCCTTGCTCGAGAAGGCCTCGCGCCGCACCATCGCGCCCGCGATCGAGGCCATCGGCGCCAGCGGCCTGCCCGCCGTTCCTATGGTCCTGACCCGCTGGCAGGCCCGCGAGATGTGGCAGCGCAGCGCGGACGGGCTGTTCTTCTTCGCCGAGGAAGCCGGTGAGGACGCCGATGGCGAAGACCTGCTGCGCCTCTTCTCGGTCGAGGACGGCACCGAGGTGGCGGTGATCCTCGAAGACGAGATGGACCAGCTCAAACCCAATGGCGGCGTGCGCGGCGTGATCGGGTCGGCCCTCGTACGCTTCCGCCTCAGCGATCCGGACCCGGCCACGCGCCTAGAAGCGCTCGACAGCATCGGGCGCGATCCGGACGCCTCGCACCTTCCGGCGCTCCAGGCGTCGCTCGCAGGCGAGCCCGACGCCGAGATCGCCGCCCGCAAGGAGCGGCTCGCCCGCTTGCTGACGATCCGCTTCGGCGAGACGGAAACTGCGCAGATCGATGCTATCCGCAGCTTCACCGGAGATCTGGGCGTCGACGTCCGCGCCACGCTCAACCCCCTCGTCGCAACCCGCATCGAAGCCATCGCCGGCGACGCCCCGGCCGATCCCGACATCGCCCGCGTGCTGGAACCGGGAACGGAGGCGCTGCCAAAGGCCGAGGCCTATGGGCTGCTCGTCGACGCCGGCCTTGCCCCGGCGCGCATCGACAGGGACGCTCAGAAGGAGGCGCTGATCGCCCATATCGACGGCGGCAGCGTCGGCGGCATCGAGGTGGCGTCGCTCGACAACGATGCCGCGCGCGATCTGGCCTATGCCGAGCTTGTGCGCACCGGCACGGTCGCGCCGCTGGCGACCGAGGCCGATGTCGATGCCGCGCTCGCCGCGCACACGTTCGTGGAGCGCTACACCGCGGCTGCGCCCCCGGTTGTGGCCGCGGCCGTGGAAACGCTGGCGGCCATCGACCAGATGGTCGGCCTGAACCAGGCCGTCGATCTGTCCCTCGATGCACTGTCGCTCGCCTCGATCTACTTCCTCGCCGCGATCGGGCTCGCCATCACCTTCGGCGTGATGGGCGTCATCAACATGGCGCATGGCGAGTTCATCATGATGGGCGCCTATACGGGCTACGTCGTCCAACTCTTTATCCCCGATTACACCCTGTCCATCCTCGTGGCGCTGCCGCTGGCCTTCGCCGTGACGTTCGGCGCCGGGGTGGCGATGGAGCGGCTGGTGATCCGCTGGCTCTACCACCGGCCGCTGGAAACGCTGCTGGCCACTTTCGGCATCTCCATCGCGCTGCAGCAACTGGCCAAGAACATCTTCGGCACCCAGGCCCGCCCGCTGACTTCGCCCGACTGGCTGTCGGGCGCGCTCGTGATCAACGACGTCGTCTCGATCAGCTACATCCGCATCGCGATCTTCGTGATGGCGCTGGTCTTCCTCGCGCTCTTCTGGATCCTGATGAACCGCACGCGGCTGGGGCTGGAGGTGCGCGCCGTCACGCAGAACCCCCGCATGGCGGCCTCGATGGGCATCAACCCCGACCGCATCAACATGCTGACCTTCGGCCTGGGCTCCGGCATCGCCGGCGTCGCCGGCGTCACCATCGGGCTCTATGCCAAGGTGACCTCCGAGATGGGGCAGGATTACATCGTGCAGTCGTTCATGACGGTGGTCGTGGGCGGCGTCGGCAACATCTGGGGCACGCTTCTGGGCGCCACGATGGTGGGCTTCCTGCAGAAGGGGATCGAGTGGATGAACCCCTCGAACACGCTCGCCGCACAAACCTACATGATCTTCTTCATCATCCTCTTCATCCAGTTCCGGCCGCGCGGAATCATCGCGCTCAAGGGCCGCGCGGCGGAGGCCTGAGCGTGATTGAGTATACCGGACATCTCAGTTCTGTAGAGTCACGCTTGGTCAGGAGAGCTTCCGATGCGGACCGTTGCGATCATCGCCGTACTTCTGGCCGGTCAGGCCAGTGCCGAGGGCTACGGCTTCCGAACGCCGTCGGGCAACATCTACTGCAACGGCTCCATCGACGGTGGCAACATCCAGTGCTCCATCGTCGAACGCAGCGGAACGCCGGCGCAGCCCGATCCCGGCTCCTGTTCCGGGGTCTGGGGCCATCACTTCGAGCTGGAACGCACAGGACCGGCCCGGGTTGTCTGCGGTTCCGCCCCGCGAAAGTCGACCTACACGAACGTGGCCGCCTATGGAGAGACCGGGCGTTTCGGCGCAATCACCTGCCAGTCGGAGACGTCCGGGCTGACCTGCCGGAACCAGTCCGGCAACGGGTTCATGCTGTCGCGCCGCGTCCAGCAGGCTTTCTGACCGCGCAAGCGCAGGGGGCACGGTCATGAGCGACATGGCCCTCCCCGCGCCGCGACGCCGGCCCTTCGTCATCCGCCACCCCTCGGTGCTGGTGTTCCTGCTGATCCTGGCGCTCTTCACCGTCGGCGTTACCGCCCTGTCGGAAGCCTTCGGCGCCGGGCTGATCTCGACATCCTTTATCAAGACGCTGGGCAAGACCTTGTGCCTCTGCCTCGTGGCGCTCGCGATGGATCTGGTCTGGGGCTATTGCGGGATCCTGTCGCTGGGGCACATGGCGTTCTTCGGGATCGGTGGCTACGCGATCGGCATGTGGCTGATGTATGCCCGGACCGAGCTGATCGTGCTCGACAGCCTCGCCAACGCGCCGATCCCCCCGACACCGGCGGAAGTGTCCGATGCCATCGCGGTGCAGATCTTCGGCGTGGTGGGCGCATCGGAGCTGCCGCCGATCTGGGCCTTCGCCCACGCATTGCCGCTGCAACTGGCGGCGGTCGTGCTGGTGCCGGGGCTCCTCGCGCTGGTCTTCGGCTGGCTCGCCTTCCGGTCCCGGGTCACCGGCGTCTACCTGTCGATCCTGACGCAGGCGATGACGCTGGCGATCGCGCTTTGGCTCTTTCAGAACGACAGCGGCTTGCGAGGGAACAACGGGTTGTCGGGGCTGCAGAACCTGCCCGGTCTGGGGCATGTCAGCCAGGACGTGGTGTCGATCTGGTTTCTCTGGGCCTCCGCCCTCGCGCTGGGCCTGGGCTATCTGCTCTGCGCCTGGGTCGTGTCCGGCAAGTTCGGCTCGGTGATCCGCGGGATCCGGGACGATGAGGCGCGGGTGCGGTTCCTGGGCTATCCCGTGGAAGCGTTCAAGCTTTTCATCTTCACGCTGTCGGCCGTGATCGCCGGGATCGCCGGTGCGCTCTACTACCCGCAGGCGGGCATCATCAACCCGGCCGAACTCGCGCCCATCGCCTCGATCTACCTGGCCGTCTGGGTGGCCATCGGCGGGCGCGGGCGGCTCTATGGTGCGGTGATCGGTGCCGCCTTCGTGTCGCTCGTTTCGACATATTTCACCGGCGGACAGGCGCCGGACGTGAACCTTGGGTTCTACACGATCTCCTGGGTGGATTGGTGGACGGTGCTCCTTGGCCTGTCCTTCGTGCTGGTGACCTTGTTCTTCCCCAAGGGCATCGGCGGCCTCGTGGATCTGATCGCCGAAAGGCGCCCCCCCAACCGGCACGGCGCCGATCTGGGCCCGGACCCAGGCGCTCTGCGGGAGAAGGAGGCAGAGGAATGACGCCTATCGACGCAGCATGCACGCCCCGCACCGCCGCCGGGCACCCCCTGACGGACCAAGGCGCAAACGCCTCGTCAACCATCGGCGTTCTCGTCTCGGGTGGAAGCCTCCCACCCCGCGGTCGCGGCAGGCCGTCACCACGGCGCGCCTTGCATGGTGAGGGGGTCGTCCCCTTCGATGGGCACACAAGATGACGACGCTCCTCGAAGTCTCCGGCGTTTCCGTGTCCTTCGACGGGTTCAAGGCGATCAACAACCTGTCCTTCTCCATCGCCGAGGGCGAGTTGCGGGCAGTCATCGGCCCGAACGGCGCGGGCAAGACCACTCTCATGGATATCGTCACCGGCAAAACCCGGCCCGACGAGGGGCGCGTGATCTGGGGAGAGCGCGCACAGTCCCTGCTCAAGATGTCCGAAAGCCAGATCGCACAGGCGGGCGTCGGCCGCAAATTCCAGCGCCCCACCGTGTTCGAGGATCAGTCGGTCTTCGACAACCTGCTGATGGCCCTCAGGAACGACCGGGCGCCCTGGAAAGTGCTGTTCTTCCGCCCCAAGGACGAACACGTGGCGCGTGTGGAAGCGCTCGCGCAGGAGATCGGCCTGTCCGGCGCGCTGCGGCGCAAGGCGGGCGAGCTGTCCCACGGCCAGAAGCAATGGCTGGAGATCGGCATGCTGCTGGCGCAGGAGCCCCGCCTGCTGCTGGTCGACGAGCCCGCCGCCGGCATGACGGTGGCCGAGCGCGAACACACGACGGACCTGCTGAAGGAAGCGGCCAGGACCCGCGCCGTCGTCGTGGTGGAGCACGATATGGAGTTCGTGCGCCGGTTGGACTGCAAGGTCACCGTGCTGCACGAAGGCGCTGTCCTCGCCGAAGGTTCGCTCGACCATGTGACCAAGAACCAGGACGTGATCGACGTCTATCTGGGGCGCTGAGATGCAAGACACCCGCACACGACCCATGCTCCAGATCGAAGGGCTGACGCTGCATTACGGCGGCTCGCAGATCCTCTATGGTATCGACATGGAGGCGCAGCTCGGGGCGGTGACCTGCGTGATGGGAACGAATGGCGTCGGCAAGACGTCGCTGCTCAAGGCGATCTCCGGCACGCATGCGCGATCCGGCGGCGTCCTGCGCCTTGGCGGCGCGGAGATCGGCCGGGCACCGGCACAGACCCTCGCCCGCAAGGGGGTGGGCTATGTGCCCCAGGGACGGGATATCTTCCCGCTCATGACCGTGCGCGAGAACCTGCAAACCGGCTTTGCCTGCCTGCCGAAATCCGAGCACGTCATCCCCGACGAGATCTTCGAGCTGTTCCCGATCCTCAAGGAGTTTCTCGGACGGCGCGGCGGCGACCTGTCCGGCGGCCAACAGCAGCAGCTGGCCATCGCACGCGCGCTGATCGCAAAGCCGAAGCTACTGTTGCTGGACGAGCCGACCGAGGGGATCCAGCCCAACATCATCCAGCAGATCGGCCGCGTGATCTCGTTTCTGCGCGACCGGGGCGACATGGCGATCGTCCTGGTGGAACAGTATTTCTCCTTCGCCTACGACATCGCCGACAGCTTCTATGTGCTGGAGCGGGGCGCCGTGAAGATGTCGGGCAGCAAAGCCGCGCTGAACCGCGACGATCTCTTGGCGGCGGTCTCGGTCTGAGCGCTGCACTCGGAAGTCAACCGCGCTCGACAGGGACATCGCAATCGGCACGCGATGGCCGGGCCGGGCGCGTCTAGATCAGAACTTGCACCATCCCCGCCACCACCCGCGCCTCGATCATGCGCAGGGGTACGCGCGCCGGCGCTGCCTTGGCCGCGCCGTCCGACACGTCGAACAGGCCCTGGTGGAGCGGGCATTCGATGTAGCGCCCGTCGAAATACCCGTCACAGAGATTGGCGGCGCCATGGGTGCAGCGCGCGAGGCTGACGCGAATGCCCTGATCGGCGTCGAACACGGCCAGATCGCGGCGGCCGAGCTGGACGGGCGTCACATCGCCCGGTTCGAGATCGGCCACGGCGATCAGATCCTGCCAGACCCTTTCCCGGCGGCTCACTCCGCCGGCACCTGTCCATCGGCGCGCGGTGCGCGGCCCGTCAGTTGCCGGATGATCTCAAGATGCGCGCCGAGATAGCCGCCCTTCTCCACATGCACATACCCGTCGAGCTTTGCGTGCAGCTTGGGCAAAGCGTGGAACGGAACCGAGGCCGCGTAGTGATGCTCGGCATGGTAGTTCATGTTCCAGCACAGGAACTGCCAGGGACGGGACACCAGAGATGTGCGGGTGTTCTCCGTCATATCGTCGACATTGGGGCGGCCCACATGCTCCGTCAGGCGGATCGCGCGCATCACAGGCTCGCCCATGAACAGCGGGATCAGCCAGTAAACCAGCGCCCAGGTCCAGCCGAAGCCCAGCGACAGAACCGCGATACCTGCATAGAGAGCGAGCATCGCGCGCGCCTCCCGGAAGATGATGGGTGCCTCGTGCTTGCCGATGAACGCCCGGTCGCCTTCATTCAGGCGGCCCGCAGCATTGCGGAAGATCTGCGCGAACTTCGCCTTCCAATACGGCACGGACGAGATGTACCACAGATACGTCCAGACGGAGATCGGAAGCTCGATCAACTCCGGGTCCTGGCCCTTGAGTTGCGTGTAGGTGTGATGGTCGCAATGCTCGTAGCGGAACTGTTGGTGCGGCAGGATGATGATCAGGCCGCAGATCGTACCGACAACATCGTTCAACCACCGTGTCTTGAACGGCGTGTAGTGAACGCATTCGTGCTGCAGCGAGAAAAAGTGCACGATGACAACGCCCTGCGCGAACATCGCCAGCACGACCCACAACGTTCCCGCGCTTGCCCAGATCCCGGCACTGGTGAGGGCAAGCAGCGCGATATGGCCCGCCAGCCGGCGCAGTGCGGGGCCATTGGAGCGTTGCATCAGCGCCTTCAACTCGCGCCGTGTTAGCGCGCCGTCGCGCATGGCCTGGGTGATCGGTGTTCGAACGTCAGTGCTCATCGGCAGGGTCCCCGGGGTCTTGCTGCAACCTAGCGTGGCACACGGATGGCGCAAACCCCGGACAGGGCTTCGGCCGGTCGCGCCCATGGGCGTCGCGCTGAAATCCGCGCCAATGCCACCGGAATACGCTTGATCCGCGCCGCGTCACACAGTCAGTCTCGGGCGAGAAGGAGCCTCGCCATGTCAGCCATAGCCGCCGCCCTGACCGACCTGCCGGAGATCGACTTTACGTCGCCCGCCTATCAAGCCGCCCCCATGCAAACGCTGGCCGGATACGCCGCCCGACACACCCTCGGCCGGTCCTTCCGCGGGATCGAGGTGTTCGATTACGATCTCTGCCGCGACATCATCCTCAACCGCGCCTTCGGCACCGGCCACCCGCGGCTGATGGACGTGCTGGGCCTGCCCGAGGGGCCCGCGCTCAGCTACAAGCGCCGCTCGATCTCGTTCTTCAACCGCGGGGAGGAGCGCCGCCGCCTGCGGATGCCGCTCACGCAGCTCATGGGGCCGGACGGCTCGGAGCGGTTCCGCGCAGGCATTCGCCACGTCGTGCGCCAGACGCTCGATGCGGTGCCCACCGACCGCCCCGTCGACCTGATCGCCGAGTTGTGCGACAGGATCCCCTCGCGCGTCTATTGCTACTGGGTCGGCGCGCCAATGGCGGACGCCGAGTTCGTCTCGCGCACCTCGCACACCGTCCAGCAGGTGCACACGCGCGATCCCGACACCACAGAAGCGGTGGTGGCGAGTTTCGAGCAGCTTCTGGATTTTGTGGATGCCTGCATCGCCGCCCAGCGGCGGGCCCTGTCCGACAATCTTCTGTCCGACCTCATCCGCGCAACCGACGAGGAGCATCTGACGGAGGAGGACCTGCGCAACTGGGTCGTCAAGCTGGCGGAGGCGAACACCGACAATTCCTCGCATCAGATCGCCATCGCGTTGATCGAATTGGCATCCCGCCCGGACGTCTGGGCCGAGCTTGGCCGATCCCCGGCGCGGGTGCCCCGGGCGCTGGACGAGGTTATGCGCTATCACCCGCGCTCCCTCTCGACATCGCGCGAAACGCTGGAGGATGTAACGCTGGCCGGCGTGTTCATCCCGAAAGGCAATGCCGTCTTCCCGAATATCGGCGCCGCGCATTGGAACCCGGCCTACTTCCCGCATCCGGAGCGGTTCGACATCGACCGGCCGGAAAAGCCCGCGCATCTGAACTTCGGCGGCGGGATCTTTTCGTGCATCGGACGGTTCGCCGTCACGATCGAGCTGGAGGAGGTAATCGCCGAAATGGCGCGCCGGTATCCCAACCTGCGGATCACCCGATCGGGCTTTGCGCATTCGGCCATGTTCACGTCCGTGACGGCGCTGGAGGCCGTACTGGGGGGCTAGAGCCCGCCATCCTCCAGCAGCGCGGCGGTGATCGCGCTCTCGCCGCTGCGCAGCCCCTCGATCACCGAAAAGTGGTGGTGATCGTCATCGACGACGGCGCGCGCGCGGGTATCGAGCCCCTCCCACATCGTCGCGAGCAGCCGCGCTTGGCGCAGAAACTCCGGCCGTTCGCCGCCGCCCACCCAGGCGGTGACGGGCACATCGGCGCGGGGGCGCAGCAAGGCGGGGCTTTCGGCCAGGGCCTCGGCCTCATCCAGCTGCAACGTGCCGTTCATCGCCGTCTGCATCAGGGGGCGCAGATCGTGCAGGCCGCTGATCGACAGGACGCTTTGCACCCGCGCAAAGACAGACGCGCCGAGAAGATCATCGGCGCAGATCATCCGCATGGCCAGATGGCCGCCCGCGGAATGCCCCGCCAGCCGGATCGGCCCGCCGACACGCTCTGCTGCCACTTCGACCGCGCGGGCGATCTGGCGGCTCATCGCACCGATCCGGGCCTCGGGCGCCAGCGTATAGCTCGGCAAGGGCCTATCTTTCCCTGGTTACAGATGCATACAGCCGGAAGATTATGGGCTACCACCTTAGCGATGATATGAGTGCAGAGCATGTATTGAAAGCACTGAAAGTTGCTATCAGAAACAGGAAAACAACTCAAGAGCTTATTCATCATTCTGATAGGGGATTACAATATTGTTCTTCTATTTATCAGGCGGAATTGAGTGGTAACCAAATTATTCCTTCCATGACTGATGGATATGATTGTTATCAAAATGCACTGGCCGAAAGAGTGAACG
>JBCDGG010000169.1:0-9990 GCA_038757905.1 Pseudomonadota bacterium | reverse complement strand
GACAGCCGGGACGAAGCCACGCCGGAGCGGCTCGACGATCTGGAAGATCCCTTCAAACTCTACCGCTGCCACACGATCATGAACTGCGCCAAGACCTGCCCCAAGGGCCTGAACCCGGCCAAGGCGATCAGCCAGATTAAGGGCATGCTGGTCGAACGGCAAGTCTGAGCGCGCGCAGCGCGCCCCTGGCCGGGGGCCACTGCCGCAGTGCCGGGACCATGAAAAGGGCCTGCCGCATCGGGGTGCTTCCAGTGCGCTCTTGACCGGTGCAGGCTGCGCGATCAGCTCGCACTCCGCTGCGTCAAGGCCGGCGGACGCTGTCCAGGCTTCCAACCCGACCTAGTGTTGGGGGATGTTTCTTGTCGCGGCTCTGATCGTCGTCTTCCTCCTCGTGGCGCTGGCCGGCACCCGGCGCAGTGGCGCCTGCCGCTGGCGCGAGGATCGCAGCGTCAACGTTCAGGGGCTGAGTTATTGGCGCTGCCATGTCTGCAATGCCAGGGACAAGACGGTGAAGGGGCGGCCGCCGAACGCATGCCGCGCCCCACGCCGCCGCAGCCCATAACCGGCCAGCGACTCGTGACCTGACCGGGCCCGATTTCCGAGGAGCTCCGGCGGCTGCTAGCCCGGAAGCGCGTCAAACCGGGTTGAGCGGCGCTTCGCCCGACAGGATGGCGCGGGCATTGGCGACGGCCATCCGCCCCATTGCCTCGCGCACTTCCAGCGCCGCCGTCCCGAGATGGGGGAGCAGAACGACCTGTTCCATGGCGCGCAGCGCCTCCGGAACGCGCGGCTCGAACTCATAGACATCAAGGCCCGCCCCGGCGATCTGCCCGCTTTGCAAGGCCGATATCAACGCGGCTTCGTCCACGATGTCGCCCCTCGCGATGTTGACCAGATGCGCCGTCGATTTCATGGCGCCCAACGCTTCGGCGTCGATCAGATGATAGGTCTCCGGCGTGGCCGGAACCGCCAGCACCACCAGATCCGCCGCCGCCATCACCTCCGCCAGCGATCCGAGCTGGCGGGCCGGTACGCCCGCATCGGCGACGGGCGAGCGGTTGTAGAACACCACCTCCATGCCGAAACCGGCCAGGGCACGCTTCGCGATGGCCTTGCCGATCCGCCCCATGCCAACGATACCAAGGACCTTTCCCGTCATGTGGAGGCCGAGCATCTGCGTCGGCTGCCAGCCCGTCCACCGTCCGGCGCGGACCATCCGCTCGCCCTCTCCGGCTCGGCGGCAGGTCATCAGCATGAGCGTCAGAGCGATGTCGGCCGTCGCGTCGGTCACCGCGCCGGGGGTGTTCGTCACGATCAGACCGGCCGCGCGGGCGGCATCCGCATCGATGTGATTGTACCCCACGCCGAAATTGGCGAGCACCTTGGCCCGAAAGGGTCCACCCTCGAAGGCCTCCGCCCGGTACGGATCGCCCAATGTGGGGATCACGGCGTCGTACTCGTGCATGACGGCGCGTGCCTCCGCGAGGCTGAGCGGCGTGTCCTGCGGATGAACGGTCACGTCGGCGAAGCTCCGCGCCTCGTCGAGCACCGCGTCAGGCAGCATGCGCGAAATGAACAATGCGTTGCTCAATGGAGCCTCTCCCCTTCAGCGACTTCTTGATCCGGTGCCACCAGGACGATCCCGCCTTCGGCATCCGACACGCCCAGCACAAGCACTTCCGACAGGAACGGGCCGATCTGACGCGGCGGGAAGTTGACCACCGCCATCACCTGCCGGCCGATCAGGCCCTCGGGCGTATAGTGTTCCGTGATCTGCGCCGAGCTGCGCTTCACACCGATCTCCGGCCCGAAATCCACCCTCAACTTCAGCGCGGGCTTGCGCGCCTCGGGGAAGGCTTCGGCCGCGATCACGCGGCCGACCCGGATGTCGACCTGCAGAAAGGTGTCGAACGTCGTCTCGTCTGTCACGCCCCCAACTCCCGAGACCGGTCGGCCGCGGCCCCGACGGTGCGTGCCATCATGTCGGGTAGCTCCTGCATGAGGACGGCCAGACCGGCGGCCGTCGTCCCGTTGGGTGAGGTGACGTTTTGGCGAAGCTGGGCCGCGCTCTCGTCAGACGTGTCAAGCAAGGCCCCCGCGCCGGACACCGTCGCCCGCGCCAGCGCCATCGCCAGATCCGGCGCGAGGCCCTGCGCTTCGCCCGCCGCGGCCATCGCCTCGACAAGATGAAACACATAGGCCGGGCCGGAGCCGGAGAGACCGGTCACCGCATCCATGTGATCCTCGGAGGCCAGGCGCACCGTGGCACCGACCGCGGAGAGCAGCGCTTCCGCCAGGCGCAAGCCCGGCTCCCCTGCGGCCCGGTTGCCGACGAGCGCCGTGATCCCCCGCCCGACCGCGGCCGGTGTGTTCGGCATGGCCCGGACGATGGGTGTGTCGGCGCCGAACGCCGCTTCGTAGGCGGCCAGCCCCGTGCCCGCAGCGACCGACAGCACGACCGTTTCCCCTGCCCCGAACTGCACCACGCGGGGGAGCGCCGCCTGCATCATCTGCGGCTTGACCGCGATCAGCAGCACCGCCGGCGTTTCGGGAAGCTCCGCGGACAGGGACACGCCGGTCTGGCGCAGCCAATCGGAGGGCGCGGGATCGATGACGTGGACAGAACCGGGCGGCACGCCCCGGGCCAGCCAGCCCGCAAGCATCGCCGATCCCATCTTGCCGCATCCGAGCAGAACGAGCCCTCGCTCGATCACTCCGTTCAGTTCTGCCGACGTCTCGTTCATCGCTGCCTTCCTCCGCCGGGAGACGCTATGTCGCCCCTACGGAAGGTGCAATCCGTCGCCGGCCTCTCTGGCCAAAGATCGGTATCGGTGCGGGCCTAGGCGGCGCGCAGGCGCTCCACCTCGAACGCCGTCAGGCGCGGCACGTCGATCGGCCCGAAATCGCCCGGTGTGTCGATATGCGGGAACAGCGCCATGAACATGTCCAGCGTCTCGGGCGTCATGATGGCCTCGGGCTGATCGCCGGGATGATAGCTTTCAATCTCCATCCCGTTCGCGCGGATCACCTGCTGGCCGTGGAAGCACAGATGATAGACCCGGACAGGGCTGACCGGCGACAGCTGGATCACCTGATCGCCATCGACGAAAGCATGGGCGGGAGCGAAGGCCTCGCCCGTTCCGATAAGCGCCCGGCAGGCGTGGGAGCGGAACAGAACCCGCGCCCGCGGCCCCAGGACGAGATCGGGGGCGGGGCGGCTCAGGCCGAAGGCGTCTGCGGCGAGGCGAGTGAGGCTGCCCCCCTCGCCGCCAGATCCATCGCCCCGGTCGGGAAAGACGGTCATCGAACCGACCCAAAGGAGGGGTTGCGGCCCGGCCGTGACCGTTTCAACCAGCGCGCCCGGCACAAGGTCTTCCACCGCCGTGGGACCGTCCGCTGTCGCGACGAGCGTGCCGCGCGCTAAACTCGCAAATGCGTCTTCAAACACTGGGGTCGCAGGGGCCACACGCGTGAAGGTGTCGACATCTCCATTGGGCGCAAGCGCCGCCACTTCATAGCGGCGGGTGAGAAGCTGCGTGCCATTCTCCGTTACCGAGAGCCGCCCGCGCAAGCCAAGCGGCTGCGTGCTGCGCGACCGCGGACCCGCCGGAACGGCGGGGAAACGGTGAGGTGTCATCATGCGTCCGATCCTCGCGAACCGGTCACATCTGCTTGGCCCCCACCGATGCAGATGGACTATGATTTCGATATGCCGCTACTGGGCACAGTGTGTCAAAGAATGGCCGAAACTGTCGCAATCCGGCCGGTCTTTCCGCCCTTCGTCGGCCCGATTGTTTCTCAACCGACGGCCGTTTCGCCACATTTCAATGGAGGCGGGGATTCGGGGCGCTGGCAGGCATCTGGATGCACGCGCTGAGGGACAGCGCAGAACCCATCGGCCGCGTCACGCGCGCCGCAGAACGGCCTTCTGGCCCCGGCGGAACGCGGCTCGGGCCCGGCGCGCACCGCGTTCCCACGGCAGCGGCATCTGAAGCTCCACCGCGCCCACTATGGCGCCACGGATGAATCGCTTTGTCGCTTCGGGTGCCATGTGCCGCTCCTCCGTGCCTGGGCTCACGCCATGGGTAGCGCGCCATTGCGGCAGAGTTTTGGCGGCGCCCGGGGAATCGGCGCAAAGCTACAGCCTGATCGTCGCAATCAGCCTGCCGTAGTCGGCTTCCTTGCGGTGCACCGACCGCCGATAGGAGTAGAAACGGTCGGGATCGAGATACGTGCAATGGCGCGTCCATTCCGCATGCCCGATCCCTGCATCGCGCAATCGGCGCAGCCCGTAAGCCGGCAAGTCGAAGTGGTAACGGTCGCCCGCCCCATTCGCGAAGAACCGGGCGTTTTGATCGCTCTCGCTCAGAAAATCCTCCAGAAACTCCGGACCCACCTCGTAGGAAGCCTGGCTGATCGTCGGGCCGATCACCGCGTTGATCGCGCCCCTATCGGCGCCCAGCGCCTCCATCGCGTCGATCGTGGCCTCCAGAACGCCGTCGCGGGCCCCGCGCCAGCCAGCATGGGCGGCGCCAATGACACACGCCTCGGCATCGGCCAGCAACACGGGCTGGCAATCGGCCGTCAGCACCGACAGGGCAAGGCCCGGAGCGTCGGTGACAACCGCGTCGGCCCGCTCCCCGGCATAGCTGGTTCCGGGCTCGGCCACCACGACACGGGCCGAATGGATCTGGTGCACGCCAATCAGATGCGCCGGCTCCACGCCCATCGCCTCGGCCACACGGGCGCGGTTGATCTCGACCGCCTCGTCCTGATCGGACGAGCCGCGCCCGCAATTCAGCCCGGCAAAAATGCCGGAGGACGCGCCACCCCGTCGTGTAAAGAAGCCGTGCCGCAAGGGGGTCAGGGCGTCGGAAGTCAGGATTTCAAGCGTCATGCGGCAATCCTCGGGGCCCCGCGAAGCGGCCAGTCGGTGACAGCGCCTCCGGTGCCGCCGCCAGGAACCCGGCCGGGGCTGGAGCATCAGGCGAGGTGAGCGCCATCACTTTGAAGACCGTCCCCATCTCCTCGGGTGCGGTCAAGCGGCGAAATGCCATGCGATGGCTTTCCAGCCGCGATGAATCGTCGAGACCGCGCGCCAACGCCTCCGCGCGCGCCGCGATCCCCAGCGCAGCGAGCCATTCTCCCTGGCCCAGCGGCCCCCATGCCTCCGCGCCCGCCGCACGGGCCGCGGCCGCGACCGCTTCAAAATCGACATGCGCGGTAAGATCGGCGTCCCCCGGCGTCTCCAGTAGGTCCGCATATTGGTGCCCGTGGACGGCCTGAACGGTGTCGCCCAAAGACCGCCAGCCGCCGTAATCGATGAAGAGAGCACACCCGCCATGCGCCGCCACACGCCGCGCGACGTCGGAGAGGATGCCGGGCAGTGCCGGGCACAGCTCGACGATATCGCCGGGATCCGTGTCCGCCAGCCTGTGATCCAACGCGGCGAGCGGAGCGGGCGGACCGAGGGCGCGGCTCAGCCCTCCCGTCTCGTCCAGTGCCACCATCGTCTCGCGCCAGCCGCCCGCATCGCGGACGAACTGCCGGACGGGGAGCGCGTCAAAAAATTCGTTGGCCACCAGAAAGAGGGGCAGATCCGCAGGCATGCTTGAGGCATCGTCGTGCCAGATCGCGTCTGGCCCGACCCGTCGCGCCTGTTCGGCGCGCAGAACGGGGGAGCGCTCGACCAGATGCACCTGCGCCGCAGCCTCGACCCCCCGCACCGCGCGGGTTGCCCGCAGAAGATCGGCCATAAGCGTGCCGCGGCCCGGCCCCAACTCCGCGAGGCAGACGGGATCCGGCGCGCCCTGATCGAGCCAGGCCTGCGCCAGGGCGAGCCCGATCAGCTCGCCGAACATCTGCGAAATCTCGGGCGCGGTCGTGAAGTCTCCCGCCGCGCCGAGCGGATCGCGCGTGGTGTAGTAGCCGTGCTGCGGATGCAGCAGACATTCCGCCATGAACTCCGACAGCGTGATCGGCCCTGTCGCCGCGATCCGACGTCGCAGGAGATCGCCGAGCGCGGTCATGCCTGCGGGGTGCGGCGAAGCGCGTATGCCACCAAGATCAGGCCCACGAGCAGCATGGGAGCGCTCAGGAGCTGCCCCATGGACAGGCCGATCTCGCCGATCCCGACGACGCTGCCGCGCGGATTGTCCAAGGTGATGAACTGCGCATCCGCCTCGCGAAACCGCTCGACGACCATCCGCCCCGCGGCATAGCCGGCGAAGAAGATCCCGGCGATCAATCCCGGCCGCTTGAAGCCGCCGCGCCGCAGAGCCAGCCAGAGCAGCACGAGGCCCAGCAGCAGCCCTTCGAGCAGCGCCTCATAGAGCTGCGAGGGATGGCGCGGCACTTGCAATGGGTCGGCCGGGAACACCATGGCCCACGGCCCATCCCACGGCTTGCCCCAAAGCTCGCCGTTGATGAAGTTGGCGCACCGGCCGAGGAAGATCCCCGCAGGGGCCGCGATCGCGAGGCAATCGGCTGCGCCCAGCTTGTCGATCCCGTGCCGGGCGCAGAACACCCAGACCGCGACGACCACCCCCAGAAAGCCGCCGTGAAACGCCATGCCGCCCTGCCAGATCATCGGGATCTCGAGAGGGTTCTGCAGGTAGTAGACCGGCTGATAGAACAGCACGAAGCCCAGCCGCCCCCCCAGAATAACCCCGAGGATCACCCAGGTCAGCAGCTCCTCGACCTGCGCGGGCCGCATGGGCGCCCCCTGGGGCGGCCACAGGGCCGGCCGTTTCACCAGCGCAACGATCAGGCGCCACCCGAACAGGATGCCCACGATGTAGGCCAGCGCATACCAGCGCAACGCAAAGTCCACGCCGAAGAGCGTCACCGAAATCAGGTCCGGCCCGATATCGGGAAAGGGCATGATCGCTTTCATGGGTCGCTTCCCTGTCTTGCGTGGGCCATGCCCCGGCTTGCGCCTTGTCACTGTGCCGCTGCGGCGAAGTCAACCTTGAGGCTGTCACCGACACGACCCATATATCGGGGGCGCAACGACGGAGTGCCCCATGCAAAGTCGCAACAAAATCCTCGATGACATGTCCCAGCTGATGACCAACGCCATGGGTGTGGCGCAAGGGGCGCGGGAAGAGGCCGAGAACGCGATGAAGTCGATGCTGGACCGCTGGCTTGCGGATCGCGACTTCGTGACCCGTGAGGAGTTCGATGCCGCCCGCGCCATGGCGCAAAAGGCGCGCGAGGAGAACGAAGCCCTCAAGGCGCGACTCGCTGCGCTGGAAGCGAAACTCGCAGAGAGCTGACGCGGCGCGGAACGGCAGCGGCCGCCCGGAGCACCGCGCCTTGACCCGATAGGCCGGATGCGGCAGCGCGTGGCAACGTATGAACCGTCCCTTCGTGATCTGGACCCTGCGCCGCACCGGCGGGTCAACGCTGGTTTCGCTCCTGAGAGAGCGGGTCGGTGCCCATCGTCTTCTTGCGGAGCCGTTCAATCCGAACCGGGAGTTCTCGGAGCTCACAACGTCCTTCAAGGCCACACAGGACAAGGCGGCCCTGCTGTCCGGCATCCGTGCCGCGCTTGATGGATCTGTCAGCCTGAAGCAATGCATCGACGTTCTGCCGTTCGACGTGCACGACGCCCTTCTTCAGGTCACACGCGACCTCGGATACAGATCCCTGGTGCTGGACCGCCGGGACGACAGCGCGCGCGTCCTTTCCCTGCTTCTGGCACAGCAAACCAAAGCCTGGGGGCGCGCGTCCGCCCGGGACATCTATCCCGATATCGCATCCGGGGCGCGGGCGCTGAAGCCCTTCAACCTTCGTCGGCTGGAGACGCTGCTCCATCGCGGCCGCGCCCGACGGGAGGGCCTATGCCGTCTGTTCTCCGCCGCTGGGCTCGCGCCACCCGTCGTGTTCTACGAGGACCTCTACGATTGCCGGGGCGGCAGTCCCACGGATGCCGCCGGGCCCGCTCTGGCCCTGCGCCTCCTCCGACACCTCGGTGCGGCATCGGACGAGGGCGATGCGCTCGACGGTTGGCTGCATGAGCGCTTGGGCGGAAGCGCGCAGCACTCGCAAACACTCTATGCGCAGGTCCCCAACATCGCGGAGGCCAGGCGCGCCCTCAGCGCGGCGCCCCATTGGCGCAACCCGTTCCTCGATCTACCGACGCTGTCGTAGAGAGCCGATTGGGACGGCAATCCGCCTCGCTCTCGCCGGCCCCGCGCGGCCCGGGGGGCGGCCCGGTGCTCGGCACGAAAAGGTCCCAAAGGGACGTGCGCGCCCCCGCACCACATCAACCACATGTCAGCGGCCATACGAAATCTTGGGGCACAGTGTGTCCGTGTCACAAAAAAACGTCTTTACAGGCGTGCGCTCTACCCCCACCATATTTGGTAAGGACGGCGGGCTGCTCCGCCGTACCTTGAGCAGGCACCCAGCTCTTGGTGCCGTGGGGCACAAGTGGTCGACAGCGTCACGCCTACCCGCGCCGGGAGCCAACAGCAAAGAGGCCGGGCATGTCGCTTTCCGAACATTTTCACACGGAAGATCTGCACCCCATCGACATCGTAGAGGAACTCGCTGAACATCACGCTTGGGAATTCGACCGTATCGGCGACGATCAGATCGCCATGGCGGTCGAAGGGCAATGGCGCAACTACTCCATCACGCTCGCCTGGTCGGCCTATGACGAGACACTGCGCCTGATCTGCACCTTCGAGATGGAGCCGCCCGAGGGCCGGCTGGCCGCGCTCTACGAAGCCCTGAACTCGGTCAACGACAATTGCTGGGCCGGTGCCTTCGCCTATTGGGCCGATCAGGGCCTGATGACCTATCGGTACGGCCTGGTGATGGCCGGGGGGCAGATGCCCTGCCCGGACCAGATCGACAGGCTGATCGGCACCGCCGTGCTCGCTGCGGAGCGATACTACCCCGCCTTCCAACTGGTCGTCTGGGGCGAGCGGAGCACCGAAGACGCCCTGCAGGTGGCCATCGCCGAGGCCTACGGACGCGCCTAGAGCCGCGGCACGGATTGCCCCGGACACGGGTCGCGGGGCAATCCCATGCGTCAGTTGCGGATCAGGCGACGGCGGCCGCCGTGACACGGTGAGCCGCGGCATCCAGCCGAAGGCGCGCTTCGCCCAACTCCTCGTCCGAAATGGTCAGAGCCGGCAGCATCCGCACCACATTGTCCGCGGCGGGAACCGTCAGCACCCCTTCGGCATACCCGGCCTGAACAACCTCGCCCGCGGGCGGCTTGCACTTCAGGCCCAGCATCAGACCGGCGCCGCGCACCTCCTCGAACACATCTGGATGCTCCGCCACAAGGCTCTCCAGGCTTTGGCGGAACACGCCCGACTTGCGCCGCACCTCATCGAGGAACTCCGGCGCGGACACGGTCTCGAGCACCTTCAGGCCCACCGCGCAGCCGAGCGGATTGCCGCCATAGGTGGTGCCATGGGTCCCGGCCGTCATGGCCGAGGCGGCGTCTTCGGTGGCCAGCAGCGCGCCCAGCGGAAACCCGCCCCCGATGCCCTTGGCGATCATCATGATATCCGGGGTGATCCCGGCCCATTCATGGGCAAAGAGCTTTCCGGTGCGGCCCATGCCGCATTGCACCTCATCGAGGATCAGCAGCACGCCCGAGGCATCGCAGCGGTGGCGCAGGTCCCGAAGGACCGCGTCCGGGACGGGGCGGATGCCCCCTTCGCCCTGCACCGGCTCCACGATGATCGCGCCCAGATCGGGATCCGCGAATGCCTCCTCCAGCGCGTCTGCGTCACCGAAGGGCAGATGCAGAAACCCTGGCAGAAGCGGGCCGAACCCCTCCGTCAGCTTGGCCGCGCCCGCCGCCGCGATCGCCGCGGAAGAGCGCCCGTGGAAACTGCCCTCGAACGCCGCGATCTTGGTGCGGCCGGGCATGCCCTTGGCGTGCCAGTAGCGGCGCGCCATCTTCACGGCCAGTTCCATCGCCTCCGTGCCGGAGTTGGTGAAGAACACCGTATCGGCAAACGT
>JBCDGG010000168.1:0-10037 GCA_038757905.1 Pseudomonadota bacterium | reverse complement strand
CCTGCGGATCCACAGCAGCACCGCCAGGCCAGCCAACGCGGCCATGGCGAACAGATAGAGGCGCGCGCCATGGTCGGCGTACAGGAACGCCCCGGCGAACGGCCCGAGGACATAGCCCGAGGTGGCCGCGGCCGACAGCCGCCCGGCGGCGCGCGCCTGCGTTGCGCTGGAGGTCCGAAGGGACAGGGCGGATTGCGTTGTCGGCACGAAAAGGCCTAACCCGAAGCCGAGCAGGACATGCGCAAGACCGAGCACTGCGAGACCGCTCGACAGATGCAGGAATGCCGCGCCCGCCGCCGCGATGCCAAGCCCGAGCGCGGCGAGCGACGGAGCGCCCAGCTTCGAGGCGGCGGCGGCCCTGAGCGCGGCGAGGGTCGCGAGGGTCAGGACAAGGGCAAGCCCCGTGGCCAGGGAAATGGCCTCGCTCGTCGAGAGGGCCAACGCGTCCTGCACGAAGAACGGCACCGTCGTTTGGATCATGCTCATGAGCGTGAACGCCAGGCCGTTCACTGCCAACAGGAGGTAGGGGGCGGGCAATCGCTGGCGGGACGCGTCAGGCAACCCACGGCCCTCGCGCCGGTGTGGGGCCGTTCCGATCAGAAAGAGAGAAGCGACCGCGACCATGGCGCCGAAACCCGCCACCAGGAAGACCGGCCCGGCATAGCCGAACAGGGCCGCGGCCGGCCAGACGAGGCACAGGCCGAAGAGCCCTCCGAGGCTGAAGGCGCGGGAGGGCATCGTCATCGCGCGCAAGCGATCTTCGGGACGGGAGACATCGGCGAGATAGCCCGCCGCCGCGGGAAGGGCACCGCTGCCGAGGGCGCCATAGGCCAGCCGCGACATCAGAAGCAAAGCAAACACGGTGCCCGCGCTCAAAGGCTCCCACAGGGCATATTGCAGGACCCACGCCAACGCGAAAGTGGAGGCCGCGAAGCCCAGCAGGCTCGCCACGAAGACCGGACGCCGGCCGACCAGATCCGAGCGTCGCCCCCACCACGGCGCGGCGGGTATCGCCGCAAGGGCGGCGCCTGAATGGACAAGCCCGATATGCTGATCGCTGAGCCCGACGGTGCGGCCGACCGGGCCGAGCAGCGGGATGATCATGTTGTTGGCCATCGCGATGGCAGCCAATCCGAGCCCCATCACCCACAGGCCGCGCGCCAGCCCCGGAAAGGGCGGCCCTTCCACCCTCACGGCAACACGAACGGCACGTCCGCCGCGCCCCTCGGATGCAGCGAAAGCGGGGCGTCGAACAAAGCGGACAGCAGCTCCTCTGTCACGATCTCCTTGGGCGGTCCGCTGCGCACGATCCGGCCGGCACGCATCGCCACGATTTCATCGCTATGGGCCGCGGCGAGGTTGATGTCATGCAGGACCATGACGATGGTTTTTCCCAGGTCCTGGTTGAGCTTCCGCACGAGCTGCATGACCTCTGCCTGATGCGGCAGGTCGAGAAAGCTCGTCGGTTCGTCCAGTAGCAACACGGGCGTCTGCTGCGCCAGTGCCATGGCGATCCAGACGCGCTGACGTTGCCCGCCCGACAGCCTGTCGACGCGCCGCTCCGCCAGATCGGCAAGCCCCGTGGCGGCGAGCGCATCCTCCACCGCCGCGCGGTCCGCATCCGTCATCGGGCGGAACGGGCCGAGATAGGGTGTGCGGCCACGTTCGACCAGCGCTCTCACGCGCAGGCCCTCCGGCGTGACGGGGTTCTGCGCCAGAAAGGAGACACGCCGGGCATAGGCCTTCGGCGCGATGTCCCACGCACTCTGGCCATCGAGCACGACGCGCCCGGCACTGGGCCGGACGATCCGCGCCAGCGCGCGCAGGAGCGTGGACTTGCCGCTGCCGTTCGGCCCGATCACGGTGGTGACATTGGCGGGGCGGATCTCGCCCCGCACCCCGCGCAGCACGGGACGGCCAGAGAACGTGACGTCGACCTGATCCAGAGTGAAGCCGGTCATGGGCGGCGCTCCCCTTGGCGAAGAACGATGACGAGCATGGCCAGGCCCCCCAAAGCAGCGGTGAACACGCCGGCCGGCAGCGTCGTGGCCGACGGCCATGACCGGGCGAGGGCGTCAGCCCCGAGCGCGATGAGCGCACCGGTCAGGGCGGCTGCGCCCAGCTGGGTGCCCCCCACCCCGGTGACGGCGCGGGCCAGGGGCCCGGCCAGGAACGCAAGAAACGGCAAAGGGCCCGTCGCCGCCACGGAGACGGAGATCAAGGCCGCGGACGACGCCACCATCACCCCGCGCGTGCGCCTGACGTTCAGACCCTGGGCGGTGGCAATATCGTCTCCCAGATCCAGCCGGTTGATCGTGTAGCTCTGCAGGCCAAGGAGCAGGCCGCCCGCCGCCGCGGCCCCCGCCAGAAGGGCGACCCCCTGCCAGTCGGAGCCGGCGAAGCTGCCGGTCAGGAAGCGCGCCGTCTCCGCGGCCTGAATGCCGGGGCTGAAGGACAACAGGACATCCGTCGCGGCTGTGAGCATCAGGCTCAGCGCGACGCCTATTATGATGAGGCCATTCGGCGGAAGGCCCCCGCGCCAGGCCAGCGACAGGATCAGCGCCGTTGCAAGCGCGCCGCCGAGCAGGGCACCGGGCAGAACAGCGTCGAGCGAGCCCGCGATGATGATCGCGACAGCGGCACCCGCGCCGGCCCCCGCCCCGAAGCCGATCACGTCCGGCGACGCCAAAGGATTGCGCAGGACAACCTGCAGGGCCGTCCCGGCAAGCCCAAGCACGGCGCCCGTCAGGCACGCCGTCAGCACCCGCGGCAGGCGGAAGTGCAGCAGAAGCTCGCGCTCGATCCCGGTGCCAGCAAGCACCGCGGCCCAGTCGAGCGGCTCGCCCATCGCGGCGAGGAGGGCTGCTGCGAGGCCGAACACCGCGCAAGCGAGCGCCCCGACAGAGGCAGCCGCGCGGCTCATACCCCGTCTCGCACGTCTCGGCACACGAGCCAGATCAAGAGCGGCCCGCCGACGAGCGCGACGCCCAGACCGGCCTGTATGACCACCCCCGGAAAGAGGCTGCGACCGATCAGATCTGCCGCGATGACGAGGCTCGCCCCCCAGGCACAGGAGGCGCCCAGAAGGCCGAGAGAGGATTGCGCGCCGGTCATCCGCGCGATGTGCGGCGCCACGAGACCGATGAACATCAGCGGTCCCGCCACCAATACCGCGGCCGTGCTGAGAAGCGCCGTCGCCGCCAACGCGGCCGCCCGCGTGCCAATGAGCGAGGCACCGAGTGCCCGGGCCATGTCGTCGCCGAGCGAGAGCGCGTCCAGACTGCGGGCAGAAAGAAGCGCGAGGCAGAGCCCGGCCGCACCGATCGCGGATGCCAACGCGAGCGTCGGTGCCTCCACAACGGCGACGGAGCCGACGGCCCACTGGCGGAACCCGTCCAATGCGACGCTGTCAGCAAGTATCAGGGCGCGCACGCCCGCGCCCAGAACGGCCGTGAGCGCGACACCGCCGAGGATCAGCGTCATCGGATGGGACACCCGCATCGCAAGGATCCATACGAAACCCGCGGCGAGGCTTGCGCCCAGCAAGCCCGGAAGCGCCAGCGCCGCGGGCGGTTGCGGGCCGAACGCCCAAAACGTCAGAACGATGGCGAAGGCAGCGCCGGAGTTGACGCCGAGCAGCCCCGGATCCGCCAGCGGGTTACGGCTGAGCGTTTGGATGATCGCGCCCGCTGCGCCCAGCGCGCCGCCCGCGACTAGCGCCGCCAGCAGGCGCGGGAGCCGGAGCTGGACCAGCACGATGGCATCGGCGTCGCCCGGAAGCGGGCCGCCGAAGAGCGCTGTGAGGTCCCGCAGGTCCGCGGCCCCCCGCGCCCCGTAGAGAAGCGCCCCCAGGCACAACAGAAGAAAGGCCGGCGCCCAGACGAGCCCGCGGCTCATGGCGCCAGCCCGGCGGCCAGGGCCGAGGCCACGACGGTTTTCGGATCGCCGTCCAACGCCGCGTCAAGCATCCCGGGCAGCCGCTCCAGAGCATAGCTCAGGCTCAGGGCGCTGGCATAGCTCAGGGCGGCGGAGAGCAGGGGATCGGCGACGACTTCGCGCCCCTCCGCCACGCTCCGCATCGCGGAACGCAGGGGATTGCGCGCCGCCGCGCCCACGCCCCCTCCCAGGTCGAGCCACATCAGCAGGTCGCTTTCCAAGGGTGCCGTCAGCTCCGGGTCCATCCGGTAGAAGAAACCGCCATGACTGAGGGCCTCGGCCGGCGGATGGAGGGTGAAACCGAGCTGCATCAGAACCTGCATCCGCCCGTCTTCGCCGGTCAGGATGAGCGGGCCGTCTGGCAGGGCCACGACAGCGGTGGCCCCCTGCCAGGCAGGATGCGCGGCGCGGGTACGGGCGAACGCGCCTTCGATGCGCGAGACAACCGCCCGCGCCGCCGCCTCGCGCCGCATCACCCGGCCGAAGGTCACCACCATGTCGGTCCAGGTTGCGGCGAAATCCCCCCTGCCCGGCGGCGGGCCGAGGACCGGCGCCACCCGGGAAAGCGCCCTGTACTCGGCCCGCGTCAGGCCGGAATACATCGCTTCGATGAGGTCCGGCTCGAGCCGCGCAACGGCCTCGATATCGATCTCGCCGCGCAGTTGCAGCGGCTCCTCCGCCCCCAGCTCGGACGCGGCCCAGGGCCACAGGCCGGTCTCGTCCCCCCCGTACCACACCCGGTAGGCGTATGGCGTCACGCCCAGCGCCAGCCAGTTGTCTGCGCCGTTGTAGGACAGGCTCACGACACGGCGCGGCACTTCCGGCACGCGGGTCGTTCCCCAGATGTGCTCTACGAAAACGGCCTCGGCCCGGGCTGCGGCAGGCGCCGCAAACTGGCCAAGGGCGGCAATCAGGGCTGCGATGATCCAATGATGTCTCAATACCTTGATGGCCCTGAACCTGTGGGTTTCGGATGTCGAGCGGGCGCGGCCCGTCCGGTCACACCGCCACGCTGCGCCCGCGCCTGGGCCCCGTCAATGGATTGACTTTCGCTTGAGCGGATCAAACAATGCCGTTCCAGCACGGTTTGGCCAGCAGCCCTTTCCCAGCGACGCGTCAAGGGGCCAACCGTATGTCGTTTCATCCAAGAATGTACTCCAAGACGACCGGCTTCAGAGCCGTGGGAGGCGTTCGCTGCTTGCTCCTCGATCAACTGGTTCTGGATTACTGGCACGTCCAGGGCGAGGCGAACGCGCGCGGGCACTACGCCTCGATGCACCCCAGGTTCGTCTTCCTGATGGACGACGCGCGGCTCGTTCTGTTGCGCGACAAGGCGTCCGACCCCGTGGAATGCGCGGCCTGTTTCGTGCCCGCGGGGGTGGAGATGCGCAGCCGGCTGAACCGCTCGACGGAGCTGCGGCACGTGGATGTGCATTTGCCGTTGCGGCACCTGAAGTCGCTCGTGGGGCCTCAGGTGCCCCTCGACACGCCGCTCTTCATGGACCGGTTGGGCGAGATCGCGCCGCTTGTGGCGCTAATTGCGGGCGAGTGCGCGCAGCCGGAGCGCTCGGGTGGCCACGCCGCGCTTTTGACACAAGCGCTGCTGGGCGAGTTCTTCCACCAGGTGAGGGTTAAACCGTCGGCCGCCGGCGCGGGGCCGCTCTGCCTTGCGACGCTGGAGCGGTATGTGCGGGCGCATCTCGACCAACGCATCTCCGTCGAGGCGCTTGCGCGCGCAGCCGGAATGTCGCGCTCGCATTTCAACCGTGTCTTCAAGGCCAAAATGCAGCAATCGCCCTACCAATGGGTCCTGGGCCGGCGCATCGACCATGCAAAGGCCCTGCTGGCGCGGGGCCACAGCTTTGCCCATGCCGCGGATGCGTCCGGATTTGCCGATCAGGCGCATTTCAATCGCGTGTTCAAGGCGGTGACGGGCGGCGTCCCGTCCGTTTGGATGAAAGAACAGGGCGGCGGCGGGGATGATCTGAATCTCCAAGACACTTCCGCAAAGTAAGCTCTACTCAGCCTCATCCGGCCCGTCGCTCAGACAGGGGCGCCGAGAGCGGCGCGCTTGGCGGGCGACGCCACGATGCAAGATGGGGTGAGAAACATGGCGATCGGCTTGAGACGCGGGCACGCCGCCTGCACGGCGATTCTGGTGATCATCACGGCGCCCGGCGGGGGCCTGGCCCAGACGGCAGGCGACGCCTTCCAGCTCGATCCCATCGTCCTGCGCAATCAGGAAGATGCCACCGGCCCGGTCGATGGCGAGACCAACCCGCCCACGGTGACGGGCTCCAAGGTTCCGCTCAACTGGAATCAGATACCGCAATCGGTTTCGATCCTCGGCCGGGAAGACATCGAGCGGTTCGATGCAACGCGGGTCAGCGAAGCTTTGCGTTACACCCCGGGTGTGACGACCGACGTCTTCGGGGACGATCAGGATTACGACTGGCTGCGCATACGCGGGTTTCAGGCCGATCAGACCGGGGTCTTCCTGGATAACGCCCAGAACCTTTCCTTCGCCTTCGGCTCCTTCTTCATCGACCCCTATACGCTGGAACGGATCGAAGTGCTGCGCGGCCCGTCCTCGGCCCTCTATGGCGGCTCGAACCCGGGGGGCTTGGTCAACTACGTGTCGAAACGCCCGGGCGGGCGCATTCGCGAGCTGGGGTTCGGCCTCGACGACGCAACCTCCGGCTCTCTGCAGTTCGATTTCGGCGACGATCTGGGCGACGGCCGCTCCTACCGCCTGACCGGACGGGTCGAGGCCGGGGACAAGTACGATGACTTCAACAATGGCTGGCGCGGCACGTTCGCGCCGTCCTTCCGCTTCGTCCTCGATGGCGGGACGGAAGTCACGCTTCTCGCGAATATCCACTTCGCCGACGAGCAGCACAACGGCAGCACGTTCCTGCCTTACTTCGGTACCGTGGAATCGACCGATGAGTTCGGTTTCATCGACCCGGACGCGAACTTCTCCGATCCGGACTGGGACAGCTATGTGCGACAGCAGGCCTCGTTTTCGGGGATCGTCGAGCATGTGTTCGACAACGGCTTCACCTTCACCGGCATCGGCCGCCTTGGGGTTGCGAGTGTCGAGGAAAGCTACTGGTATCCCTTTGGCTATTCCGGTTTCTCCGCCACCCCCGTCGATGACGACGGCACGCTGGCCCTGATCGCGTTCGAGCACGACACCCTCGTCCGCACCGCGCAGACGGACCTGCGCTATTACGGCACGGTGGAAACGGGCGCGCTGTCTCACAACCTGCTGTTCGGGCTGGACGCGCGCTATTACTGGCTGGACGAGACCCAGGCCGTGGCCTTCGGATCAAACACGGTCGTCGATACGACAGCGCCCGGAACGCCCACGCTCGGCGCGCCGTTTCAGGATGCCACCACCCAGCAGCGCCAGATCGGGTTCTACTTTCAGGATCAGGTCAGTTGGGGCAACGGCTGGCTCGGCACGTTCAACATCCGCCATGACATCGTCGATACGGAACAGGACGGGGCCGGGGCGTTTGAGCGTGACGACAGCGAGACGTCTGTCCGTCTCGCGCTGGCCTACGAGGCGCAGAACGGCCTGACGCCATACCTGACCTACTCGACCTTCTTCAATCCGCTCATCACATCGCCCGCGAATGGCGTGACGGAGCCCGAAACGGGCGAGCAGTTCGAGGCCGGTCTGAAATGGGCACCGGCCGGCGAGAACTTCTTTCTTGCCGCATCGGTGTTCCAGATCGACCGCGAGAACGTCGTGACCGGGGTCTTTCCAACCTTCGATCAGTTGGGGGAAGTACGCTCCCGCGGGATCGAACTGGAAGGGCAGATCTCGTTCGACAACGGGTTGCAGATCGGCGGGGCCGCGACGTGGCTCGATGTCGAGATCCGCGAAGACAGCGATTCCACATTTGTCGGCAACACGCCCACCCTGATCCCGGAATTCGAGATGGCGCTCTACGGCAGCTACGCGTTTTCGGGAACGCTCAATGGGTTGACGACGGGCCTTGGCGTGCGGCACCGCGGCGAGAGCTTCGCCAACACGTCCAACACGCTCAAGGTCGACCCGTCCACCATCGTCGATCTGTTCGCGACCTACGAGTTCCGCGACGGGCTCGTCGGGCGGCTGACGGTGACCAACGTGGCCGACGAGCGCTACGTGACCGGCTGTCAGACGGAGTTCGTGTGCTCCTACGGGTCCGGTCGCGAAGTTCGCGTGTCGCTGACGTCGAACTTCTGAGGCATGGGGCCCAAGGGCAGGCACCGTCTCGGGCCTTTCCCGGCGTGGCGACCGGGACCCGGGCGGCAAACTGCGCGATAAGCGCCACGAGAGTATGAGGCAGTCAGGCAAGGCTCACGCAGGGCGGCGGGCGGGTAAGAGACGCCCACCGCCCTGCGTTCCGTCGGCTAGGCCAAACCGACCTGTCCAGACCGGAAGGCTTGGGCGGGTCCGCATGGGTGCGCAGCGCCACCCGCCCGTTCTCTCCGTTCGTCTCGGAACCGACCTGTCCCTGTGACGGCCCGCCTCGGCGTGAAACGCCCCTGCCCCGCGCGAGCCTTGCCCTTTGCCCGGGGTTGATCCAATGATGTTGCGCTAGCAACAAAACGGGTGATCATGCACATATCCGCAAAGTCCCTGGAGGATCGGCTCGACAGGGTGCGGGCGCTGGAAGACAGGCTCACCTTCCGCCTTTCGATCCTGAGCCGGCTGCTGGACCAGCAGGCCTCTGGTTTGCTCGAGGGCACGCAACTGAACCTGACCGGCTACAGGATCCTCGATGTGGTCGACACGTTGGGCGAGGTCTCGATTTCCGACATCAGCCGGTTCTGCATGGTGGACCGGGCCCAGATCAGCCGGACGTCCGTCGCGTTGGAGCGGCTGGCGCTCGTGCGGTTCCTCGACGACCCGGACAGCAAGCGCAAGAAGCTGGTGCAGCTGACGGATGACGGACTGGGCAAGCTCGCAGAGCTCCGGCCGAGGTTCATCGCCCGCAATCGCGAGTTGGACGAGCTCCTCGGGGCCGAGCGGCGCGCGGACCTCATCGAGTCGATCAATCTGCTGACGGAGCATGCGGCAAGCTAGGCGGCGGGACGCCAGCCAAGCCGCTCTGCACCGCTCGCCAGGTCAGATCGGCCCAGAGGAGCCGCAGCTACGGGGCCCTCACCAAGACAAAGACGCGCGAAGCCAGGAAGCCGCGCGCGTTACCCTCAAACAGACCGGCTGAGGCCCCATCCACCCGCAGGTTCTGGCCGGTCAGGTTTGCGGCCGCCCGACACAGGCAGAGAAGTCAGTGCCGACCCCTCGTCGGCCCGGCCGTAGCGGCCCATCGGAATGCGCGCCCGCCGCTCTTCGATTTCCGGCAGGGTGTCAATGAACCCGGCAGCGCATTCTTCATGCGGATGCCGTCGGCGGCGCATTGATCCGCGAACAGCTTGGTGAATGCGGCCCGTTACGCCGACCTTGAGCCATCCCCTGCCAGCCGCTTGGCCGCATCCCCACCTCAAGGCCGCTGCCGCCCGCCGTCACCGGCGCGACCCGTTCCGTTACGATATCGCTCTCCCCAACCGCCCTGGCCGCACTGTGGGGCCGCGCTTCCCGACTGACAAAGGGGCGGATCTTTTGGGCAATGCAATCGCCTTTGGAAATGCGCACGCTTTGACCCGGACGCGATGCGAATCGCGCCCGGGGCCCTTGCCAGCGGTCCGCATGTCGGTCTGACGGGCTCAAAGAGGCGGTGTCCCTCGTCGAAAGCGGCCGGCCGACACACGCGCAACGGCCCATGGAATGCCCCCTGACCCGTCGTGGCGCGTGGCCGCCTACACTGCCTCAGGGAAGGGCCGAAGCCGTCAGGACGACCCCGGTCTGAGGAGATACAAGCCCACCAGGCCACCAATCGTCCCGCCCACTTGGTTCAACTCGGCGGTGACATTCGGTGCGTGATAGCCCCAGATCGGCCAGGCCAGCCACCATCCCGCGTAATAGAAAACCGCCAGAAAACCGACGATGGCCCAGGATTGGAACTGCAGCGCCGTGCCTTTGATCAGCACCCAGACCAGCAGCAGATTGACCGCAAGCGCCAGCATGGCCCCCCGGAAGGCGT
>JBCDGG010000167.1:0-10186 GCA_038757905.1 Pseudomonadota bacterium | reverse complement strand
TTCAGCGTCAGCCGCGAGAGCAGCGCCCCGGAGAGCGCGGCCACGGCAATGGCCAGCAGCACCCCGGCGGCAATCGGCCAGCCGAGCGCCACCGTCGCAAGCGCCGAGGCATAGGCGCCCAGCGCGAAGAACCCGGCGAGCCCGAGATTGATCATGCCCGCCATGCCCCAGATCACGTTGAGGCCGAGGGCGAGAAGGGCATAGACCCCCGCGAAGGTGAGGGTGGCGAGAAGATAGCTCAGCATCAGTACGCCCGCTCCCCCAGCAGGCCGCGCGGCCGGAAGGCCAGAACGAGCACGATGGCGATGAAGCCCACGGCGCTTTTGTAGGAGGGCGACAGAACGAGGATCGAAAGCTCCTCGCCGATGCCCACCACCATCGCGCCGAGGGCCGCGCCGGGAATGCTGCCGAGGCCGCCCACCACGGCGGCGGCAAAGATCGGTAGGATGAAGCGGAAGCCCGTCAGCGGGTCGATCGACGTGCCGAGCCCGAGCAGCATTCCGCCCGCCCCGACAAGGCCCATCGCCATGAACACGGTGAGGCGCCCGACCCAGACCGGATCTATGCCCTTGAGTTCGGCCAGCGTCGGGTTGTCGGCCACCGCGCGCATCGCCTTGCCGATGCGGGTGAATTTCAGCGCCGCGAACACTGCCGTCATGATCAGGATCGCCAGCAGGAAATTCTGCACCTGTTGTGGCCCGACGCGGACACCGGCCACGCGCCAGTCGCGCACAAGGGGCAGATCGTAGCCCCGAAGGTCGTTGCCGAAGCCGAAGCGGACCATGTTCTCCAGCACGATGGTGAGCGCGATGGACGCGATCGCAGCGGTCAGCGCGCCGTAGGGGCGCAGCGGCTTCAGCGCCAGCTCGTCCGAGGCCAGACCGACAAGCGCCGCCACCAGAAACGCGGCGATCAGAGCCGGGGCCGCGGGCAGGCCGAGCCAGACATTTGCCGCGTAGCCCGCGAATGCGCCGATAGTGGCGTGGCTGGCGACCGAGAAGTTCGGAAAGCGCAGAACGGCAAATATCGCGGTGAACCCGATGGCCGGGATCGCCAGCAAGGTGCCGCTGATGATGCCGTTCACCAGGAGTTGTGGAAGGAGGTCCATTCAGATGTGCTCGCCTCAGGGCGCCGGGCCGCCCGCGGAGCGGGGCGGCCCGGCCTTGCCTTGTTCTGCGGGTTACGTGCGCTTGTATTCTGCCGCGGCCCCGCCCGCGATCTGCTTGAACACGAACTGCGTGCCGGTGATATCGCCGATCTCGTCGAAATCGCAGGGGCCCGACGCGCCGGAATAGTCGATCCCGCCCTCGAGCGCGGCAAGCCCGTCGACGGCGCTCTCCACCGTCTGCCCATCGCCCTGGCTGACCGTCCGGATACTGGCCCGGATCGCGTCGCCGCTGGTGTCGCCAGCCGCCGCCATGGCAAGGATCACGAGGCTCGCATGGTCGTAGGTCTGGGCCGAGTACGGGTCGACATCGTCGACGTTCAGGATCGATTTCACGTTGGCATAGGCGCCACTGTCGATGGCGGGCGCCCCTTCCCAGGTGTACACCCCTTCGGTGACATCGGGCGGAAGCGCGTCGAGGACGGTGGCGTTCACGGCGTAGGCCGGGCCGATGATCTTGCCCTCATAGCCCGCCTGCCAGATATCGCGCATCAGCACCGTGCTGTCGGCCGCGTAGCCGCCCAGCATGATGAAATCGGGCGAATTGCGCAGGATCTGGTCGACCTCGGAGCGATAGGTCGACTTATCGGCCTCGTAGATCAGATCCTCCATGCCGGCACCGTTTGCCGCCGCGATCTCCTGCAGGATCTCGATGGAGGAGGCGGCGAAGGGCGTCTGCGGCCCGATCCACGCCATCTGCGTCGCGCCTTCCGCCACCATGAAATCGCCGGCCACCCGGATCTGGAGCTTGGAATTGGGCTGCGTCCGGCAGATGAACCCCTGATGCGGGAGCTGGGTGATGCTGTCGGCGCCGGAGACGCAAAGAAGCATCGTCTTGCTTTCCCATGCCAGCGGCGCGACGGCGGTGGTGATCGAGGACGCCCACGTTCCCATGATCGCCGAGACGCCATCGACGTCGATCAGCTTGCGCGCCGCGCGAACGGCGGCTTCCGGAGAGGTCTGGGTATCCTCCGACACCAGCTCGATCTTGCGGCCAAGCACGCCGCCGGCCTCGTTCACCTGACCGATCACGCCCGCGATGGCGTCGCGCATCGACGGGCCGTAGGTGCCGCCAACGCCCGTCAGCGGGGTGAGCGAGCCCAGTTTGATCGCATCGGATTGCGCCTTCAGGATCGCCGGAGCCGCAAGCGCCGCGGCGGTCGTGCCCAGGAACAGGCGTCGATTGAGATTGTGCATTGCGGTGTCCTCTCTGTGTTGCGTCGTTCCGCTGTCTTTCGTTGTCAGCCGCCCAGAAACGTACGGCGGATATCGGGATCGGCGGCCAGTTCGTGACCTGCCCCCGTCGCGTGGTTGCGCCCGGCCGACAGGATGTAGGCCCGGTCGCACAGCCCGAGCGCATCCATGGCGTTCTGCTCGACAAGGACGATGCAGACGTCCTGAGCGGCGATCTCGCGGATCGTGTCGAACAACTGACCCGCCGCAATTGGAGACAGGCCGGCCGAGGGTTCGTCAAGCAGGAGCAGCCGGGGCGAGACCATCATGGCGATGGCCATGGCCAGGATCTGGCGTTGCCCGCCCGACAGGGTGCGCGCGGCATCGCCCCGCTTTTCCGCCAGGATGGGGAACCGCGCGAACATCTCGTCGATCCGCGCGGCTGCGCCGCTGGCGATGTAGCCGCCCATTTCCAGGTTCTCGCGCACTGTCATCGTGGCAAAGACGTTGCTCTCCTGCGGGACGTAGGCAATGCCAAGTTCGGCGATGCGCCGGGGCCGGAGGCCAATCAGATGGTCCCCCGCCAGGGAGATCTCCCCCGTCAAGGTCGGCAGAAGCCCTGTGACGGCCTTCAGCAGCGTCGACTTGCCCGCCCCGTTCGGGCCCAGAATGGCAACGATCTCTCCGGCGTCGGCGGACACGCTCACGCTCTTCAGGATCTGGTCGGACGCGGTGTATCCTCCGGTCACGTCCCGGGCGGTGAAGATCATGCGCGCTGCCCCAGATAGGCGTCCTGCACGCGGTCGTCGGCGACGATCGCGTCGAATGTCCCCTCCGTCAGGCGCGCGCCGCCCGACATGACGATGACCGGGTCGCAGAGCCGCGCCACGATATCCATATCGTGTTCCACGATCAGAAAGGTCAGCCCGGTGTCGCGCAACTCCGCGATCCGCTCGGCGATCTCTCCGGCCAGGGCCGGGTTCACGCCTGCCACAGGCTCGTCGAGCAGGATCAGCTTGGGCCGGGCCATAAGCGCCCGCCCGATCTCCAGCAGCTTCTTCTGCCCGCCGGACAGATCGGACGACATGTTCTCCAGCACATGGGTCAGGTTGAGCTGCGCCGCCACGGCGCGCGCCCGCTCGATCAGGGCACGCTCGCGCGCGCGGCTCCGGCCGGGCGAAAACAGCGCCGTCACGACGTTCTCGCCCGGTTGGGCATCGCCGTGCAGCAGCAACGTCTCCAGTACCGTCAGCCTCGGAAATCCGCGCGCGATCTGAAAGGTCCGGACAAGGCCGCGCTGGCTGATCCGTTCCGGCCGCCATCCAGTGATATCGGTGCCGTCGAAGACGACCCGCCCCGCCTCGGGCGGGATGACGCCGGACAGGCAATTGAACACGGTCGTCTTGCCCGCGCCGTTCGGCCCGATGAGCCCGGTGATCGTTCCGGCGCGCACCTCGAGCGTCGCCCCGTTCAGCGCGCGGACCCCATAGAAACTGCGTTCAAGACCGGATGCGCTCAGCAGCGTGTCGGACATAACTTCCCCCGTGCCCCAACGCTAAACGAGACGGCGGAAAACACCAGCCACGATTGCAATATGCAGCAATTCCCGTAGGTTCCCAGATATCTGACAAAGGGGGCGAGGATGCGCATTCGCATAGAGAACTGCGAGCTTTTCGACGGGGTGTCCGACGAAGTGGCGTCTGGAATGCATGTCTTCGTCGCCGACGGCGCAATCGCCGAATTGTCCGAGACCGCGATTGCGTCGGATGCCGATCTGGTTGTCGATGCGACGGGCAAGACGCTGATGCCCGGGCTGATCGACGCCCATGTCCACATCACGGCGGCCAACCCCAATCTGGCCGCGCTGGAAGCGATGCCGGTCTCCTACGTCACACACTGGGCCGCCCGGAACATGGGCCAGATGCTGGACCGTGGGTTCACCACGGTGCGGGATGTCGGCGGCGGGGATGCGGGCCACCGGCGCGCGCAGGAGGAGGGGATGTTGCGCGGGCCGCGGCTGTCCGTCTCCGGCAAGGCGCTGGGACAGACCGGCGGACACACTGATTTCCGTGGAACGGGGCGGACGGATATCGGCGATCTGCAGCGCCGGCACACGCCCGGCCTGGGGCGGATCGTCGACGGCGTGCCCGCCTGTCTTGCCGCGGCGCGGGACGAACTGCGCCTGGGCGCGGACTTCATTAAGATCATGGCCAATGGCGGGGTCGCGACCCCGGCCGACCCCATCGACTGGATCCAGTTCACACCGGAGGAGATCCAGGCCATCGTCACGGTGGCCGAGGCCTCGTGCACCTATGTCGCCGCACATACCTACACCGCCAAGGCCATCGAGCACGCCGCAGTCAACGGGGTGCGCAGCCTGGAGCATTGCAACCTGATCGACGAGCGCGTGGCCGCGATCCTGGCTGCGCGCGATTGCTTCGCCGTTCCGACGCTCGTCGTCTACGACTGCCTCGACCGGCACGCCGATGCCATCGGACTCGGGATGGAGAACCGCGAGAAGAACCGCACGGTGCGCGACGCCGGGCTGGGATCGCTGGAGATTCTGACCCGCGCGGGCGTGCAAATCGGCTATGGAACCGATCTGCTGGGCTGGTGGAACCAGGATCAGTTGGTGGAGTTCTCGCTGCGGGCGCAGGTTCTGCCGGTGGCCGACGTTCTGAAATCCGCCACGTCGGTGAATGCGCGGCTGATCCGGCGGGACGATCTCGGCGTCGTTGCCCAAGGGAAGACGGCCGATCTGATCCTGATCGACGGAAACCCCTTGGCGGACATTTCCTGCCTGTCCGGCGACGGAGAGCGCATCGAACTGGTCCTTCAGGAGGGCCGCGTGGTGAAGTCGCTCTGAGCCCGTCGCACCGTCGCCAGACAGCCGCGCCCGCAGGGCCCGGCACCGGTTGAGCCGCACCTCGCGCCCCGTAAGGGATACTATTGCCGAAGGCCTTGCCCATATCCTCCGGCAGAGGCGCTCGGTCTCTGACCATTGCACGCATCGCCAGCGCCCGCCCCGGCCAGTTTCACCGAGGGAGGATCGCCCCCCGGTGGCGAAGGACACGGGCGGCCAGTTCGTGGGCGGCCTGGGCCGCCTGCATCGGCCCCTGCCCCCGCAGGCGTCCGGCCAGATACCCCGCGTTGAAGCTGTCCCCCGCGGCGGTGCTGTCCACCACATCCGCGACCGGCGCGACCGGCAGCGCTTCAGTCCGTTCGTCGAAGGAAACGAGGGGCCCCGCCGCCCCACGCTTCAGCACGATCTCAGGCACGCCGCAGGCGGCGATGCGGGACAGGATCGCGTCGTCCTGCGCACCCGGATGCAGGACACGCTCGTCGTCGGATGAGGGCAGGGCCAGCGTGGTCGCCCGCCACATCGCCGCCATCGCGTCATGCGCGGCGGCCGGATCGGGCCAGAGCGCCGGGCGGTAGTTGCTGTCGAACACCACGGTGCGGCCCGCCGCCTTGGCCTTGGCGCAAGCCGCGATCAGTGCAGCGCGCGCCGCGTCGGAAAGCACGGCCAGGGTGATGCCGCTGAGGTAGACGACATCCGCGCCGGACAGCAGATCGTCCGGCCCGCGCCCATGCTCGAACAGGGTGCGCGCCGCCGAGGTGGAGCGCCAGTAGCAAAAGCTGCGCTCACCAGCGGCGTCAACCTCGATTGCATAGAGGCCCGGCAGACGCGTTGGGTGGCGCTGGATGCCCTCGATGCCGAGGCCCTCGGCCACCATCCGCGCGATCATCCCCTCCGACAGGCGGTCGCGCCCTAAACAGGTAATGTAGTCGATCCGGAACGGGGCGCCCCCCAGTAGCCGGGCCAGGTAGATGGCGGTGTTGAGCGTATCCCCGGCGACATCGAGCACCGCACGCCCTTGGGTGAGATCCAGCGCGGAAAGCTCGATCATCGCCTCTCCGATGGCGACGATCCGACGGGGATGGGGCGGAGCGGCCGACACGGGGGGCAAGACGGGCGCTCAGGCCCGTTCCGGCGCCCCTGCGACGCCATTCTCCAGAAGGGCCGCGATCTCGGCCTCGGAGAACCCGCGCGAGGCCAGAATTTCCTGCGTGTGCTCGCCCACAAGCGGCGCGGGCCGCCGAATGCCCGGCGGCGTCACAGACATGCCGATGGCGGGGCCCACCACCTTGACCGATCCTGCATTGGGATGAACGTATTCCTGGATCAGGCCCAGATGGCGCACCTGCGGATCCTCCGCCGCCTGCAGGTGCGAACGGACTTCGCCGCACCAAATGTCGGCGGCCAGCAGCGCCTCGATCAGCGCCTCCGTAGTGAATGTGGACGTGATCGCGGCCAGACGCTGCCAAACCTCGTCGCGCCGGTCGAACAGCGTGCCCGGATCGTCGTAGGCCAGAAGGCTCTCGTCACCCAGCACCTCAACGAGCGTGGCAAAGGGGCTCATGGCGATGGTCACCCAGCCGTCCGAGGTGGGATAGGTTCCAAACGGCGCGTCCATCCCTGGGTGGCCGATACCGCTGTCGGGCCGAGCGAAATCGCGCCCGGTGTTCAGCGCCATCACCATCTCCTGGTTCTGATGGGCCAGCATGCCGGCCATCAGGTTGATCTTCACCTCCTGCCCCTCTCCGGAGCGTTCGCGCCAAAGCAGTGCGGCCAGGATCGCATAGACCATGTTCATCGCGCCGACCTGATCGGAGAAGCCGGCGCCGACCGGCGTGGGCGGCATGCTCGCCTGTCCCGTGGCGGCCATGATCCCGGTCAGCCCCTGGATCAGCATGTCCTGCCCGGGCCGGCTGACATAGGGCCCGTCCTCGCCGTAGCCGGAGCCTGAGCAGTAGACGATCCGCGGGTTCACCTCGCGAAACGCCGCGTAGCCGTAGCCCAGCCGCTCCATGACGCCGGGCCGGAAGTTCTGCACCACCACGTCGGCGTCCTTGGCGAGATCCATGATGATCTCGCGGGCCTTCGGGGCCTTCAGGTTCAGCGCGAGCGAACGCTTGTTGCGGTTCCAGGCCAGGAAGTTGGGGCTTTCGGTGCCGCCGAGCCAGGTGTTGCGGAAGGTCAGGCCGCGAAACATGTCGCCCGCCCCAGGCCGCTCGATCTTGATGATGTCGGCGCCGAGATCCCCCAGAAGCTGCGTGGCGAAGGGGCCCTGCAAAAGGTGCGAGAAATCGAGGACGGTGATGCCGGACAGGGCACCGGGCGTGCCCGCTTCGGCGGTGGCGCCTGTCTCGGCGGTGGGGGCTCTATCGGTCATGAGATCTTCCTTGCCGTCAGATCGGGGGCTTCGGTGCGACGCTCGTCCAACGCGCCGCGAGCCCGGGCGCGGGCATCGCGCCACAAGGTGCGGAGGGCGGACAGCGTCACCACTGGATCCTCGCGTGCGGCGAGCGCGGCGCGCACGCGGTGGGAGGCGGCGGTTTGAAAGGCGACGTAGCCGTCGAAACGCGGCCGCAGGAGCGCTTTCTCCGTGCTTGCCAGCGTGCTCGCGTAGAACTCGCCCGCGCGAAGGTTGACGCTCGGATCGGTCCAGGCCGCCCGGGCCGAGGGCTGGCCGCTGAACGCAGGCAAGAGCCGGCGCTGCGCCTGCTCCGTCATTAGCGAAGCGACATGGGCCAAGACGTCGGGCGACGGCGTCGACCGCCGCGAAAACGCGATGCCCGTACCGCCCAGAACGCCGCCGGACGCATCGGGGCACGCGGAGCCGGGCGGATCGGAAAACGCGATCCGGCCTGGCCCGGGCCGGGCATAGGGAACGTAGCCGAAGACGAGCGGCACCAGATCCAGTTCGCCCGCCGCCATGGCCTGCAACAGGGCAATGGGGTTCATCGGCCGCGCGGCGGCAGACTGCGCGGCGTGGAGGCGGGCCATCCGCTCCAACGCGGCGACGGTCGCGACGTCGTCCAGCAGAGCGTCGCCGCCGGGGACGTGGCCCGCGCTGCCGCAGAGCGAGAACAACGTGAGCAGCGCGTGCGGACCGGCCAGTGACAAAGCGACGGGGCGGCGGGCGGCGATCTCCTCGACCTCGTCCCAGCTTGCCGCCGGCGCGGACAGGGCCTCTGACCGTCGCGCCGTGACCTGCGCGGCGACGTCGAGCGGCAGCGCCCAAAGGTTCCCCTGCCACCTATAGGACGCAAGCGACGGGCCGACGCTCCGGCGCGCCCACTCCGCGATCTGCGCGGCCGGATAGAGGGCGTCGATCGGGATCAGACACGCCTCCGCCGCCGCCTCGCCGACATGGGGGTGGTCGATGACCAGCAGGTCGTGACGGGCTGCGAGATCCGCAATCGGCGCGCTCTCGAACCCTTCCAGAGGCTGCGCCACCCACTCGATCAGCGGCGTCGCGCGGCCGCGATTGGCCCGCCGGGCCGCCTCGGCAAGCGCATCGACGCCGCGCGGATGATCCCAGGTCAGACCGAGAGCGGTCATTGGCTGCGCTCCCAGAGCGGTGGCGCGCCGATATCCGCCGCAATGGCGGTCATGTGCCAGCGGCCCAGATTGGCGGTGTAGAGCGTCGTCCCATCGAAGGCGACATTGGTCGGGTGGCACAGGGTGTGGGCGCTCGGATCTTCGACGAGGATCTCCGCGCCGCCGCCATCCGCGGCAATGCGGAGCAGGCGCGAAGGTTCGTAGCAGGCCACCACGAGGTTGCCCGCCGCATCGAAGGCGAGCCCGTCCGGAAGGCCGGGAAGATCCGAGGCAAAGCGCTCGGCCGCGCCAGCGCGCCCGTCGGGCAGAATGGGGATGCGCGTGACGGCGCGATCGAAGGTCTCGCACACATAAAGCGCCTCCTCCCCCGGCCGCATCGCCAGCCCGTTTGCGAAGTTCATCGGCGCATCGAACCAGAGCCCACCCCCGCCCGTCACCAGATCGTAGGCCCAGATCCCCGGCCCGGGCGTTCCGGAGGCGAAGCTGTCGGACACCAGAAGACGCCCGCGCGCATGATCCACGAGCGGGTAGTTCGGGATCCTGATCCCGGGCGACGTGAATCGCTCCAGCGCGCGGGTGCGGAGGTTCAGCCGAAAGACCGCGGCGTGGCGCAGATCACAGACAAAGAGCGCGCGGTCGCCGTCAAAGGCAAGGCCCAGCGCGAACCCGCCGGTGGAGGCGACCTTCTCCAGCGTCGAGCCATCGGGTGAGATACGGCAAAGATCGCCGTCCTGATTGCCCGCCCAGATCCATCCGTCGGGCCCCACCGCCACGCCTTCGGGATGGCTGAGCTTCGGGGTGCTGAAGATGCCATCGAAGAACACCCGCGCGGCAGAAGCGGGCAGGATCGTCCGATCGGCGGTGGCAAAGCGGACGGTCACGGCCGCGTCTCCCGCCGCAGCCCATCCGCGCCGAAAAGGTGCACCCGGTCCGGCGCGACGGAAAGCGAGACGGGTTCGTCCATCGCGCGCCCCTCCGACGGTCCGACCTTGGCCGCGACGAGCGTTTCCCCGAGCCGGACGTTGAGCAACGTGCAATCCCCCAGCAGTTCCGAAGAATAGACGGTACCGGACAGGGCACCCTCCGAGGGCGGCAGCACCGTCACGTCCTCCGGCCGGCACCCCAGCGTCACGGGCCCCTCGCCCGGCTCCGCCAGCGCCACACGGCCCGTCGCGTGCACGAAACCGCCCGCCTCCATCCGACCCTGCAGCAGGTTCATCGGTGGGGATCCGACAAACCCGGCGACGAAGGTGTTGGCCGGACGCGCATAGATGTCGGCGGGCGTGCCCATCTGCTGGATGCGGGCATCGTTCAGTATGACGATCCGGTCCGCCAGCGTCATCGCCTCGACCTGATCGTGGGTGACGTAGATCGTCGTCGTGCCAAGCTCCCGCTGCAAATGCTTCAGTTCCGCTCGCATCACCGTGCGCAGCTTGGCG
>JBCDGG010000166.1:0-10448 GCA_038757905.1 Pseudomonadota bacterium | reverse complement strand
GCAACGAAGGCGTCATCACCGTCGAGGAGAACAAGGGCCTCGACACCGAGACCGAAGTCGTCGAGGGCATGCAGTTCGACCGCGGCTACCTCTCCCCCTACTTCGTGACCAACCCCGACAAGATGGTCGCCGAGCTGGAAGACGCCGTTGTCCTGCTGCACGAGAAGAAGCTGTCCTCGCTCCAGCCGATGGTGCCGCTGCTCGAGTCGGTCATCCAGTCGCAGAAGCCGCTGCTGATCATCGCCGAAGACGTCGAGGGCGAGGCTCTGGCCACGCTCGTCGTCAACAAGCTGCGTGGCGGCCTGAAGATCGCCGCCGTCAAGGCCCCGGGCTTCGGCGATCGCCGCAAGGCCATGCTGCAGGACATCGCGATCCTGACCGGCGGCCAGGTGATCTCCGAGGATCTGGGCATGAAGCTCGAGAATGTCACGATGGACATGCTCGGCTCGGCCAAGACCATCAAGATCTCCAAGGACGAGACGACCATCGTCGACGGTCACGGCGAGAAGGCCGAGATCGACGCCCGCGTCGCTCAGATCCGCCAGCAGATCGAAGAGACCTCGTCGGACTATGACCGTGAGAAGCTGCAGGAGCGCGTTGCCAAGCTCGCCGGTGGCGTTGCCGTCATCCGCGTTGGCGGCATGACCGAGGTCGAGGTGAAGGAGCGTAAGGACCGCGTCGACGACGCGCTCAACGCCACCCGCGCCGCGGTTCAGGAAGGTGTCGTCGTCGGCGGCGGTGTCGCTCTGGTGCAAGGCGTCAAGGCGCTTGGCGACCTGACGGGCGAGAACTCCGACCAGAATGCCGGCATCGCCATCGTGCGCCGTGCACTGGAATCCCCGCTGCGTCAGATCGCAGAGAATGCAGGTGTCGACGGCTCCGTCGTGGCCGGCAAGATCCGCGAATCCGAAGATGCGAACTTCGGCTTCAACGCGCAGACCGAAGAGTATGGCGACATGTTCAGCTACGGCGTGATCGACCCCGCAAAGGTCGTGCGCACCGCGCTGGAAGATGCCGCTTCGGTCGCCTCGCTCTTGATCACCACCGAAGCCATGGTGGCCGACAAGCCCGAGGAGAAGGGCGCAGCCCCCGCTGGCGGCGGCATGCCCGACATGGGCGGCATGATGTAATCCATCCTTGGATGAAGAACGTGGAGAGGGGCCGCTCAGCGGCCCTTTTTCATTTTTATCAGTGGGTTGTTGGGTTTTGAACGTGGTCGCTTTGGGAGACTTTGCCTAAAGTTGTCCGTTTCCATTAAGCCGTCGTTAGGCGTTTGGACGCCATGGTGCCTGCAGAAAGGGGTGCCAATGCGTCTTTACGCGCTGCTCGATTCGGTCTTTCCCAAGTCCTACGTGGCCAAGGCTGTCGCGGTATCGGTCCTGTTCGGTCAGGGTCCGTTCCTGTTGCTGGTCCTGGCCAAGTCGGCGGGCTGGGTTCCGCCAACGCTGTCCGCGGCGCTGATTGGCATGACCGTGGCGGTGGCCTTTATCGGGCTTGGGCTTGGGCTGGCGGCTGTGATCCGGCCCGTGTCGCGCCTGGAGGCCGCATTCACCTCCTTCGAGACGGGGCAAGGCGTGCCTTCGGCCCTGCCGGAGCATCACCGCGACGCGGTCGGGCGCCTGATGGCTCAGGCCAACCGCCTGATGCGCACGGCCGAAACGCGCATTGATGCGGCCCAGCGGCTGGCAGATCTGGATCCGTTGACGGGGCTGCTCAACCGGCGCGGGCTCGAACGCAGCCTCTGCGCGCGCCACAGCGCCGCCCAGCGCGGCGCCGTCATCATGATGGATCTCGATTTTTTCAAACGCGTGAACGATGGCCACGGTCATGATGTGGGCGACCGGGTTCTGCGAGAGTTGGCGCGGATCGTCCGCCGCCAGATGCGCCGGCCAGACCTCGCTGCCCGGTTCGGCGGGGAGGAGTTCGTGCTCTATCTCTCAGAATTGAGCCAGGACGCCGCCCTGCGGGTCGCGGAACGCCTGCGCATGTCGGTCGAGGATCATCTGAAGGTGGATGGGGTGCCGCAAACCGTGTCGATCGGCGTTGCCCCATGGCCGCCGGGCGAGTCGTTCGCAGCGATCTTGAAACGGGCGGATCTGGCCGTCTATGCCGCCAAGGCGGCTGGCCGGAATCGGGTTCACCTTGTTCCCGCCGCACGGGCCGTCACTGGCCCCGTGCCCGCACAGGCTGACGGGACGGTCTCCGAAATGGCCATCTTGGAAGACGCCGAGTACGACGATGGTGCAAGAGAGGCACCGACGGACAGAAGAAACGCTCCGCGCTCGGCAGGTCCCAACGCGATTACAGGCCCGGAGCCACCGTCGGAGCCGCCCGCGCGAACGCAGCTCCCGGTGCCGGATCTCCGCGCGCGCGCCTAGAGCGCGTCGCGTTTAATCGGATCAACCTCGTTTCAGTTTTTGCGTTCGAGGCGAAGCCGAGAGGCAGCGAATACCGAATCCGTTTCAACGCGACTTGCTCTGGCCCGTCGTCGTTCGCGATCCCAGAGCTTGGACCGAGCCTCACTCGGAAGATCAGCGAGCGTCACCCGGTAGATCGAACGGTGACCGCGCCCTGGCGCAGTAGAACGGCCCGCCTTGATGGGCTGTCGCGCATCCTCCCGAAGCGCGAGTCGGTTAGGTGGACGCCTGCCTGTCGAGGTAAACGCTCGCAGAAAGCCAAGGATGGCTCAGGCCTTTTGGTTTTGGCCCGTCATGAAGACGCGATTCTTTCGAGTCTAAGCACCAAATGGGGCGCGGCCCGATCCAGCCAGACCGTAGGAGGGTGACAGGGGCAGGCCAGAATGCATGCGGGACGCCGGAGGGCCGGGCGAAGGCACGGGTGCGATGGCGATGAGTGAGCAAGGCGTTGCCTGCGTTGTGTTTTTTCCAAGTCAAACGCTTATCGCCCGTTGATCGGCCGAGAGAGCGTGTGCCATTTGGCGCGGTCACGCCAGTGACTGAGTGAGCCATTGGACTGTCGGGTCAGTCGCATGCGCGACTTTACCATGGGATTCCTCGAATGGCGAAGGGACGCCGCATCGCCACGCACTACCGTGACCGAACGACTGTCCCGCCGTTCAGCGCTGGATCCTCTCAAGCGGATCATAGGCGAGCAGGCCGTCGCCCAGCGCGACCCGGGAGAGCGCGTCCGGCTTGACCCGTAGGGTTCGCAGGTCTTGCTCATCCGCCCACATCCAACGGTTCACCACCCCTTCGGGATCTTGCCACACCGGGGCGTCCTGCGCTCCCCGTGCGGCGCGCTCCGGTGCATGCGCGGCCCTGCCGTCCGAGACGTGCCGTGCGCGCCCCGGCCAATCACGCGTGTCGAGCGGCGCCTCGCCTTCGAGCCGGACGCATCGGAAGAACACCTCGACCTGGTGGAAGCCGCGCTCCGGGTCGTGGAACTCGTTCACGAGGCACGGCTGGCCGACCTCGACCGTGAGCCCCGTTTCCTCGTACATCTCGCGCCGAAGATTGCTGGGCAGGCTGTCGCCGGGCTCGACCCCGCCGCCGGGCGCACACCAGAGATCGCTCCCGTGCCCGGGCCAGGCATTCACCAGCAACACCCGCCCCTGCTCGACGAGCACGGCACGAACGGCCAGCCGAGGGGGCTTGGAACGCGCACTCATGGGGTCCGTGGCATCCGCTGGGTCAGCGCTCCTGAGCGCGCAGGCGATAGACCCCCTCGGGCAGGTTCAGCGCCGCCTGCAGATCCCGCACCTGGGTCATCGAGAGGGTGATCTTGTCGACCCGGTCCGTTCTTGGGTCGAACTGCTCGATGGTGACGCAATCCTCGAAGGCGGTGATGATCACATCCTCGCCTAGGGGCGCCGCGCCTTCGTCGACCAGCGTAATCACCGAGGCGTCAAACTCGTGCTCAATGGTAAACATGCGCGCAGCCTAACTGTCTCGGCCAGGCGTGTCACCGGGCGCGGGACAGTGACGGGCCACTCTGCGCCGGTGCATCGCGTAGAGGAGCGGTGCGAGAACGCCCTCGTAGACTGCGTGCGCGACGGGCCGAATGACCGGAAGCGAGACGATCCGGGCGAGCCACCGGAAGCGGGGCAGCGCCGCCCACAGGGCCGCAAAGGCGGCCAAGCCGGAAAGAAGCTCGCCATCCTTTACCACATGCAGCCGTCGCGCGGCCTCGTCTACCGTAAGACCGCTCCCCAAGGCGGCCGCATCGGTGAGGCCACTGAACTCCAGCGGCAAATCCCGGGCTTCGGCGTACCGCCGATAGGAGGCGATCTCGCGCGCGCAGATCGGGCAATCCGAGTTGTAGATCACGTGCAACGTCATGACCCGGCAGATAGGGGCCATCGGGGCAGAGGAAAGGCTTGGGAACCGTCGAGCCGGACACGCCGACGGCCGACCGTTGCGGATGGTCGCACTCCGGCCTCCGGCGGCTGGCGCCGAACCGCCGGAATGCTAGGGTCGGCCGATCAGGGGGCCGGTTCGGAGCGGTCTCGGTCGAGCGGTCAGATAGGACAGCGACGATGCGCGGCAGCACCATACTCCTCTTGGCGGCCCTCGCCCTCGGCGGATGCGCGACAGCCCTGCCGGTGCCCCCCGCCGTGCCGTCCGACCCGAGCCAGCGCAACGCGGCCGAGCAGGCGGCGCTCAACTTCGTGACCGTCGTGGACCGCGTCGAACCGGTGGCCGAGCGGGAATGCCGGGAGCGCACCGACGGCGTCGATTGCGATTTTCAGATCTTCGTGGATGATCGCCCCGGGGTGCCGCCCAATGCGTTTCAGACGGTCGACCGCCGCGGGCGGCCCGCGATCATCTTCACGCTGGCGCTGATCGCGGATGCAAGAAACCAGGATGAACTTGCCTTCATCCTCGGGCATGAGGCCGGTCACCATATTGCGGGCCATATACCAAAGTCCGAGGTGAGCGCGCAGATCGGGGCGGTCGTCTTTGGCAGCCTGGCCGAGGCGGCGGGGCAGAGCCGGCGCGAAATCAACGAAGCCGCGCAATTGGGGGCGGAGGTCGGCGCCCGCCGCTTCGCCAAGGAGTTCGAGCTGGAGGCCGACCGCCTCGGCACGATCATCGCGGCCCGCGCCGGATACGATCCCGTCCGGGGGGCGGGGTTCTTCGCGCGGGTGCCCGATCCGGGCGACCAGTTTCTCGGAACTCATCCGCCAAACGCGGAGCGGCAGGAAGTGGTACGCAGAACGGCCGCGTCCTTGCGCTGAGGGGCTGCGCCCGTTCGCGCGCACGCGGCCCCGTAAGAGTCCCTTCGGAAGGTTCGTCCGCAGGAGCGTATCGACTAACCACGCACGCCGCCTTCGCGCCGCCGCCTTGCTTGACTTGCATCAAGGAGCCCGGGGCACCGCGGTGGCATCCTGACACTATCATATAGGGTGTGGAGAAACACCGAAATGGATACTCAATCGCCGGATGTGCCGGAACGGGAAGACTTGGGCGAAGCCACGCCTGAGAAGGGGCGGGTTGCACCGTTGGGCGACCTCAAGACGCATTACTGGCTGGCCCTGGAGATGTCCCGCACGGTGGGGCTCGATCTGCAGGCGGAGCTTGAGGCCGACCGCATCAGCCATTCGGACTGGGCGAACATGGTCTCACGGTGCCGCGGGTGCAGCTGGGCCGGGGAATGCCCGGCCTGGATGTCGGCCATGCGTGCGCTGGAGGATGTGCCGCCGCCCGCAGCGCCGGGCTCATGCGTGAATGCGGAGCGGTTCAACGCCCTGCTGGCCATGCCGGATGACGACGATGGGCCGTCGCAATGAAGGATTTCGACAACATTGACGCTGATCTGGATCTGGCCTTCTGGCTGACCCGGTCCATTGGCCGCTCGATTGGCCTGAACTTCTCGCTCGCGATGGAGGAGGGCCGCCTGGCCCCGGAGGAGTTTGCCAGCCTGATCGCCACCTGCCGCACGTGCAAGCACACGGCTTCGTGCATGCAATGGCTCGGGCAGGCGGGCGGCCCGCGCGGGGCCGACAAGGCACCGGATTTCTGCCCGAACAGCAAAACGCTCCAAGCGCTCAAACCGCACTAGACGGCCTGCTGCACAGCACGGCGCCTTGGGGCCTTCTGATCTGACGGGGGCAACGCGCATCCTTCGGTCCGTCATGCGAGATCGCGCGACGAAGGGGAGTGCTGCGCGCTAGACCGCCTTGCGCGGGGCTTCGGGCAAGATGCGGCCCCAAAGGTCGTATTCCGAGGCTTCGTCGACCTCGACGGTAACGATGTCTCCCGGCGTCAGGAGCTCGTGGCCTTCGTCGATGTAGAGATGGCCGTCGATTTCGGGCGCGTCCGCCATCGTCCGGCAGGTTGCGGCGTCGTCTTCCACAAGATCGACGATCACGTCGAGGCGGGCGCCCACCTTGGCCGCGAGCTTGGCTTCGGAGATCGCCTGTGCCTTCGCCATGAACCGGTCGAAACGGTCTTGCTTGATTTCCGGTGGCACGTGATCGGACAGAGCGTTGGACCGGGCTCCCGCCACGTTCTCGTATTTGAAGCAGCCGACACGGTCGAGCTGCGCCTCCTCCAGCCAGTCCAGCAGCGTCTCGAACTCCGCCTCCGTCTCGCCGGGGTAGCCGACGATGAATGTCGAGCGGAGCGTGATACCGGGGCAGATGTCCCGCCACGCGGCGATCTCGTCGAGGGTGCGCGCGGCGGCGGCCGGGCGCGCCATGCGGCGCAGCGTGTCCGGGTGGGCGTGCTGGAACGGGATGTCGAGATAAGGCAGCACGCGGCCTTCCGCCATCAGCGGGATCAACTCGCGCACGAAGGGATAGGGGTAGACGTAATGCAGCCGCACCCAGGCGCCAAGGCTGCCGAGATCGCGTGCCAGAGCGGTGATGGCGGCCTCACCGACGGGTTTGTCCTGCTTGCGGTCGACGCCATAGGCGGAGGTGTCCTGACTGATGACGAGCAACTCGCGGACGCCCGCGCCGACGAGGCGCTCCGCCTCCCGCATCACCGCCCCATGGGGGCGAGACACCAGCTTTCCGCGCATGTCCGGGATGATGCAAAACTTGCACTTATGATTGCATCCCTCTGAAATCTTTAGGTAAGCATAGTGCCTGGGTGTCAGGGAGATGCCGCGCGCCGGCAACAGATCGACGAAGGGATCGGGCGCGGGCGGCACGGCCTCGTGCACCGCATCGAGGACCTGCTCGTATTGATGCGGGCCGGTGACGGCGAGCACTTTGGGGTGGGCGCCGGTGATGAACTCCGGCTCGGCACCCAGACACCCGGTCACGATGACCCGGCCGTTCTCGGTGAGCGCTTCGCCGATGGCCTCCAGGCTTTCGGCCTTCGCACTGTCCAGAAACCCGCAGGTGTTGACGATCACGGCATCCGCACCGGAATAGTCGGGCGAGATGCCATACCCCTCGGCCCGGAGCCGTGTGAGAATGCGTTCGCTGTCGACAAGAGCCTTGGGACAGCCCAACGACACCATGCCGATGGTCGGCTGACCGTCGCGGCGCGTCTCGACGATCTGCGCGCGTGCGAGATCGGGGCGGAGGTCCGGTGGGTTCATCGTCATGGGCTGCGCTCCTACAGCATCGCAGGGCGCACGAAAAGACGGGAGCGTATCCGGGGGACGATCGGAGCCGTCACGCCGATTGGGGTCTACTCCAGAGCGACATGCACCTTGGTACGCAACTCCGCCTCCGGCGTATCCTTGGGGTCGTCGATGTAGACTTCCCACGCCGGCGAGGAAAGCTTAAGGCCCTCGCGCTCCACATAGCTCATCATATCGGCGTAGTCGTCGCGGAGCGTGGCGTAGGGGCCGACATGAGTGAAGGACAGCACGCGCCCGGCCGGCAGGATGTCGCCTTTGACATCGGCTCCGGGATCCATGATGGCCTCGGACGATACGATGATCCCGGCCTGGAACCGCATCACCTCGGGATCGTAGGTGTGATAGACCGACAGCGCAGGCCCTGCGGGCGGAATGCCATGGCTCTCCATGAAAGCGACCACGCGGCCGTAGCATTCGCCCATGGCAGCGCTGATCGCTGCCGGGTCCATGCTGCTCTCTCCGGTTGCGTAGAGGTAGGGCGTTTCACCAATTGTCTCGACGATGTAGTCCGGCATGAGTGTACATCCTGCTTGTGACACGCAGAGTGTCGCCAAGGCCGGAGACAGGCGCATTGATGCGGGTCAATGCCGCCACGCGGACGGGTGTCGCAGGCGCCCTGGCGAGGCGGCCGTGCCTTGTTGATGTCCAGTGGCGAACCGGAGGCGGCTTAGCGCTTGCGGTCGCGGCGGGCCGACATGGGCTGGAACGCAACGCCGACATGCGCTTCGCAATAGGGCTTGCCCTGCTGCACCGGCAGGCCGCAGAACCAGAAGTCGGTGGTTGCCGGGTCGCCGATGGGCCACTTGCACGTCCGCTCCGTCAGCTCCATCAGGGTGAGCTTGAGCGCCGATTTCTCGACCTCGCGCACGGAGGCAAGCGCCTCGGGGCTGATTTCGTTGGCCGAGGGCTGCGGCGGCAGGGGTTGGCCGGCCGGAATGATCTGACGGCGCGGCGGCACGGGCGCAGGCTCCGGCGCGGCCTCGGGCGCAGCTTTCGGGGCCTCGGCCGCGGCTGCGGGCTCGGGCACGGCCTTGAGAACCTCGGCCACTGGTTCCGCCTTCTGGCTCGACGCGGCCTCCGAGGAGCCGCCCCCGTTGCGATTGGACAGGCCGAGGCGGTGCACCTTGCCGATCACCGCATTGCGGGTGACCCCGCCCAGTTCCTTGGCGATCTGGCTGGCGCTTTGCCCTTCGCCCCACATTTTCTTGAGCAGTTCAACGCGTTCGTCGGTCCAGGACATGGCGATCTCTCTTCGGCGTCGCACGCCGACGCGTCGGCTGAAAGCAGGGCCGAATGCGGGCGCAGCGGATGGAATGCTGTCCGGCCCCTTCACGTTGGACGGACCGGTGAAGGCTCTATACTAGGTCTGGCGCGGATGGGAAACAACCGCTGCCCCAGATGTTCCCGCAGCCACACGCGGCGGGCGCGGACCACAGACAGGACGAGAGGATTTCGCATGGCCGATGGCGGCGACAGCAGCGCTCCCGGGACGGGGACGCGCTTTGGGGCAGAGGCCTGCGCCCAGGACATGGGCCAGCGCCGGTTCGGCCGGGTGAACTGGCTGGGCATGGTCACGCTCGCGGAGCGCGAGTGCATGCGTTTCATCGGGATCTGGCGGCAGACGCTGCTGGCGCCCGCCGTCACGGCCGGGCTGTTCCTTGCCGTCTTCTCGCTGGCGATCGGGCCTTCGCGGCCCGATGTGATGGGGGTGTCGTTCCTGCACTTCCTGGCGCCGGGCCTGGTGATGATGACGGTGATCCAGCAAAGCTTTTCGAACACCTCCTCCTCGATCGTCGCCGCCAAGATCGGCGGCAACATCGTGGACACGCTGATGCCGCCCTTGAGCGCGGGCGAGCTTGTGGCCGGATACATCATCGGCGGTGTGGCGCGCGGGCTCTTCGTCGGTGTGCCGTTGGTGACCCTCATGGTGCTCGCGCTCGGCACGGGGCTGGCGCATCCAATCTGGGTGCTCGCCTTCCTGCTCTTCGGCGGCGCGTTCATGGGCGGTTTGGGTTTGCTGACAGGCATCTACGCCACGAAGTTCGACCAGACCGCCGCGATCACGAACTTCATCATCACGCCCCTGTCGTTCCTGTCGGGGACATTCTATTCGGTCGATGCGATCCCGGGCTGGATGAACGTGGTGCTGCATTGGAACCCGGTGTTCTATCTTATCGACGGGATGCGCTACGGCGTGATCGGCACGTCGGACAGTTCGCCCTGGCTCGGCCTTGCGATCTGTACGCTCGCCACGGCTGTCGTTCTGGGATTGGCTTGGTCGTGGTTGCGCAGCGGATACCGGCTGAAGCCCTGATCCGGCCGCGCGGCCAATCCCGGGCTTTACGCAGGCGTCTCAGCGGCGTATGCCCGAGCCATGGCAGGTTCGTTGATCCGACGTCGCACGTAATGCGCTCGCTCCCCCTCGCATTGGCGGGGGGACACACCTGCCCATTTCCGAAATCCAAGCCGCCGATGGCCCCATTCCGAGGAACGTTACGATGATCCCCCCGCTTCTGCCGACCTACAATCGCGCGCCGCTCGCCTTCGAGCGCGGCGAAGGCTCCTGGCTGGTGGAGCGCAGCGGCCGCCGTTACCTCGATCTGGCCGCCGGGATCGCGGTAAATGTGCTGGGCCATGCCCATCCCGCGCTCGTCGCGGCGCTTAACGATCAGGCGCAGAAGGTCTGGCACGTGTCGAACCTCTACACCGTGCCGGAACAGGAGGCGCTCGGGGCGCGGCTGGTCGAGGAAACGTTTGCCGATACGGTGTTCTTCACCAACTCCGGCACGGAGGCGATGGAACTGGCCGTGAAGATGGCGCGCCGCTACTGGCACGCCAAGGGCATGCCCGGCCGCACCAAGATCGCGGCGTTCGAGGGCAGTTTCCACGGG
>JBCDGG010000165.1:0-10450 GCA_038757905.1 Pseudomonadota bacterium | reverse complement strand
TCGCTGCGCATCGCGCTCGTCTCGACATTTCTGACGCTGCTCGTGGGCTACCCCGTCGCCTATGCCATGGCGCGCGCCCCGGCGGAGTGGCGCCCGACGCTGATGATGCTGGTGATCCTGCCGTTCTGGACGTCGTTCCTGATCCGGGTCTATGCCTGGATCGGCATCCTGTCGACCGAGGGCTATCTCAATCAGGTGCTGATCTTCCTGGGCCTGCCCCCGGCCGCGATCATGAACACCAACACGGCGGTTTATATCGGCATCGTATATACTTACCTGCCGTTCATGATCCTGCCCATCTACGCCACGCTGGAGAAGATGGAGCCCGATCTGATCGAGGCGGCGCAGGATCTGGGCTGCACCCGGGCGGAGGCGTTCTGGCGCATCACGCTGCCGCTGTCGAAGCCCGGCATCATCGCGGGGTGTTTCCTGGTCTTCATCCCCGCAGTGGGGGAGTTCGTGATCCCCTCGCTTCTCGGCGGCTCGCAGACGCTGATGATCGGCAAAGTCCTGTGGGAGGAGTTCTTTAACAACCGCGACTGGCCCGTGGCCTCGGCCGTGGCGGTGATCCTGCTGCTGCTCCTCGTGATTCCCATCGTGCTCTTCCAGCGCAACGAGCAGAAGCAGCGGGAGGCCGGGCAATGACCAGCCAAAGGGGCATGAGCTGGTTCAACGTCACAGCGCTGACCTTCGGTTTTGCGTTCCTTTACATCCCGATGGTCATCCTCATCGTCTTCTCTTTCAACGAAAGCCGCCTTGTCACGGTCTGGGCAGGCTTTTCGACGAAGTGGTATGGCGAGCTTCTGCAGAACGAACAGTTCCTCGACGCCGCCTGGGTCACGCTCAAGGTGGCGGTCTTCTCCTCCACCATCGCCACGGTGCTGGGCACGATGGCGGCCTATGTCCTGGTGCGCGGCGGACGGTTCTTCGGGCGGACGCTCTTTTCCGGCATGATCTACGCGCCTCTGGTGATGCCCGAGGTGATCACCGGCCTGTCGCTGCTGCTCCTCTTCATCTCCATCGGGCTCGACCGGGGCGTTTTCACCATCGTGCTGGCGCATACGACCTTTTCGATGTGCTATGTCTCGGTGGTGGTGTCCTCGCGGCTGGTCTCCTTCGACCGCTCGGTGGAGGAGGCCGCTCTGGATCTCGGCTGCACCCCGTGGGACGCGTTCCGCTCCGTCACCCTGCCCCTGATTATGCCCGCCGTCGTCTCCGGCTGGCTCCTGGCCTTCACCCTGTCGCTCGACGATCTGGTGATCGCCTCCTTCACCGCCGGGCCTGCCGCCACCACCCTGCCGATCCAGATCTTTTCGTCGGTGCGCCTGGGCGTCAGCCCCGAGATCAACGCCCTCTCCACCATCCTGATCGCGATCGTCGCGACGGGGGTGATCGCCGCGTCCCTGATCACCAAACGCTCGCTCGTCAGACAGGCCGAAGACGCGCGCAAGGCCCTGCAGGCGGAAGCCGCCGACGACGCCGCCCGCGCGCCCGCCCAGTGACGCGGCGCGGTGCACCGAGGGTGTCTCGCGCTCTCATCCGACGCGTTGTAGGACGGGCCCCGGCACAGCAGCATCGAGGCGCCCCTTGACCGATATCGCGGCAGACTTCTCCACCGAATACGCAGCCTATGTGGCGCAGCACGGCACGCCGGAGCGGATTGAGTGCATGCTGTGCGATCTCAACGGCATCCTGCGCGGCAAGTGGATTCCGGGCGCGGCCGCAGCGAAACTGGCCAGTGGCGGCGTCCGGCTCCCCCTGTCCACCTATGCGCCGAACATCCTGGGCGAGGAAGTGCCCGAGAGCGGGCTGGGGATCGTCGTCGGCGATCCCGACGGCATGCTCGTGCCGCTGGCCGGAACGCTGAAGCCGGTGCCGTGGTCCAAATCCGCGGCGCAGGTTCTCGTAGAGATGACGGAGATCGACGGCCGCCCCTCGCCGATGTCACCGCGCGGCGTCCTTGCCCGGGTGGTGGAGCGCTACGCCGCCCGCGGCTGGCGCCCCGTCGTGGCGACGGAGCTGGAATTCTATGTGGTTCGGAAGCGCAAGACGCCGGAGATGCCGCCCGAACCGCCCGAGCCAAACTACACGGCGCAGAATTACGATCTGGAAGCGCTGTCGCACCATGACGATATGCTGACTGAAATCCTCGAAGCCTGCGCCCTGCAGGGGCTGGCGACCGACACCCTTGTGGCCGAGTACGGCCCCGGCCAGTTCGAGATCAACTTTCACCACACCGACGACGTGATGGCGGCCGCCGAGACGGCTCTGTTGTTCCGGCGGGTCGTGCGCGCGGTGGTCGAGAGCCACGGGATGGAAGCCACGTTCATGGCCAAGCCCTATGCCGACAGTCCGGGCAATGGCATGCACGCCCATGTCTCGCTGATCGACGACGCGGGCGAGAACGTGTTCGCCCATCCTACGGGCGTCGGGCCGACGCTCGGCCATGCGATTGCCGGAGTCCTGGAGACGATGCCAGCGTGCCATGCGGTCCTGGCGCCACATCTCAACTCCTACCGCCGGTTCCAGCCCCTGTCCTTCGCCCCCTGCGCCCCGGACTGGGCGCTCGACAATCGCGCAGCGGGGGTGCGCGTGCCCGCCACGTCCGGTCCGGCCGCGCGCCTGGAGCACCGGATCGCCGGCGCCGACGTGAACCCCTATCTCGCGCTCGCTGCGATACTTGGCGGTATGCTGCACGGGATCGAACAGGCCACGCCGCTGCCGCCGGCCTGCGACGATCCCGAGGGCACCGAAGCCGAGGCGCTGACCGCCGACTGGCGCACCGCCGTCGACCTCTTCGCCGGGTCCGACGTTGCGGCCGAGATCTTCGGAACCGCCTATCGCGACGTCTATGCCGCCGTGCGCCGCGATGAGATCGCCAAGCTGACGACGCAGATCACGCGGCTGGAATACCGCACCTACCTGACGAGGCTCTAGCGCATGGCGGTCGCCACGAAGCTGGATCGGATCGTCGAGCCACTGGCCTATTCCGACGTGCCGAACGCCGAGAACTTCTGGCGCACCACCCACGTCCCGGCACCTGTTCCGCGGCTGGAGCGGCCGGACACCTGCGATGTGGCCGTGATCGGCGCGGGCTACACCGGCCTGTCCGCCGCCCTGCGCCTGGCGGAGCGGGGGATCGATGCCGCCGTGCTCGACGCCCACGGGCCGGGATGGGGCGCGTCCGGGCGCAATGGCGGGTTCTGCTGCCTCGGCGGGGCCGCGCTCGGCGAAGCCAAGATGATCCGGCGCTACGGGGCACAGGCCGCGCGGGAGCACTTCGCGCTGGAACTCCGGGCGATCGAGACCGTCGCCGGGGTGCTCGACACCCACGGGATCGACGCCGACCGCCATTCCGACGGGGAGGTCCTGCTGGCCCACGCCCCCAGCAGTGCCGCAGCGCTCGCGACGCAGGCGGAGTGGTTGCGCGCCCAATACGGCGTCGCGGCGACCGTCCTGCCGCGCGACGCGCTTGCTCAGCATGGCATGAAGAGCCCCGAGTTTCATGGCGCGCTGCATGTTCCCCTGGGCTTCGCCCTGAACCCGCTCAAATACGCCAGCGGACTGGCCGACGCCGCCCGCCGGGCCGGGGCTCGGCTCTTCGGGCAAAGCCCGGTCCTGCGGATCGGGCGAGAGGGCGGCAAGCATCGCCTCGACACGCCGGGCGGCCCGCTTCTGGCGGATCGCGTGATCGTGGCGACCAATGGCTATTCGTCGGAGAATCTGCCCCGCTGGCTCAAGGGGCGCTATCTGCCGAAGCAATCCAACATCCTCGTCACGCGCCCCCTGACCGAGGACGAACTCCTCGCGCAGGGCTGGACGTCGCGCCGGATGTGCTACGACACGCGCCGCCATTTGCACTATTTCCGCCTGATGCCGGACAACCGGGTTCTGTTCGGCGTGCGCGGCCGGGTGCGCGTGCGGCAGGCCGCGTGGGACGCCACACGCAGCACCGCGCGGGCCGATTTCGAGCGGATCTTCCCCGCCTGGCGCCATGTCGAGACACCCCATTTCTGGCAGGGCCTGCTCTGCGTCTCTGCCAAGCTGACACCCTATGTCGGGCCGATCCCGGGGCTTGCGGGGGGCTATGCGGCGCTGGCCTATCACGGCAACGGGATGGCGATGGCGTCTCTCTCCGGTCGCCTCGTCGCCGATCTCGCGACGGGGCACGGCCGCGTGCCGGATGTCCTTGCCGCCCCCTTGGCGCGCTTCCCTCTCGGCCGCCATCGGCGGGCCCTGCTCTGGGCCGCGGCGGTGATGCATCGTGTCCAGGACAGCGTGGGCGGGTTGCGTTCGTGAGAGAGCTTCTGCCGCCAAACGTCTGCGCGCGCAGGAAAACCGCCGGAGCGTATACCCCACGATTGCGCCTGTGGTGCCGGGCCCGACCGGGCGCCGAAGCGTTGGGCCCCGGATCCGCCCGGGGTCGAGGCTACGCGCCGCGCCGCCACGCACTGGGATCTTCGGCATGACCGCGTCGGTCTTCGCCTCGCCGCCCCCGCCCCCCGCACCGGAGAGGTTCAACCTCGCCGCCTATGTCCTTGAGGCGGCGACACGACAACCGGACAAGACGGCCCTTGCGATCCTGTCGCCCGCGGGTGCCAGCCGATGGCGCTACGGCACCCTGGCGCAGGCGGTGCAGGGCATCGCGACCGGCCTTCGCGCGCAGGGCCTGCAGCCGGGCGATCGCGTGCTGATGCGCCTCGGCAACGAGGTCGAGTTTCCGCTGTGCTTTCTGGCGGCCATCTGGGCGGGGCTGCTGCCGGTTCCAGCCTCCGCCGCGCTCACCGAACCCGAAATCGACGCGCTGGCCGCGGAACTCGCCCCCCGCCTGATCGTGGCCGCACCGGGGGTCAGCCTGCCGCGCGTCGCCGATTGCACCGTCCTGCCCGCCCTCGCCCTGCGGGAGATGGAGACCGAAGCGCCCACACCCCCGGCCATGGGGGACCCCGATCGCCCCGCCTATATCGTCTACACGTCCGGCACATCCGGGCGGCCCCGCGGCGTGGTGCATGCCCATCGCGCCATATGGGCGCGCCGGATGATGTGGGACGGTTGGTACGGGCTGCGGGACAGCGACAGGCTGCTCCATGCCGGCGCGTTCAACTGGACCTATACGCTCGGCACCGGGCTGCTCGATCCGTGGACGCGCGGTGCCACGGCGCTTATCCCCGGCGCGGGCGTCACACCCGCTCTGCTGCCGCTTCTCATGAAGCGCCACGACGCCACGATCTTTGCCGCTGCCCCAGGGATTTACCGCCAGATGCTCGACCGGCACACGAGCATCGACGCGCCAAGGCTGCGGCACGGGCTCTCCGCCGGAGAAACCCTGAGCCCGCGCCTCGGCGATGCCTGGAGGCAGGCCACCGGCACCGCCGTGCACGAGGCGCTCGGCATGTCGGAATGCTCGACCTTCATCTCCGGCAGCCCGGGGCGCCCGGCGCCGCCCGGAGCCACCGGCTATCCCCAGCCGGGCCGCCATGTCGCCGTCCTCGACGAGGGCGGCGCGCCGGTGCCGCGCGGCACACCGGGAACGCTCGCCCTTCACCGGGACGATCCCGGCCTGATGCGCGGCTATCTGGACGCCCCCGACGAAACCGCCGCCCGCTTCAGCGGCCCGTGGTTTCTGACCGGCGATACCGTGTCCATGGCCGAGGACGACGCGATCACCTATCTCGGGCGGGCCGATGACATGCTGAACGCAGGCGGGGTTCGCGTGTCCCCGATGGAGATAGAGGCCGCGTTGCTGGCGCATCCCGGCATCACCGAGGCCGCGTGCGCCGAGGTTACCGTGAAGGCGGAGACCCGGGTCATCGCGGCGTTCTACACCGGCCCGGCGCCCGTGCCGGAGGACGCGCTGGCCGCCTTCGCCGCCACGCGCCTTGCCCGCTACAAGCAGCCCCGCCTCTATGAGTACCGCGCGTCACTGCCGAGATCCGGCAACGGCAAGCTCAACCGCAAGGCTCTGCGGCGCTGAGGGCGGCCCGGCCCTTGTGCGCCGGACCCCGCCGCCTAGCCGCCCGGGTGCTTCTTCCGCAGGATCTGGCCCCCGAAGTCCAGCACGTCCATCTCTGGCAACTCGTCCATGATCACCTTGAGCGGCGAGATGATGTAGGCCCCGGGATCGGCGGTGGCGACGAGGTGACGCTCGAACGCGTCCTCGGCCGCGTCATCGCTGAACGGCCGATAGGTAAAGATCACGTCCCATCCGCCATAGTCGAACGACATCGCGTCGTCGGTGAATACATCCTCGCCGAACGCGAACACGTCGCGGCCGATATCGATATAGGCCTGGACGATGTCGAAACCGGCGACGCGCTCCAGCGGAAGCACCTGGGACGAGCGGACGAGATCGAGGTTCCGCCCGGGCCCGCAACCGACTTCGAGAAACGACACCGGCCGGATCGCGCCAGCCTCCGTCAGGAACCGCGCGTCGGCCTCCATGAACTCGCGCACTTGCACGAGAATGTCGATCAGCCCGTCGACCGAGATCGGAATGTAGGCGAACGAGCCCTTCGGTGTGTTGGGGGCGCCAAGCGTTTCGAGCGCTCTCTCGAAGCGCCGCGTGTAGACCTCTTCGATGATGCGGATCAGAATGCCGTGCCGGTTCTCGGCGCGGTCCACAATCTCGAGCAGGCGGTCGGCGTAGTCGGCCCCGAGCCAGAAATCGACGTGACTGGGAAGCGTGTCCTCCGTGGATGGCTCCGTCACGCGCCGCTAGCCTTTCACGTCCTTGCTCGCCTTTGCGACCTCCTTGCCCGCCTTTTCAAAGGCTTGCTTGAGCTTTTGCTGCTTCTGGGTGAGCTGCGACACCTTCTGATCCATCATCAGGATCTTCGTAGAAATGTGTATGTACTGGGACGCGGCCGTCGGATCCTTCATCATCAGCGGAACAAGGCTGCCCAACTTGCTGTGCATGCGGGCTTTTTCGGCGATGGCCTTTTGCATTTCGACGACGGCGTCGGAATAGGCCTTCGCGGCTGCGTCCACCTTCTTCACCAGTTTCTGAAATTCTTTCATTTCCATTGCGAGGGATCCTCCGAGCATGTGCTGCAGGCCACCGGCCCTTGGGTGTTGTCAGAAGGCGCCGAACGACACGTCATTTCAAGCATTGTTTCCGGATTTGCGGCGCGAACCCGCCCCAATCCAACGAAGGTTTATGCTTGGCCTTGCCCAAGGCGGCCCTCGCGGGCGGCAGTATAGACAAAGTTGGTGCCCGCCAGGCCCTTCACACCGCCGCCCCGCCTGATATGTGGGCGGGGTGATCAAGCTTGATATCCTCTCCGACCCGATCTGCCCGTGGTGCTATATCGGCAAGTCCCGGCTCGACGCCGCGCTGGCCGACCGCCCCGGTGCGCCTTTCGCCATCGAATACCACCCCTTTCAGCTGAACCCCGATATGCCGCCGGGCGGAATGGACCGGCGCACCTATCTGGAGACGAAGTTCGGCGGAAAGGCCCAGGCCGCGGAGGTCTATGGCCGGATCGACGAGGCCGCGCGGGAGAGCGGGATCGAAATCGATTTCGCCGCCATCACCCGTACGCCCAACACCCTCGATGCCCACCGGTTGATCCACTGGGCCGGGCTGGAGGGCCGGCAACTGCCCGTGGTCTCCGCCCTGTTCACCGCCTATTTCCACGACGGGCGCGACATCGGCGATCGCGACACGCTGGCCGATATTGCCGACGGCGCGGGCCTCGACGCCGCGATGATCCGCCGTTTGCTGGCCGGCGACGCAGACCGCGACGACATCGTCGCGCGCGACGCAAACGCGCGCGAGCGCGGCGTGACGGGCGTGCCCACCCACATCATCGCCAGCCAGCATGTCGTGCCCGGTGCGCAGCCGACCGAGCTGTGGCTCAAGCTGATCGACGAGATCTCCGAGCAGCTGGAATGACCGAGGCCGCCCCGCCGCCGCCCCCGGGCGGAAGGCGAGCCGCCAGCGCGCAGGCGCCCGCGGCCCCCGAAGCGGCATTGCACGGGCCGCAACGCCCCCTTTCGCAGGTGGAGTTCGTCGCGCTGATCGCGATGCTCTTCTCGACCATCGCGTTCTCGATCGACGCCATGCTGCCCGCGCTGCCCGACATCGCCGCGGAGGTCTCGCCGGATGCGATCAACCAGGCCCAGTTGATCATCACCTCCTTCGTTCTGGGCATCGGGCTCGGCACCCTGGTGACGGGGCCGCTGTCGGATGCCTATGGGCGCAAGCCGGTCATCCTCTGGTTTGCCGGGCTCTACATCTTCGGCGCCGCCATGGCCTGGCAGGCGCAGAGCCTGGAATGGCTGCTCGCCGCCCGCGTTCTGCAGGGCGTCGGCGCCGCGGGCCCGCGCATCGTGGCCCTTGCCATCGTCCGCGATCTCTATCAGGGGCGGACGATGGCCCGGATCATGTCCTTCGTGATCCTGGTCTTCACGCTGACCCCTGCTATCGCGCCGACGCTCGGCGCGTTCATCATCTGGCTGGCCGACTGGCGGGCCATCTTTGTGTCCTTCGTTCTGTTTTCCGTCATCGGCACCACCTGGCTTGCCCTGCGGCAGCCCGAGACGCTGCCGGTGGCGCGGCGGCGGCCCTTCCGCTCGCGGGAACTGACGCAAGGCACGCGCGAGGTGCTGTCGAACCGGCTCGTCGTGCTCAGCACCGTTGCCCAGTCCCTGTGCCTGGCGATGCTCTTTGCCACGCTGTCCTCGGTCCAGCAGGTGTTCGACGTAACGTTCGGGCGCGGCGAGCACTTCCACTTCTGGTTCGCCGCAATCGCGCTTCTGGCCGGCAGCGCGAGCCTGCTGAACTCCCAGATCGTCGAGCGCTTCGGCATGCGCTTGATCGTGACGGTGATGCTTGCCACGCAGGTCGTGTTCTCGGCGCTTGTCCTTGGCGCGTTCGCTTTCGGGCTGGTGCAGGGAGAGACGCCGTTCGCGCTCTACTTCGCCTGGACCGTCGGGATCTTCTTTCAGGCCGGCATGACGCTGGGCAATCTCAGTGCCCTCGCCTTGGTGCCGATGGGCCATCTTGCGGGGCTCACCGCGTCCGTCATGGGGGCGATCTCGAACGTCGCATCGGTGGTGCTGGCGGTGCCGATCGGGCTTCTGTTCGACGGCACGCCCGTGCCCTTGATCGCCGGCACGCTGGTGCTCGCTATTCTGGCCCTTGCGGTCATGGGCCCGCTGAAACGGGTGGAGCTCACGGGCTGACTGACACGGGCGGCTGAGATGGCTTCTGACACGCAGGCCGGTGCGTCCGTATCCCCGCGCCCTTTGGGTCAGGCGGGAGGCTTCGCCATCTCGGCGAGGTCCCGTGCGATGGCAAACGCCCCCTGGATCTTGGCCTTGGTCGTCGACCAATCCCGCCGCACGACGATCTTGTTGTCGCGGATCTTCGCCAGTTCGTTCTGCCTGGACACGAAATCCACCAGACCCGCCGGGTTGGGGAACTTGTCGTTGTAGAACTGGATCGTCGCGCCCTTGGGGCCGCCGTCGAACTTCGCGATATGGGCGCGCTTGCACATTGCCTTGATCCGGACGATCAGCAGGAGCGTGTTCACTTCCTTCGGAAGCGGGCCGAACCTGTCGATCAGCTCCGCCGCGAACCCTTCCAGCTCCACCTTCGTGGAGAGGCCGGAGAGGCGCCGGTAGAGCCCGAGCCGGACATCCAGATCCGGAACGTAACCCTCCGGGATCAGGACCGGGACGCCAAGGTTGATCTGGGGCGCCCAATGCTCGTCTGCGTCCGTCAACCCTTCGAGCTCGCCGGCCTTGATCTTGGCAATCGCCTCTTCCAGCATCTGCTGGTAAAGCTCGTACCCCACCTCTTTGATATGGCCCGATTGCTCCTCGCCGATCAGGTTCCCGGCCCCGCGAATGTCGAGGTCTTGCGAAGCCAGTGTGAATCCGGCGCCGAGGCTGTCGAGCGAGCCCAGCACCCGCAGCCGCTTCTCGGCCTGGGGGGTCAGCTTTTGCCGCGGTTTGGTCGTCAGATAGGCATAGGCGCGGGTCTTTGCGCGCCCGACCCGCCCGCGGATCTGGTAGAGCTGGCTCAGCCCGAACATGTCCGCCCGGTGCACCACCATCGTGTTGGCCGTGGGGATATCCAGCCCGCTTTCCACAATCGTCGTGGCCAGCAGCACGTCGTACTTGCCGTCGTAGAACGCGTTCATGCGTTCGTCGAGCTCGCCCGCCGCCATCTGACCATGGGCGACGATGTAGCTCACCTCCGGCACCTGCTCGCGCAGGAACTCTTCCATCTCCGGCAGGTCCTTGATGCGCGGCACAACGAAGAAGGACTGCCCGCCCCGGTAGTGCTCGCGCAGCAGCGCCTCGCGCAGGGTGACGGTGTCGAACTCGCTCACATAGGTCCGGATCGCCAGCCGATCGACCGGGGGCGTGCCGATGATCGACAGGTCCCGCACCCCGGTCAGCGACAATTGCAGCGTGCGCGGGATCGGCGTGGCCGTCAGCG
>JBCDGG010000164.1:0-10538 GCA_038757905.1 Pseudomonadota bacterium | reverse complement strand
GCTGCGGCGCATGATGCGGGCGCCCTGCGCGATGTCTTCGCGCGGGCGGGATCGCCCCGGGCACGCGGCGAGGCGGAAGTCGCGGCCGCACGCGCCTACCTTGCTTACGCTCATGCGGTGCAATCCGGCATTCTGGAGCCGGGCCGTGTCGACTCCGCCATTGTGCGCGAGTTGCCGCGGCGGGCGTCGGCCGATCTGCTGGCCGGCCTCGGCGGCCCCGAGCCCCGCGCCTTCCTCGCCAGTCTTCCGCCGCGCACGCACGAGTACAATCGCCTGATGGCCGAGCGGATGCGGCTGGAACGGATCCGCGCCAGCGGCGGTTGGGGCGCACAGGTGCGCAGCGACAAGCTGGAGCCCGGCGATACCGGCCCTACAGTCATTGCTCTGCGCAACCGTCTGATCGCAAAGGGATACCTGCCGCGCACCGCATCGGCCTCCTACGATCCGCCGATGACGAAGGCGGTGCAGGCGTTTCAGCTCGACCACGGATTGGCCGCCGACGGGATCGCCGGCCCTGCGACGCTTGCCCATGTCAACAGCACCGCCGAGGAGCGGCTGGGGCAGGTTCTGGTCGCGCTGGAGCGCGAGCGCTGGCTCAACCTGCCGGAGGGGCTGGGCGAGCGGCACATCTGGGTGAACCTGACAGACTTTCACGCCAAGGTCATCGACGACGGCAAGGTGACCTTCGCCACCAGATCGGTTGTCGGCGACGAGGCCGACGGGAAGCCGACGCCTGAGTTCTCGGACCATATGGAATATATGGAGCTGAACCCGACATGGACGGTCCCGCGCGGGATTCTGGCGCGCGATTACCTGCCAAAGCTCAAGCGCAATCCGAACGCGGCGAGCTATCTGCGCCTGATCGACCGGCGCGGGCGGGTGGTGAACCGGTCCAACGTGAACTTCGCCGCCTACACGGCGCGCAACTTCCCGTTCAATCTGGTGCAGGCCCCGGGCCCGCGCAACGCGCTCGGCACGGTGAAGTTCATGTTCCCGAACCCCCATGCGATCTACCTGCACGACACGCCCGACAAGCATCTGTTCGGCCGCGAGCGGCGCACCTATTCCTCGGGATGCATCCGCCTGAACGACCCGCACGAGTTCGCTTATCACCTGCTGGCGCGGCAATCCGCCGATCCTGTGGACGAGTTTCAGTCGACCCTGCGCACAGGCCAGATCAAGCGGATCTACCTGGAGGAGGAAGTGCCGGTGCACCTTGTCTACCGCACGGTCTTCGGCTCGGCCAAAGGGCGGATGAACTACCGCACCGACATTTATGGCCGCGACGCCAAACTTTGGCGCGCCTTGCAGAATGCGGGTGTCTCGCTGGACACGCCCGGCACCTGACCCTGGAGCAGACCCGCCGGAAGGGCGGTGCGCCTGTCGATCCGGTTTGTCCGGACTCCGCCGGGCATGCGTTCCTCGCCCCGGCGCTAAGAGGAGGGCGCCGAGGGGCGCAAGGGCCGGTTCTGCGCGGTTGGTCTGCCGGCCGCCGCATGGCGTGCGGTGCCGGCTCGGGACTTTCCACGTCTGACAATCCCGGATAAGGCTCGCGCGACTGGATTCTGCCGAAGAGCTCTCCATGCGCCCCAGATCCTACACCATTGCTGAGATCGCCGCCGCGCTTGGGCTGAAAACTTGGGGGGACGCCGAGCTTGTCGTTACCCATGCCGCCGCGCCCGCCTCGGCCGGGGCGTCGGCCATCGCGATGGCCTCCACCCCGGACTATGCCGATACTCTGAGTGCGGGCGGCGCGGTGGCGGCGCTGCTTTGGGCCGGGGCCGATCCCGCCGCCTATGGCCTGCGCGCGGCCATCTTCGCGCCCCGGCCGCGCTACTCGTTGTCCGGCCTGTCGGCCCTGATGGATCCGGGCCCGGAGCTGGCCACGGGCGTTCACCCCTCCGCCTTCGTCGCGCCCGATGCCGAGATCGGGGCCGATGCCTGTATCGGCCCGCTCGTCACCATCGGCCCCCGAGCGCGCATCGGCGCCCGCGCCCGCATCGCCGCGCAGGCCAGCATCGCTGCGGACGCCGTCATCGGCGACGATGCGCTGATCCTGGAGCGGGCGACGGTGGGCGCGCGCTGCTGCATCGGGCACCGGGTCGTGGCGCAGCCCGGCTCCGTCATCGGCTCCGACGGGTTCTCGTTCGTCACGCCGGAGCCGTCCGCCGTCGAAGCCGTCCGTACGACGCTGGGCGATACGCAAGGTCTGCGTCAGCAGGCCTATGCCCGCATCCACTCCCTGGGCGCCGTGACGCTGGGCGACGATGTCGAGATCGGCGCGAACTCCACCATCGACCGGGGCACGCTCGACGACACCCAGATCGGCGACGGCACGAAGATCGACAACCTCGTCCATGTCGCGCACAACGTGCGGATCGGCCGCGATACGCTGCTCTGCGGTCAGGCGGGGATCGCCGGGTCGACCGTGATCGGGGACCGCTGCGTGTTTGCCGGCAAGGCGGGCGCCGTCGACAACATCAAGATCGGCGACGATGTCATTGTCTCGGCGTCCACCAGCGTGCGCACCAATCAGCCCTCCGGGCGGGTGCTGCTCGGGGACCCCGCGATGCCGATGGCGACGGGGATCGAAGTCTTCAAGGCGATGCGCCGGTTGCCGCGCCTCGCGCGCGACGTTGCGATCCTCAGAAAGCACCTTCCAAAGCCGGAGACGGACGACTAAATGAGCCGCACCCTTCGAGTGCCGCGGCCGGGACCGGGGCGTTGAGCTGCCCGGCAGCGTGGCACGCGGCGGCAGCGAGGGGCAATCGGGCGTCCGCCCCGCTTGGTCGGAGCGGGCCCGGATGGACGGAAGAGGGGGCCGAAATGGACCAGAGTGTTCGGGACAAGGTGATCGGGATCATTGCCGAACAAGCGGTGCTCCAGCCGTCGGACATCACGCTGGACGCGACCCTCGAGGATCTTGGAATCGACAGTCTCGGGTTGGTTGAATCGATCTTCTCCATCGAGGAGGCGTTTGACATCTCCGTGCCCTTCAACGCCAACGAACCGGAGGAGAGCGAGTTCGACATCTCGTCGGTTTCGGCGATTGTGCGGGCGGTGGAGGGTCTGATCGCGGAGCAGAAGCCCGCGTGAACCGGGTCGCTATCACAGGGCAGGGCACGATCAACGCGCTGGGACGGAGCGCGTGCGAAACGACGCGCGCCATGGCCGAGGGCGTCTGCGGCATCGGCCCGATCGAGGTGCGCGATGTCGACAGGCTGGCCGTTCAGATCGGCGGGCAGGTCAAGGATTACGATCCCGAGGCGCGGTTCAACCGGCAGCAGATCGCGCTCTACGACCGCTTCACCCAGTTCACTCTGATCGCGGCGCGCGAGGCCATCGGGCAGTCCGGCCTGACTTTCGCGGGGGATCTTTCGGCCGAGGCCGGCGTGGTGCTCGGCACGGCCGCCGGCGGCATGCAGACCTGGGACGACAATTTCAGGTCGGTCTACGAGGACGGCAAGAACCGGGTGCATCCCTTCGTCGTGCCCAAGCTGATGAACAACGCGGCCGCGTCCCACATTTCGATGGAGTACAACCTCAAGGGCGCGTCCTACACGGTTGCGACGGCCTGCGCCTCGTCGAACCATGCCATGGGGCAGGCGTTCCATCTGATCCGGTCGGGCGGCGCCCGCGTCGTGGTGACCGGCGGGTCTGAGGCGATGCTCACCTTTGGCGGCGTCAAGGCGTGGGAGGGCCTGCGCGTCATGTCAAAGGATGCCTGCCGCCCGTTCAGCGCCAATCGGAACGGCATGGTTCAGGGCGAAGGCGCGGCCGTCTTCGTGTTCGAGGACTATGAGCATGCCCGCGCCCGCGGTGCGGACATCCTGGCCGAGGTGATCGGGTTCGGCATGACCTCGGACGCCTCCGACATCGTCATGCCCTCGCAGAAGGGCGCGGCGCGGACCATGGCGCTGGCGATGCGCGATGCGCGCGTCGCGCCCGATACCATCGGGTACATCAACGCCCATGGCACCGGAACCGCCGCCAACGACAAGACTGAATGCGCCGCTGTGGCAGAGGCATTCGGCGCCCATGCGGATCGGCTCATGATCTCGTCGACCAAGTCGATGCATGGGCATTTGATCGGGGGCACCGGCGCGGTGGAACTGCTGGCCTGCATCATGGCGCTGCGCGATGGCGTGATCGCCCCCACCATCGGCTACGAGGATCCGGACCCGGAGTGTGCGCTGGATGTCGTCCCGAACGTGGCGCGCGACGCCGAGGTCGAGGTTGCGATGTCGAACGCCTTTGCCTTTGGCGGGTTCAATGCCGTGCTGGTGCTGCGGCGCGCGCCAGGGGGCGGCTGACACCTCTACTCAGACTAGCCACGCCGGCTTTGCCGCTTCGGGTGGCTTCTGAGCGCGGAGAATGCGGCAAGTCATGCGCGCGACACTGCCCTGTTCCCGCGGCCACGGCCCGCGAAGGGGTCGCGCTTCGGGAGCGCGCGCCCGTTGTGGGACGGAGCGGGCGGGACGTCCGACTTGGATGCGGCGCGCAATCTTTAGCTGTTCGCTGACTGCCCTGCACCTCTCAGCCGGTCAGGACTGGCCGTCCATCGGGCGACCGCGGTGTTTTCGGTTCCTGCGGGGGCCTTACTCGCCGCCGGTTGTCTCCTGCTCCGCTGCGGCTCGCGCCTCGGCGACGGCCTCGGCGTTCAGCGCATTCAACTCAGTGACCCTGGTATAGCCCGCGGTGAACCCCGAAAGGGACATCTCAAGACGCACGGGGACATCGGGCGCCTGCAGCGCAAAGATGGTGATCTGGGCCGCATTGCCCCGGCGGAACTGGTCGACCTCCGCCTCCGTGAAGCCCACATTGGCGACGCAGGATGCGGGCGTGCAGTAGGTGAACCCATACAGGCGCTCCGAGCTGCCATCGACGGACAGGCTGATCTCGCGGCTCAGCAACGTCTCCAGGGGCGTGACGACATTCGCGCCCGCCGCGGCCTGACCGCCGCCCGGAATGTTCACCAGCCGGATGCGGGCGACGGGATTGCCGGACTGATCCTCCAGCAACTGGACCATGCCGCAGGGATCGTGCTCCAGCTCGGTGCGGATGCAGCTGATCTGCCAGTCTCCGCTCACGTCGAGCACATAGGGCTCGCCGATGCCGTCGCTGACCCCGTCGGCGGGGCTGCCCATGTCGAGTTCGAGCGCCTGGCCCGGCGCCTCGGTCTCGCCGCCCTCCTGGGCGAAGGACGGTGTGGCGGCTGCCACCAGCGCAAAAAATGCGGCGCCGGACAGGACCTTGGGAACGGGGCGGGAAAGGCTCAGAAGTGTCATTTGGCTTATCTCTGCTCTGATGTCACGCGCTCCGGCTGGCACGGTCTTGTGTCGCGCTCAACCACTTGTGGCGGCGGACTACCACGGCACCGGGACGGTGTCAGTCGTTTATCTGCGCGCCTCATCGGATCTTGTGTGGATGCGAACGCGACCGGGAGAGTTGCGACGCCGCGTGCGGGCGCTCGACATGCGAACCTTGCTGGAAAGACCGAAGGGTGCCGGGCCTTGTGGAACGGCAAAAGGGCCCCGTAGGACCCTTTCCCGAGGGCTTTCCCCTCATGCCCGGTATAAGCCGGGTCACCGTGGCGCTGACGCGCCGTTCTCCCTGTCGGACGGGCCGACTTGGAGCGGACGCTATGGCGTGCGCCTCACGCCGTCAACAGCCATTCTGCGGGATTGCCAGAAATTGAACGTGCAGCAGAAGTTACCGGCGATAATTTGCGTGGAATTCGCGCGCAAAGCGACGCTGCAGGGCAGCATTTCCACTTGTCCGCGCGCCGCATAGCAGCGGATGCGCGTTTTATGCGCGGCCACTGGCTGCCTGCGTGCGATCCTCCTATGATCGCGCGGATTTGATTGGTCTGCGCAACGGGCCGGAAGATGGGGAGCCGCCAAGCATGACCGGGAGCAACAGCAAGGGACGTGATGCGTTCGTCGGTGGGGGCGGCGCGCACTATGCGACGCCGCAATGGCTGCGGCTCGATCAGGCGAACCGTCACGGGCTGATCGCGGGCGCCACCGGCACCGGAAAAACCGTTACAGTGCAAGTGCTTGCCGAGGAGTTCTCTGCCGCGGGCGTGCCCGTCCTGGTGCCCGATGTGAAGGGGGACCTGGCCGGGCTGGCCATCGCCGGGGACCCCGATGCCGGCACCCATGTCCCCTTTACCGAGCGTGCGGCCAAGATCGGCTGGACTGTGGCCTATGCGGCCTGCCCGGTGACGTTCTGGGACATCTTCGGAGAGCAGGGGCACCCCGTGCGCACAACCGTGGCCGAGATCGGGCCACTGCTGCTTTCGCGCCTGCTGGAGTTGAGCGAGGCCCAGGAAGGCGTTTTGAACATCGCCTTCCGGGTGGCCGACGAGCAGGGCCTGCCGCTCCTGGATCTGGAGGATCTGCGCACGCTGCTGACCTGGACGGGCGAGAACCGGGCCGACCTTGCCTTGCGCTACGGCACCATCTCGACCCAGAGCGTCGGGGCGATCCAGCGCCGTCTGCTGGTCCTGGACGGGGAAGGCGGTGCAGCGCTCTTCGGCGAACCCGCGTTGGAGTTGACCGACCTCATTGCCGCCGGGCCCGACGGGCGGGGCCGGGTCAACGTGCTGGCGGCGGACCGGCTGATGCGCGCGCCAAGGCTCTACGCGACCTTCCTGCTCTGGCTGCTGTCGGAGCTCTTCGAGGAACTGCCGGAGGTGGGCGACCCCGACAAGCCGGTTCTCGTCGTCGTGTTCGACGAGGCGCATCTGCTCTTTGACGACGCGCCCAAACCGCTGATCGACAAGGTCGAACAGGTGGCCCGGCTGATCCGCTCCAAGGGCGTTGGCGTCTATTTCTGCACCCAGAACCCCGACGATGTGCCCGAAGATATCCTGGGCCAGCTCGGCAATCGCGTCCAGCATGCGCTGCGGGCGTTCACCGCGCGCGACCGCAAGGCCCTGCGCGCCGCCGCAGAGACCTATCGCGACAATCCGCGCCTCGATCTCGAAGAAGCCATCCGCGAGGTCGGGACGGGCGAGGCGGTGACGTCGTTTCTGGAGCGCAAGGGCCTGCCCGGCATGGCGGAGCGCACCTTGGTGCGGCCGCCCAACTCGCGCCTCGGGCCGATCTCACCTGCGGAGCGGACGTCGCTCGTGGCGGCCTCCCCTCTGGCCGGCAAGTACGAGACCCCGCTCGACCGGGACAGCGCGGCGGAGATCCTGGCCGCGCGCGCGGCCCGGGCGGCGCGGGAGGCGGAGACGGCCGAACAGGCGGCCGGGGCGGGCACGGCACAGGAGCGCGAGTTCAACGCCGCACGCCGCTATTCGGGCAGCCGCGTCGCGCGCTCCACCACGCAGCCGGTGCGCCGGAGCTCCCGCTCCGACAGCGTCACGGAAGCTTTCGCCAAGAACTTCGCCCGCCAGCTCGGCACGCAGTCCGGGCGGGCGGTGGCGCGGGGCATTCTCGGCAGTCTCTTCCGCGGCCGGTAGCGGCGGGGGCGCTGCCCCCGTTGCCGGGATCCGGCAACTCCCCCGGGATACTTGGGGCAAGATGAAGGGGGCGCAGCTGCGCGGGTTCAGAACGCCTGGCCGACATAGATATAGAGCAGGTCGTCGCCGTCTTCGTTGCGCACGCCGTCGACGCTGAAGTCGAGCGGGAACTGGCGGGACAGGCGGTAGCGCAGGCCGAGGCCCGCGGCGCTCTTGAAGCGGGCCGCATCCAGCGCCTCGAAGTCCGGGGCGACGCCGCTGGCGCCGGCGAAGGCGACGCCGCCGATACGGTCAGTGAAGCGGGCGCGGTATTCGATCTGGCCGGAGAGAAGCGTGGGGCCGAAGAAGCGGCCGATCGCGTAGCCGCGCAGCCCGTCCGTCAACCCAATGGCGCACAGGTTGAAGAACGGGGCCTCGCCATCGACCTCGCAGGCCGTGACCGAGCCGCCAACGACCCCGCGCGCGCCAAGGGGCGCGAAGGCCTTGGCCTGCAGCACGTATTTCCAGAACTCGGCATCGAACCCGTCGAGCCCGACGCCGCGCTGCGCCCAGAGCTTTGCGTTGGTTCCGGAGGTCGGATAGATCGCGTCATCGAGCGTGTCCCATTCCAGGGTCGGCCCGGCGATGACCTGCTCGACGTCGATGCCGAAGCCCGGCAGGACCGGGAAGCCGCCGAGCGCAACGCCGTCGGTTTGGACGGTGGTGCTGAGCCAGGTGGCCTCGAACCCGAGTTTGATCCGGTCCGACAGGCGGTAATCCAGGGTGACGCTGACGAGATCGCCGGATTGGCTGACGGGCAGGTCGAGGAAGCTCAGCACCCCCGGACCGGACAGATCGTAGTTCAGATCGGCGCGGCCGAAGGTGGTGCCAAGGGCCCAGCGGTTCTCGGCGAAGGACAGGCTGACGCTGGCGCCGTAGGCCGTGCTGCCATTGTCGGTGCGCATGGCCCCCAGCGCGAGATGGGAGGCGTCGGACGCGGCATCGACGCTGAACAAGTATCCCGCGCCGAGGATCAGCCCGGATCCGAGGGTCGGGTTCGACAGAGGGATCGGCGCGAGGACGAAGGAGCCGTTGCGGAACCCGATCCCGGCTGCGTCTGCGCTGGTGGTGTCGCGCATCGTATCGACGGCCAGCGATTGCTGGGCCTCGGCGCGCATGTCGCCGGGTTGGAACAGGACGAGCCCAGTCAGCCCGCATAGCGCGACGCGCAGGGCGGTCTGGAGGGTGAGGAGAGCGATCGTCCGGGGCATACAGAGCCTTTTCTGGCGCTGGGACCTGCTAGCACGATGGGCTGCTGGCCAGAAGCGACCTGGCGGGCAGGATCGGAGGCGGCTCAGGCGGGCCCCAATGCGGCCCCTCTTGTGCAGCCCCCTGTGCGGCTATAGCGGGCGGATGCGCAGCCGGGTCAGCCGGTTTGCCTGCCGTGCCACCACCTCGAACCGGAAGCCATGGAAGCTGAACACCTGGCCCTGGGTCGGGATCGTCTGTGCCTCGTGGATGACGAGGCCCGCCACGGTGTTGGCTTCCTGATCTGGAAGCGACCAGTCGCAGGCGCGGTTGAGATCGCGGATCGTCATGGCGCCATCGACGAGGTAGTCGCCCGACTCGGAGCGGCGCACCGGATGCTCGGAATCCACGTCGAACTCGTCGGTGATCTCGCCGACGATTTCCTCCAGGATATCCTCCAGCGTGATCAGGCCCTGCAGGGCGCCGTATTCGTCGACCACAAGCGCGAAATGGGTGTGGCGGCGCAGGAACTCGCGCATCTGATCGTCGAGCGTTGTCGTCTCGGGCACGAAGTAGGGTTCCATCGCGACATCGAGCACGCGGAATCCGTCCAGCGCGTCGAGCCCGTCGGATTCCGCCTCCGCGATGCGCATCAGCCGGTCCATCCCGCGGAGCAGGTCCTTGGCGTGAACGACGCCGACGATGTTTTCGGGATCCCCCCGGTAGACCGGCAGGCGGGTGTGCGGCGAGGCGAGCGCCTGACTCAGGATGGCTTGAGGCGCGGCGTCGGCATCGATCATCTCAATTTTCGAGCGGTGGAGCATGATCTCTTCCACGGTACGGTCGCCGAGGTCGAGCGCGCCGAGCAGGCGGTCGCGGTCTTCCTTCTCGACCGCGCCCTCGGCGTGGCCGATCTGGAGCGCGCCGACGATCTCTTCCCGCACGCTGAGCATCTGATCGCCCGGGTCGATCCGCAGCCCGAAGATCCGCAGCACGCCGCGCACGATCACGCGGACGGCGGCCACCGCGGGCGACAGCACGCCGATGACGATCTTGACCAGGGGCGCGGCGCGGGCCGCGCTCGATTCGGGGTCGGTGATGGCATAGGTCTTGGGCAGCACCTCGGCGAAGATCAGAACGAGCAGCGTCATGACGAGCGTCGCGGCCGCGACGCCGCTGTCGCCGAGCAGCCGGGTGAACATCGCCGTCGCCAGCGAGGTGGCGAGGATGTTGGCGAGGTTGTTACCCAGAAGGATGCCGCCGATCAGGCGCTCATTGTCCTCCTTGAGGTTGAGCGCGACGCCCGCGCTGCGCTGGCCCTTGTCGGCCATGGTGCGCAGCTTGCCGCGGGAGGCGGCGGTGAGCGCGGTTTCGGAGCCCGAGAAGAAGCCCGAGCAGACGAGCAGCAGCAGGATCGAGCCCGAGGTGATCCAGAAGGCGAAATCGAGAACGGTTTGGGGGGAGTCCATGGTCCGCGGCAGCTAGGGGAGCGTTCCCTCCGTTATGGGGTTGCGCGTCTCCGGCATCAAGCGGCCAGGGGCGGGTTCTCTGCCCGTGGGCGCGGGCGTGCCCGGATGCGTAGGCCCGTGCAGGGTGGCGGGCGGCGGTTTGGCGCGGCATCTCCGGGCGGTCTCGCGGCGTGTGGCAGCCTCATCCGCGTGGCCGGCCTGGGGGTGCACGACTGGGGATCGATTGCTCCCGGCGCGACCGGCATGCATTGCCGCTGGTCCGGGTCTCGAACAGGCGCGCCCGGCGTCAGTGTCCGGCGCTCTTGGAGAAGACCTGGATCACCGCCACGCCGGCCACGATCAGGGCCAGGCCGATCAGGGCCGGAGCGTCG
>JBCDGG010000163.1:0-10546 GCA_038757905.1 Pseudomonadota bacterium | reverse complement strand
TCCATGAACTTCACCGCCGCGTCGTACTTCTCGCCCTCGGCCTTGGTGGTGATCGCGTTCACCCAGTAGGAGGAGTAGTTCGAGCGGGTGCCCTCCGCCGTCGCCGGCAGCTCGGTCACGCCCCATTTCAACCCGCGGGTGTTGTTCAGCGAACCGATGCGGAACGAGCCGTCGATATGCATACCCGCGCGGCCCGCTTTGAACGCCGCCTGCGGCTCGTCCATGAAGCCCACCGCCGAGACCGGGGGATCGCCCATGAAGAGGTCGGTATAGAACTCCAGCGCCTTCAGGCCCTCGGCCGTGTTGTAGTTCACCGTCCGGTAATCCTCGAGATAGGGCTCGCCCCCCATCTGACGCACCAGCCCCTCGCGCCACCAATGGTGATCTTGCGCCGTCATCCCCGCGGTGATGCCGACCTGGGTGATGTTGCCGGCCGCATCGGTCTTGGTCATGGCGGCGGCGGCCGCGATCATCTCGTCCAGCGTGGTGGGCGGCTCGACACCGGCCTCCTCCAGCAGCCGCTCGTTGTAAAAGAGCGCCAGCGAGCGCACGGCGGTCGGCAGCGCCCAATACTGGTCGCCCGCCTTCATCGCCTGCACCATCGGAAAGAACTCCGCGTCGATCGTCTCGGCCGGGAACATATCAGACGGCAGCGGCTGGATCAGATCGGCGGCGACGTAATCGTTCAGCCAGCCGTAGAACAGCTGCACCACATCCGGCCCCTCGCCCGCAGGGATCGCCGCGGCAACCTTGGTGCGGTAATCGGCATAGGGGAAATGGGTCATGGTGACGGTGATGCCGTCATTGGCCGCGTTGAACGTCTCGATCAGTTGCTCCATCGCCTCGACCCGAGCGTCGAAGAAGTACTGCCAGTACTCGATCTCCACCTCGGCCTGCGCGGCGGTTGCCAGCGCCGCGAGCGGGATGGCAGAAGATAAAGCGAGCGATCTCACCTTGTTCAATGTCATGGTCACGTCTCCCTGAGGATGTCGCCGGGCTCTGACGATCCGGTCGATGAGCTTGCACGGACGGGCCGCATGGGGAAACGATACGCGCAAGTCGTTTCGGCGCACAAGGTGCGCAGGCGAGGCCCGCCGCTTCGGCCGGAACGCAGATGAATTCTTAGGCGCGGGAGGAGCGGGAGACATGCCGACAGCCGATCAGAGACGCCTGGAGGCCGACCGCGCCTCACCCCGTATCCTGCAATTGTGGTGGGCGCTGCGGCCTCTGACCTCGGTGATCCGCTTCATGCAGACGGGCGCGCATCCCGACGACGAGATGTCGGGCATGCTCGCCGCGCTGGCGCTCCGCGACGGTCTCAACCTCTCTTACGCCTGTTCCACCCGGGGCGAAGGCGGCCAGAACGACATCGGCACGCAGACGGGCGCGGATCTTGGCGCCCTGCGCACCCGCGAGATGGAACGCGCCTGCGATGTGTTGAACATGCGCATGTACTGGCTGTCGGACAGCGCAGAGGATCCGATCACGGATTTCGGGTTTTCAAAGAGCGGCTCCGAGACGCTGTCCCGATGGGGGCGCGACAGGACGCTGGCCCGGTTCGTCGAGATCGTCCGAACGGAGCGGCCCGACATCCTGTGCCCGACCTTCCTCGACGTGCCGGGCCAACACGGCCACCACCGTGCCATGACCCAGGCCGCACATCACGTGATCGCCGCCGCGTCAGACCCCGGGTTTCCGTCGAACCTGCCGCCCCGGCAGGTCGGCAAGCTCTACCTGCCGGCCACGTCCGGTGCGGGTCAGGCCTATGACGATGCCGAGCCGCCCCCGCCCGCCACGCTGCGCATCGACGGGTCGGGCGCCGACCCGATCAGCGGCTGGTCCTGGAATCGGATCGGCCAGCAGTCCCGCGCCTATCACCGCACCCAGGGCATGGGCCGCTGGGTGCCACCAGGCAGCGGGGCGGACTGGCTGCTGCACCTCGCCGAAAGCCATGTCTCCGGGCCCGATACGGCCCTGTCCTCCGGTCTGCCGGCCACCCTCGGTGCCTTGGCGGAGGCGGACGGCGCAGGGGCGATCGCCGCCGATCTGACCGCCGCTCAGATCGGGATCGACGCGGCAATCGCGGCGTTTCCGGACAATCGCGGTGTCGCGGATGGGGCGCTCGAGGCCCTTGAAGCGGTGCGCCGGGCCGCCGCGGGGTGCCCCGACGCGCTGGCCGACAGAATCGCACACCGTCTCGCGGCGAAGGAAGTACAACTCGGGCACGTGCTGCGCCTCGCCCTAGGCGTGGAAGCCCGCGCCTGGGTGGACGAGGTGTTCCTGCCTCCGGGCCACTGGACGGATCTGACCGCGGAACTCGACAGCGGCCTCGCTGACAGCGAGGACCTGACCTTCGACGTTCCCCCGGGCTGGGACGTAACAGACGGCGTTCTGTCGCTGACCGACGATGCCTCTCCCAGCGATCCCTATCGCGCTGTCTACGATCCTGCCGCCCCCGACGCGCCCGCCCTTTGCCTGTCGCTCGCGGCGGCCGGCACGTCGTGGGAGGTGCGCCTGCCCTTCGAAACGCCGCCGGTGATCCTGCCGCCCCGCTCCGCGGCGCTCACACCCGAAGCGGCGGTTCTGAACCTGCAAGCCGCCACGCGGCGCGTGTCGTTCGAACTTGGCAGCCTCCGCCCCCCGGGCGCGCGGCCGATGCTGGCGGCGCCGGAGGGCTGGGAGGTGACGCTGGACGCCCTGAGCGGCACTGCGCAGGCGCCCGAGGGCGCCGTGCATGGCATCAACACTATGGCGCTGCAGCTCGATGGGCATCCCGCCGAGACGGTGCGCCGGATCGATTACGATCATATCGCCCCCACGGCGCGCAGCCATCCGGCCGAACTCCGCGTTCTGGTCATCGACGCCGCCGTGCCCAAGGGGCGCGTGGGCTATATCGGCGCCGGCAACGACCGCGTGGACCATTGGCTGGCCGCCCTCGGCGCCGACGTTACCGCCCTGTCCGATGGCGATCTGGCGAACGAAGCCGCGCTCGCAGGCTATGGCGCGATTGTCGTCGGGATCTTCGCGATGCGCTTCCGGGCGGGACTGGCCGAGGCGATGCCGCGCCTGCACCGCTGGATCGAAGCGGGCGGCACGCTGGTGACGCTGTACCACCGCCCGTGGGACAATTGGGACCCGGACGTGATCCCGCCGAAACGGCTGGAGATCGGGCAACCCTCGCTGCGCTGGCGCGTGACGGACGAGAGCGCGCCGGTGCGCGTGCTGTCCGATCATCCCTTGCTGACGACACCCAATGTGATCGGCCCGACGGACTGGGACGGCTGGGTCAAGGAGCGCGGGCTCTACTTCGCCAAATCCTGGGACGCGGCGTACACGCCGCTTCTGGAAATGGCCGACCCCGGCGAGGCCCCGCACCGGGGGTCGCTTCTGGTGGCCGATATCGGCGCCGGCCGGCACGTGCACACCTCCCTCATCCTGCATCACCAGATGGAGCATCTTGTTCCGGGCGCGTTCCGGCTGATGGCGAACCTGATTGCCCGACGCTGAAACCGCCACGGCAGAGCCGCCGCGCGACAATCTGCGCGGCGGCATCTGGCTCATGGCGGACATGTCGCTGAACATCTGCTCGCTCGCCCTGGTGAAGGGGCTGGGCGCGGAATACTCCGCCGTTCAGGTCGTGTTTCTGCGCGCCGCGGTCGGCCTTGTCCTGATCGTGCCGCTCATCTGGCGGAACACGGCGGCCTTCCGGGCCCTGCCGGACCTTGCGCTGCATCTGCTGCGCGTCGGCCTCGCGGTGGTGACCCTGACGGCGAGCTTCTTCGCCATCGCCCGCATCCCGCTTGCGACCTTCACCGCGATCAGCTTCACCCGCCCGGTGATCACCATGGTCATGGCGGCGCTGCTCCTGCGCGAAAGCATCGGCGCGCGGCGATGGCTCGCGGCGGCGGTGGCCCTTGCGGGCGTCCTGATCGCGGTCAACCCGAACGAGGTGCCATGGGGCTGGGGCCTTGCAGCGATGGTCCTGGTGGTGTTCTCCGGCTCCGCCACGGTGATCGCCACGCGCCGTCTTCGTGCGGCGCCGGTCGTCGTGATGATGACGTTCTACACGGCAGGCCTGACGATCTGTTCGGCGCCGCTGGCCGCCCTCACCTGGGTGCCCGTGCAAACTGAGCATGTGCTGCCGCTGGTCCTTGTGGGCGTCTTCGCCCAGGTGGCCCAGGTCTGCTTCCTCCGGGCGCATTACTTTGGCACGGCGGGCTTCCTGTCGGTGCTCAGCTATCTCAGCCTTGTGCTGTCAGTCGGATTGGGATGGATCGTCTTTGCCGAAGTGCCCGGCGCCGGCTTCGCCGTCGGGGCGGTGCTGGTCGTCGGCGCCGCACTCTGGGTCACCGCCGATCCCCGAAGCCTGCGCATGCGGAGCTGAGGCAGGCCCGGTCAAACGGGAAAGCGGCGGCCCCGAAGAACCGCCGCCCGCCATTCGAAGGGAACGAGATCAGAGCAGGGACTGCACGTTGATCCCGAAGGTGATCGCACCGATCAGTTCGCCCGTGTCGGGGTCGTGCAGGGGCAGCGACACCTGCGTCTGGTACGCGCCCGTGCTGTCGTCGAACTCGACCTCGGAGATGTGGGTCGCGCCGGACCCGTTGCCGTAGGTCTCCTTCCACTTGGCCTCGTCGCCCTGCCAGTAATCCGACGTGGCAACCGACTGCGCCACGTTCAGGCCCTTGTTGTCCATCGCGAAGACCTCTGTCACGAACCCGGCGGTCGCGTTCTGGCGGTCGCGCAGCATGGCGGAGGCCGGGCCGGCGAGCAGCCGGTCGATCAGATCGCCGCCGCCGGCCTTGGCTTCGGCACGCCACTGCAGATCCAGGGCGTCAATATCGCCTTGGACAAGGCTGTCGTGCTTGCGGTTTTGTGCACGGACGGCGTCGATCAGGGCGGGCTGTTCGAGCCACTTGCCCAGCTCCTCGCGGGCATACTCCTCTAGCGCGACGAGGTAGACGTCCTCGCTGTCCGGCGCGGCGAGCATGTAGAGCGTCACCACGTTGTTCATGTCCAGCACGTTGCCTTTGGCATAGGCGCTGAAGGCACCGATCTTGTCGGCATCGGCGGCGTTCGTCTGCATGGCCGTCGCGACGGCGGGCTTGATCTGCGCCCAATCGTCGGCGACGGCGGACAGTTCCTGTTCGATCACCGCGTTCGGCGGCGGGTTGACGCCTGCCTCGGGCATGCCCGACTTCAACGCGTTCAGCGTCAGCTCGTAGAGGTTGGAGAACTCTGCCAGCGCGTCGGTATCGCCATAGGCCATTTCGCCCGTCGCCATGCCGCACAACGTCTTGGAGATCTTGTAGGTCAGCATCCGCTGACGCCCGGAGAAGTTGAGCGCGAGCGCATCGCTCTGCGTCATCTCGTGCGGATTGGAATAGATGTTGAGAATGTCCGAGGCGAGGATCGTCGTCGCCTCCAGAAGCGCCTCGTCGGACGCCGCGATCGTGGCCGACGCGCCTTCGATGTTGTTGCCATCCAGCATGTCGGCCGCCGCGGCGCCGACCGGTTCCCAGATGTTCTCGACCTGCTTGAGCGACTTCACCACGACGGAGTGCTGCTCGTGCGAGGGGATGCCAAGCGCAGGATCGCCGTTCCAGAGGGCCAGCAGAATAGTATCGAAGTCGCGCCGGGCGCTCTCCAACTCCGCGCGGGCGGTCTCGACATTGATGCCGGCATTCAGGTTGCAGCCCGCCGCACCGACCTGCTGGGTCAGCATCGTCAGCTTGTTCGACAGGTTCACCCGGACCTTGCTGCCATCGAACTCGAAGTCTTGCGCCGCCGAAGCTGGCAAAGCACACATCATGGCAAGAGCGGCAGCGGTGGCAAACCTCGAAGGTTTCGGGGTCGTGAAGGTCATCGGACGGCTCCCAAAAATGGTTATGTGCTTCCGCTGTTCGCGGGGTTGGCACCTGAAGATGATCCGTGCCTAAAAGTGAATCTGGTAAACAATGAGACGCGTTTTAGTCGAAAGGGACCTTTTTTGTGGAGAACGGGGCCGGTCTTGGGGCAGGATCTGACGCGCACCGTCTAGGCGCCTCTCGATCAGCGACGGACCAACCAAACAGCGGGGCGTCGGCGCTGGCGCGAGGGGGCCTTTAGTATTTGAAAGATAACAAGTTTTCCGAGCCCACCGCAACCAAGTGCGCTCCCCTTTGGTTCGCGTCACGTCCTCCTCAGAAGCTCCGACTTTGGGCACTTGTGCCCGACGGGACAGGCCTCGGCCGCCCATGTCGAGGCACGAAGGGGCCGTGCGGATCGTCTTTCGCTTGAGCACCGGAAGCTTCAGGCGCAGGGCGCCGCGAATCGCGCAACCTGGTCCGGCCCGGCGCCGGGATTCTCGCGTTCAAAGATGGCGCTCGGCGTCCTGCAGGAACCGGCGGAGACTGCGCCAGCTACTGTTCCGTTCGCCATGCCGCAGCGGCGGCCACTCCTGTTCGGCGTCGACAACGTGCTGGGCGCGCGCGCCGCCCAGCGGCAGACCGGCCCGCCCCCGCGTGCCCCTTCTCAAAAGAAACAGCGGGCCCCGAGGGGCCCGCTGCAATGGTCAGGTTTCGATAGGTGTCGGTACGCGCCGATCAGGAGGCGGACCCGCTTTCGATCCACACTTCCACGCGGCGGTTGATCGACTTGCCGCGGTCGTCGGTGTTGCACGCCGTCGGCGCCACTTCACCGAAGCCGGTTGCGTCGAAGGACACGTTCGCCAGCCGATCGCCCGCGAAGCCGCGCAGCTCCGCCATCACCTGCTCGGCCCGCGCGATGGACAGGGCAAGGTTGCTGTCGAAGGCGCCGACGCTGTCGGTGAACCCGACAAGACGGATCGACGTGCCCTCGGGCATCCCCTCCAGGTAATCGGTCAGGCGGGCCATATCGATCCGGCCGCGCTCATCGAGCTTCGAAGACCCGGTGCGGAACCGGAAGGTCGTCGACAGACGGTCATAGTTCACCATCATGCGCAGCTTTTCGCGGATGATGTTGCCTTCGTAGGCGTCGACCTCTGCGTTCAGCAGCGTCATGGCGCGCGGGCTGTCCATCGACATCTCTTGCGTCGCGATGCCCAGGTTGATGAAGCCAGCCTTTGCGATCACGTTGTCGGCGTCCGCCGAGGTGGCATAGTCGATGAACGTGTCCGTCGCATCATCCGCCGTGTCCTCACGCGTGTAGATGTAGAGACGACGCTGAAGCTGGTACTCCTCCGTCTTGGCCGAGAACGCATCCGGCGTCGTGACGATGCCGCAGGAGTTGACGAGCGAGACGGGCTTTGCACCGCGCTGGAAGGCATAGCCGACGAACCCGATAGCGTTTTCGTCCGCGTTGACCATCGACGCCATCTGGTTGTTGTCCTCGGCGACCTCGCCGATGGGCGCGATGGCCTGGGCGTCGCCGCCGAAGATGTTGCCGTAGAACGTCTCGTAGGTGCCGGTCTCGCTGTCGCGGTTGATCACCTTGATCGGTGCGTCCGGGCCGCCCAGCTCGGACCAGTTGGAAATCTGGCCGCTGTAGATGCCCGCGACCTGCTCCAGAGTCAGCTGATCGACAGGATTGCCCGGGTTCGTGATCACCACCACGGAGTCTGCCGCGATGATGTGCTCCTGGCTCGGGCTCACCATGTTGCCGGCACCGGAATCGCGCAGGGCGCGCGCTTCGTTCGGCGTGATGCGGCGGGCCGACATGCCGAGCTGAGCCTCGGAGTTCAGCAGGCTCTCGAACGCGTCGCCCGACGAGGTGGACGACACAAGGTAGGACCCAAGCTCGTCGCCGAAGCCGCCATCTCCGACGAGCGTCGCGACGATCTCGCCCGCATTGGCCGTCGCGGTGACCGAGGCTTCCGCGTCCTGGGACGAGGCGTAACCGGCCAGCAGGAGCGGCATCAAGCCCGAGCCGATCGTGTCGGATCCTGCGAACTTGACGTCCGCGGTCGCGGTTTCAAAGGTCGGACACGCGGCGCCTTCGCAGCGCACACGGGCGGCCGAGATCCGCAACTCGCCGAGTGCGGTCCGGATGATGTAGTTATCGTCGACAAAGTCGACGAACTCGCCGGTCAGGTTCACGGTGCCGTCTGAGGACTTCAGCGACACTTCACTGGCCAGAGCACCGGTAGATGCCAGGCCGAGGGCTGCGATCACCGCCATACGGGAGAGCGCGGTACCCCGCTTCAGATTTCCAAAAGTCATTGCGACCTCCGTTAACAGTTTCCTGCCGGAGGAGGGAAAATGTTCGTGCTCGATGCACCTCCGGCGAACCAGGCATCGCCTCGGCTCGGGGGAGAAAAGACCAGCGCATTTGGCAATCAGTGAGACCGATTTAAGACAAATGCCCCGAATTGGGGGGCGGCCAGGCGCCGGAGATGGCAAGCTTCAGCGCGTCGATGGAGTGGGGCACATATTGTGTTTTTCTGTAGTGCATCACACAAGATACTGCCTGCGGATTGTCTCCGGATTGGCATCAGCGCTCCCGAAAACAGCACCAATGCAGGGGGCCCGATCCGATTGCTGTCCGATTATGGACAATTTCATCGCCTCTTTTTGGGCTTGTGTCGGAGGGGTTCAAATCAGAAACAGTGACGTCAGAGCGGATCGGACTGTCCCCAGGTGCTGCCTGCTTTGAACCGCGTTCCCTCTCGGTTCCAAGCGTGTCGTGAGCCAGTGACTGCCTGGTCGAAGAGCAGGAAGGGCGCCTTGGGCGGACCGCGCCTTGAAGCGCGTGCACCGTTCGCCGCCATCTGCGCGCCGCAGGCGACCGTGTCGCTGCTTGCAGAGCTGGCCGGTTGAGCCGCCGTGCAAAAGGGGCCACCCCGAAACCATCCGGATCTCTCACCGCGCGCTTCTCGGCGCTGTACCATACGTGCGCACTGAAAACCCCGGCGCCCATACCACGTGCATTCCAACGTGACCGTCCCAGGTCCGACATCCACCAAAAGGCGTTTGGCATCGCCTTCACGCGTTCTGTCATCATGCAGAAGTTTGAAGCCCCGCCCTCCAGCACCTTGCCGCCCGCCTGCCCCGGCCCGCCACGGCGATCCGCGCCCTCCCTGGCCGCGCGCCGACCCGATCAGGTTCGGGATCTGGCGACATCGGCGTAGCCGGCCGCCACCGCCTGCAACCGCGCCGACAGGGTCGACAGGGACGCGAAAGTGGCGCGAAGCTCTTCTTGGGTCGCGCTGCCCGACACCGCCCGCGCGACATCCAACTCGATCCGCGCCCAGTCGGCGCGCAGCGCGGCGAGTTCTGCGCCGATCTGTGGCGTCGGCGCCGGAGCAAGACCGAGCGCCGGCTGCCCCTCCTCCAGTGCTGCAAGGCCGAATGACAGCCTGGCCATCGCCTCCGTCAGGGCGGCGGAGTCGCCGTTCGTGCGCCACGTCGTGCAGGCACTGTGCGTGATTTGCTCTGCCCAAAGCGCCTGCCGCGCGGCAAGTTCGATCGCCAGCGCATCGGACTGCAACAGCTCGAAAGGATGGGAGTACTGACCCGAGACCTCGGTTTGCAATTGGAACGCCGTCTCGTTCAGGATGCCTTCGAAGAGCGCCATTTCCGCCAAGGCCGCGCTGTCCGCACTGTCCTGGATGAGCCCGTTTACGGATCGCCGCATCCCCTCCCACATGGCCCGCACATCGTGCAGCTTCCGCACGGTCTTTCGCCGCGTCTCGGCCCCATCAAACCCCATCCTCGGGTTGCCGTGTTCCAGAGCATCCAGAAGATGCGCCATTTCGCGTCGCGCCGAGATCAGCGCCTCCCGCCCGGCGTCCGGCATGATCTCCGCATGGACGAGACATGCGGCGCTATGGAAGCTCTGCGCGACGACCCTCACGCGGCTTGCCGCCGCCACGCGATCGGCAGAACTGCCCGTCGGATCAGGCTGCAACTCGCCCGCAGTGTCGGGCGCAAGGGCCACGGGTGCCGGGTCCGCAAGCACCACGCCTCCGACCAGAAGTGTGGCGGCAATAAGGAGGGGGCGGGCGACATGGTCAAAGAGGGCACACAACATGGCCACACTTTAACCTTAATTCGTTTCCCGGCAATGAATGCCAGGGGGGCGTATCGGCCAATCAGCGCCTATCGCCCACCGTGTCGCGACAGCAATCCGCCCGTTTCTCGTGCTTTAGGCGGCACGAGACATCTCAGATCAAACGCCCATGTTTCCGCCCGAGACAACGGAAGCGGCGACCCGACGTCGCGCCGAACCCCGGGGCAACATCTTGCTTCTAAGAGATTTTCAGGAAAGCCCCGCCACGCCCAAAGCGCCTAAGCCCAACAGAGGGCCACTAAAGAGTGTCCGTAGCAAAGCAGCGGCTCGTGTCCCGGCCACCCGCCCGGCGGACCGGGCCAAGCGATTGTTCTGCTCCCGTGGACGGTCCTTCAGCTCCTACTGATTGTTTGTTTGAGTTTTTGTGGTGAGGCTGTTGTTTTTTGGATTTCTTTTCGGTGGGCGTCGAGGCGGTTGGGGGGGGGGCCGGTGTCGGGGAAGTCGGTGTCGGGGTAGCCGGTGTTGGGGGGGGTGGTTTCTGGGTTGGGGCGTTCGGTGCGGCGGGCGCCGTCGGAGG
>JBCDGG010000162.1:0-10572 GCA_038757905.1 Pseudomonadota bacterium | reverse complement strand
GCTCCATATTGCGCTCATACTCCCGGTCCACGTTCATCTGGAACGCGCGGGGGTTGCCGAACTCGTCGATCATCACCGAATGGTCGATCACCAGATCGACGGGGTTCAGCGGGTTGATCTTTTCCGCGTCCCCGCCCAGCGACACGATCCCGTCGCGCATTGCTGCCAGATCGACGACCGCGGGCACGCCGGTAAAGTCCTGCATCAGCACGCGGGCCGGGCGATAGGCGATCTCGCGCGGGTTCTGGCCACCCTGATCGGCCCAGTCGGAGAACGCCTTGATATCGTCGAGCGACACCGTCCGTCCGCCATCCTCGAACCGCAGCATGTTCTCCAGCACCACTTTCAGCGCCGCCGGCAGGCGCGAGAACGTGCCGAGCCCAGCCTCCTCGGCGGCCGGAATGGAGTAATAGGCGTAGGCTGTTCCGCCCGCAGTCAGGTTGCGGCGCGTCTTAGCGGTGTCGTGACCGACGGTGATGGACATGGGTGGCCTCCTTAGGATTGCGACCTGTGACATTGAGGGGGATCTGCCCCCTCATCGCCTGTGCTGCAAGGGAAAAACACGCTTCTGTGTAGGTCTGTATACCATCGTGTACAGCATCACGCGGGGCTAACTTATCCCCCATTTTACTACAGGCTCTCGCAATTCGTTGATTGGGCGTGGCGAGGACGTAGGGATAGAAGCGAAGCTCAGGCAACGCGAGGATCGGACCGCATGGGGATCAGGGGAATGGGTAGGAGTGTCGCGCGGCTGGTCGCCGCCTCTGCGCTGGCGACGGCCGCCAGTCTGGGATCCGCCACGGCCCAGACCAGCTCGGAAGGGGCCGAGCGCTCGCCTGTCGTGGTCGAGCTCTTCACCTCTCAAGGGTGCTCGTCCTGCCCGCCGGCTGATCAGCTCCTGCGGGACCTTGCCCAGGAAGAGGGCGTGATCGCGCTCGCGCTTCACGTCGACTACTGGGATTACATCGGCTGGAAGGACAGCTTTGCCCGGCCCGAGCACACCGTGCGGCAGAAGGCCTATGCCCGGGCCTCCGGCGAGCGCATGATCTACACCCCGCAGATCATCGTCGAGGGGCGCGCGCGCGTCGTGGGGGCCAAGGCGATGGCCGTCGTGAATGCGGTGGAAGAACAACGCGCCGCGCCGCCGCAGATCGCCCTCACCGCCGAGCGGACGGGCGAGGTTCTGCAGATCGAGGCGCGCGCCCTGACACAAGCCACCGCCGAACTCGTCGTGCAGCTCGTGCGCTACAAGCCGGAGGGCCGCGTCGAGATTCTGCGGGGCGAGAATGCCGGCCGGACGCTCAGCTATGCCAACATCGTCACCGCCTGGGATGTCGTGGCGGAGTGGACCGTCGACACCCCGCTTTCCCTGCGGCTGGATGTGCCCGGCGATCAGCCGGCTGTGGTGATCGTGCAGGAAACGGGCCACGGTCCGATCCTCGCCGCGGCGGAATTGCGCTAGGGGCGCTTGCTCTGCCGCCGCAGCTTTGCGATGGCTGGCGCAACAACCGGCATCCCGAGAGTTTCATGACGCATCCGCATCGTTCGACCCCGCGCGCCCGGCGCACCGGCGCCCCTCTCTTTGGCGCGATCTGTGTCGCCCTGGCGGCAAGCGCCGCCACGCCGGCCATGGCCGATGCGCAGCGCTCCTGGCTGGGGCTGACTTTCCTTGGTGCCAACGACGATTTCGGATTCGGCGACATCCTCGACCGTTGGCGCACCGGTGCGATCTCGATCCACGGCGTCCACGGCACCGGCTGGACAGGGGCGGACCCGGTCGGCTTCGGCGACGTGCTGGAGTTTCGCTTCCGGGGCGAGATTCTGGCGCCCGAGAGCCTCGACAACCCCGAGGAGGGCGACAGGCCCTATGCCGGCACGCTGTCCTTCGGGGTGCATTCCTATTTCCGCCAATCCGGGCTCGATTACCGGCTGGGCGCGGATCTCGTCTTAACCGGCCCGCAGACGGGCCTCGACGAGTTGCAGGCCAACCTGCACGAATCGATGTCCTTGCCCGATCCGAGCAAAGCCGCCGAAACCCAGATCGGGGACGCCAGCTATCTTGTGGTCAGCGGCGAAGCGGCCCGGGCGTTTCCGCTCGGCGCCTCGGTCTCGGCAAGGCCCTTCGCCTCCGCCCGGGTCGGAGACGAGACGTTCGCGCGGATCGGGGTCGATCTGGTGGGGGGCAGCTTCGCCTCCGGCGGCCTGCTGATCCGCGACGTCACCACAGGTCAGCTCGTCGAGGGGACGCGCGGCGCTGCGACAGGCTTCGGTTGGTCGCTCGGGGCCGACATCGCCTCCGTCGCCAGCTCGGTCTACCTGCCGGACAACGATACGTTTCCCAGGCCAGAGAATGTGCGCAGCCGCGCCCGTGCCGGGCTGATGTGGGCGGGTCAGAGCTGGTCTGTCCAGGGCGGTCTGACCTGGCTGTCCGAGGAGTTCGAGGGCCAATCCGAAGGCCAGGTCGTGGGGGAGATCGCCCTGACCATCGGCTTCTAGGGGCCGCGCCCCGTCAAGCGTAGAGGTGGTTAAGAAGCCCTTTGCGGGCTACGAGCCGGGCGCGGGGACAAGGGCGAGCCGGTGGATCAGCCACCCGGTGCCCTCCGCCCGCAACAGGCACAGGCTGACGCCCGAGAGAAACTCGGGCGGTTGAGCGTTCGGCGGGCCGACCTCGGCGGACCATCCCAGCAAAGCGTGGCCGAGCGGCCCGGCCGCCTCGGCCTCCACCACCCACATCTTCTTGTTGCGCTCTTCCTCGGCGAACCATTCGTCGTGAAGCCGCGCGATCCCGGGCCGGCCCAGCCCCGGGGTGCCATAGGGGTGATCGAGCCGCGCGTTTTCCGTGAAGAGCGCGGCGCAGGCCGCCGCGTCGTGCCGCGCATAGGCCGAAAGATACTGGGCGACGAGGCGATCGAGGGCGGGCCCGAATGCCATGTGCGCGGCCTCAGCCGGACGGATCCGCCTCTTCCGGCTCGTCGTCGGCCTGCTCCGCGATATAGGCCACCGAGACGACCTGTTCGCCCGGCGCGGTGTTGAAGACCTTCACGCCGCCCGCGCCGCGGGACCGGAAAGAGATGCCGTCGACCGGGCAGCGGATGGATTGGCCGGTGCTGGTGGCGAGCATGATCTGATCGTCCGCCTCGACCGGGAAACAGGCCACGAGCGGGCCGCCCCGCATCGCCGCATTCATCGCCCGCACGCCCTGGCCGCCGCGGCCGCGCACCGGATAATCGTGGGAGGACGACACTTTGCCCGTCCCCGACGAGGTGATCGTCAGGATCAGATCTTCCGCCGCCGACATGCGCGCGTAATCCTCGGGGCTGAAACTGTCGGCGGTTGCGGTGGCTTCGTCCTCATCCGTCTCCTGCTCGGCCTCGTCCGACAGGCCCGCCATGGCGCGGCGCATCTTGAGATAGGCAGCGCGGGCCTCGGGGCTGGCCTCGAAATGGCGGATGACGGCCATCGACACCACCCGGTCGCCCTCGGCCAGGCGGATGCCGCGCACGCCGGTCGATTCGCGGCTCTGGAACACGCGGACATCGGTGGTGCGGAAGCGGATCGCGCGGCCCTGCGCCGTCACCAGCATCACATCGTCGTCTTCGGAGGCGATGCGCGCGTTGACGAGGCTCACATCCTCGTCCTCCGGCAGCTTCATCGCGATCTTGCCGTTGCGCATGACATTGGTGAAGTCCGACAGGCGGTTGCGGCGCACATCGCCCGCCGAGGTGGCGAAGACGATCTGCAGGTCGCCCCAATCCTCCTCATCCCGGTCCACGGGCATGATGGCGGCGATGCCGGTGCCCGTCGGGATCGGCAGGATGTTGACGATGGCCTTGCCGCGGGTGGTGCGCCCGCCCTGGGGCAGGCGCCACGTCTTCAGCTTGTAGACCATGCCGGAGGTGGTGAAGAACAAGAGCGGCGTGTGGGTGTTGGCCACGAAGAGCGAGGTAACGACATCGTCATCCTTCAGATCGCCGCCCGACAGGCCTTTGCCGCCGCGCTTCTGCGCCCGGTAATCCGACAGCGGCGTGCGCTTGATGTAGCCGGACTGGGTGACGGTGACGACCATATCCTCGCGCTCGATAAGGTCTTCGTCCTCCATATCGCCCGACCAGTCTTCGATGGCCGTGCGCCGGTCGACGGCGAACTGCGCGCGCACCTCGCGCAGCTCGTCGGAGATGATCGCCATGATCCGCTCGCGGGAGCGCAGAATATCGAGGTAGTCGGTGATCTTGCCGGCGAGCTCCTCCAACTCGTCCGTCACCTCCTGCACGCCGAGCTGGGTCAGGCGCTGCAGGCGCAGGTCGAGGATGGCGCGGGCCTGAACCTCGGACAGATTATAGGTGCCGTCCTCGTTGATCGTATGGGTCGGGTCGTCGATCAGGCGGATGAAGGGCGCAATCTCTGCCGCGGGCCAGCGCCGGTCCATCAGGCGTTCGCGCGCCTCGGCGGCATCGGCGGAGGTTCGGATCGTGCGGACGACCTCGTCGACATTCGACACGGCGACGGCCAGGCCGCACAGGATATGCGCCCGCTCGCGCGCCTTGCGCAGCTCGTAGGCCGTGCGCCGCGCAACAACTTCTTCCCGGAACGAGATGAAAAACGTCAGGAAATCGCGCAAGGTCAGCTGTTCGGGGCGGCCGCCGTTCAGCGCCAGCATGTTGCAGCCGAAAGACGTCTGCATCGGCGTGAAGCGCCACAACTGGTTCAGCACCACCTCGGGCGTCGCATCGCGCTTCAGCTCGATCACGACGCGCACGCCCACACGGTCGCGCTCGTCCAGCACATGGGCGATGCCTTCGAGCTTATTCTCGCGTACCAGATCCGCGATCTTCTAGATCATCGAGGCCTTGTTCACCTGATAGGGGATCTCGTCGAGGATGATGGCGTGGCGGTCCTTGCGGATCTCCTCGATTCGGACCTTGGCGCGCACGATGACCGAACCGCGCCCCTCCAGATACGCCTTGCGGATGCCGGACCGGCCCAGGATCACCCCGCCGGTCGGAAAGTCCGGCCCCTGGACATGCTCCATCAACTGCTCGGTCGACAGGTCCGGCTCCTCGATCAGCGCCAGCGTGGCGTCGACGACCTCGCCCAGATTGTGCGGCGGGATGTTCGTCGCCATCCCCACCGCGATGCCGCCCGCGCCGTTGACCAGCATATTGGGGAAGCGCGCGGGCAGGACCGTCGGCTCCTGATCCTTGCCGTCGTAATTGTCCTGAAAGTCGACCGTGTCCTTCTCGATATCGGCGAGGAGCGACGCGGCGGGCTTGTCCATCCGCACCTCGGTATAGCGCATGGCGGCGGGGTTATCGCCGTCCATCGAGCCGAAATTACCCTGACCGTCGAGCAAGGGCAGCGACATCGAAAAGTCCTGCGCCATCCGCACCAGCGCGTCGTAGATCGCGCCGTCGCCATGGGGGTGATACTTGCCCATGACGTCGCCCACCGGACGGGCGGATTTACGATACGCCTTGTCGTGGCTGTTGCCGGTTTCGTGCATCGCATAGAGGATGCGCCGGTGCACCGGCTTCAGCCCGTCGCGCAGATCCGGGATCGCACGGCTGACGATGACCGACATCGCATAGTCGAGATAGCTCGACTTCATCTCGTCGGCGATCGAGACCGTCGGCCCGCTCGGCACGGGCCGTTCGGGGCGATCTTCGTCGTCTGTCTCAGGGGGCTCCGGCGTGTCTGTCATTCGGCTGCCTGTATTTGACGCATGGCGCTATATCTTGGCTTTTCTTCTATCCGATCACCCATATGGGCCGCAATGGAAAGGCGCATATGTCACTGGCAGCACTCAACTTAGAGTGACAACACTCTGTTTTTGTTGATCTTTAAGATCCGCTGCGCATCATTTTTCTGGGAATCGTGGAAACGGAGGTGCCGTATGCAGGAATCCGAGACCGAACTGATGCTTAAAGGGTATGGTCTGACGACCGCCGAGCTGTTCTACCGGATGCCGGATTATCAGAACGTTCTCAACACTTTCATCTGGCAAGACTACGATCTTGCGCCGGATCACCCCAAGCTCTTTGGCTTCATCGACTATTGGCGCGCCGAGATCGAGGGCCCGTTGCACTCCGTCCGCTTCACGCATCGCAAGATGATCGGGGCCGGCGCGTGGCGCAACGTGGTGGGGGAGTTCACGCTGCACTAGGCGTCAGACATTGCGCGCCCGAACCCTGCGGCGCGGAAACGGGGCATGCGGGCCCCGTCACGCTAGCCCTCGGCCTTCTGCCGGCGGGCTGCGGCCTCCAGTAACTCAAGCGCGCCCTCCGGATCGCCCCGATGCGCCGTCTGCACCGCGTCGATCAGCGCCTGACGCAGAGTGCCGGAGGCGTCCCCGGCATCGATCCGGCGCCGCGCACGCCGTGCTGCCGCCTTGAAGGCAGACAACGCGTCCCCGTCCGAGGGACCTTCCGGTGCCTCTGGGCTGGCTTTCGCCTGTTTGATCCGGCCGACGATCCGTTCCAGCATCCTGTAGGCGCCCTCCGGGTCACCGACCCGGTCGCCCAGGTCCTGCGCCCGCGCCCAGGCTTGCCCGATGCTCGCGGCATCCGGCGTCCTGCCGCGCGCGTAGGCAACGATCCGCGGTCCGACGAGACGCTGCGCCTTGCGCCAGCGCCCCATGGCACGGTTCAGCCCGTCCTCTTCGATCCAGCCATCGTTGACCCGGCGCAGATCGTCGAACGCCTCCGCGCGGGCGGTTGGGGCGCTGCTCTCTTCAGCGTCGTCCTCGTCGTCGTCTTTCTCGATGACCGATCCGCTGGCATCGAGCAGGATGACCTTCATCGGCATGTCGATCCCGATGAAGAATTTCTTCAGTTGCCGCAGCAGGTTCGGGGGCGGTTCCTCGTGACAGGTGAGCATGAGCTTGCGGCCCTTGCACCGCACCGTGCCGAGCGTACTTTTCGCGGGCACGACGCCGTCGATCCGCTTGACCTTCCGGCGCAGAAAGTCCGGCGTCTTGACGCGGTGCATGAACAGGCCGAGCGCCTCGGGCGACTTGCCCATGCACAGGCCAAAGCTCACGTCGCGCTTGCGGGCGACGGGGATCATGGCTTTCAGGTCGTCGATCTCTTCGGCTTCCATGGCGCGGCTGTTCCGGGCGGTTGAGCGGACAGGTCCCGCTCAGTGTGGCGCCTAGGGGGGTGCGATCCAAGCCATTCTTTGGCGCGATGCGTGCGGCCCGCGCGACGGGGGCGTTTCTGGGGCCCGTGTCTGTGGGGTGCACCGATGCCTTTTAGCGTCACCCGGCGGCCGAGCGTGTCCCGCGCCAGCTCAGGTCAATCGGTGCGCAGGTCCTCTCAGCGCTCCATCCCCGCGCGCCAGGCGGCCAGGCCCCAGACGCCCGCGATCCCCAGCGAGATCAGCACGTTGTAGTTCGCCATGGTCAGCCCGAGGAACTGCCACGAGATCTCGTCGCACAGCACGATCGGTGCCGCGGCGGCCGGGTCCAGCAGATCGGCGCCGCTGAGCCCGGCAAGCCCCGCCCCGCCGCTCGTGCAGGAGGCCGGGCCCTCCCACCAGCCGCGCTCCACGCCGGAATGGTAAACCCCGATGCCCGCGCTTGTCGCGGCGGCGAAGCCACCGGCGAGCGCGAGGCCGAAGGCGACGCCCCAGGGCAACCGGGCCGCGGCGAGCACGGCGATGACGATGGCCGCAATATGCGGCCAGCGCTGCCAGTAGCACATCGCGCAGGGCGCCAGCCCGATCACGTATTGATAGAACCAGGCCGAGAGCAGCAGGCCCAGCGATCCTGCGCCGGCCAGCCAGATGAGCGCCCGGCGCGAGGGCAGGGCAGGAGAAAGCGTCGTATCGCTCATAGGAGCCTCAGAACTAGGAAGCCGCCGAACAGCAGCACGCAGAACACGGTGAACATAAGGCCGAGACGGCGTTCGATGAAGTCACGGATCGGTTCCCCGAAGCGCCACAGCAGCCAGGCGACCAGAAAGAACCGCATCCCACGCGCAACGATGGAGGTGACGATGAAGGTTCCCAAGGGCATGGCTGTCCAGCCGGACATGATCGTGATCACCTTGTAGGGAAAGGGCGTCAGCCCGGCCCCAAGCACCGCCCAGAAGCCGAAATCGTTGAAGCGCTCGTTGAACGCGGCCATCGCCTCGGCCTTGCCGAGGCTTTCGAGAATGGGTGCGCCGATCTGTTCATAGAAGAAAAAGCCGATGCCGTATCCGGCCAGCCCGCCGAGCACGGAGGCCACCATGCACACACCGGCGATTAGAAAGGCGCGGTGGGGGGTGGCAATGATCATCGGGATCATCAGCACGTCGGGCGGGATCGGAAAGAAGGAGCTTTCGACGAACGACACGGCCGCCAGCACCCAGAGCGCGTGACGATGCCCGGAAAGGGACATCGTCCAGTCGTAAAGGCCTCTTAGCACGGGTCCTGCTCCTGTATCGTTGGCGGCGTGACATCACGACCGTCCGGCACGGTCAAGTCGGGAGGAGGGCAATGGCAGGGCAGGGAAAACAACGCGTCGGGGTCAGTTGGATCCGTGCAACGGCGGTCGGCCTGGCGGCGGCTCTGGCGGGCATGCTGGGCGCCGGAACGGGATCGGCGCAGGCCAGCGATCCGCCGCAGCCGGGGCAGGTGCTGACCTGCGTGCATCCGTTCGAGGCGTCCCATCCCGTGGTCACCGGGTTCCTTGCCCCCTGGGCCCACGGCGTGACAGTCGATACCGGGCGCGCCCTCGTCGTGGAGCTCCGGGCCGCGACCGTGGCGGATGATGCGGTGTGCCGCGTCGCTGCCGTCTCCGGCCCGATGGGCGAGGCATTCGCCCTTCCCTTCGTCGCACAGCAGGGCTCCCAGCGGGCCAGTGTCGCGGCGTGGCGCGCCTATTCGGACGCAGACATTGCGGCGCTTTCGGCGCCGGAGCCCGGGCGGGCAGAGATGCACCTCGCCCTCTTCGTCGACGGCCCCGGCGTACTGGCGATTCGGGATCGCTCCATGCAGCCCCTGCCGGGCTCCCTTCTGGGCGTCGAAGCCGAGAGCCCATCGCCAGATGTCGCGCGAATTCTCGAGGCGGTCGGCGCGACGATGCGCCCGCCCACCGCCTCAGGTACACCGGCGGGCCGCGTCGCGCCCCTCTCCGCTGCAAGGGACGTGGAGTGGTTGGTCGTCGTCGGTGCCGAGCAGTCGCTCTACAGCGAGGCCTACGCTCTGTCCCTGTCGCAGGCCTATGTTGATGAACTGAATGCCGCAACGCGCGCGGCGCTCTTGCACAACAGGGGATTGTCCTTGAGCAAGGCCGCCGGACGCGCGATCGACCGTATCTCCGCCGTCACCATCGAGGCCCTGGAAGGTGCGGAGCGCATCGTACCCTTGGGCGAAGACGCGGTAGGCCAGCTGTTGAAAAAGGGCGCGGCGATCCAGGCCGCCTGGGCCACCACCGAGGAGCGCCAGCGCCTGCTCGATGCGCTGGCGGGTGGGTCTGCTTCACCCTGAGGACTGTCGCACCACGTAAGACGGCGCGTACCATTTGCACTGGTCTCGCGCCCTCCGGCCCGCTAGACCGACGCTGTGGCCCGAGTGGCGAAATGGTAGACGCAGGGGATTCAAAATCCCCCGGTAGCAATACCGTGTCGGTTCGAGTCCGACCTCGGGCACCACGTTTTGCTTTCAGTGTACGGTCTTCTAGGGAGCAAGGCGGCCCCCCCTCTTGGGACGCCCCTTCGGCAGGCTGCTTTGGCGCGCTTGAGACCAGATGGACTGCGCTGACCTGGGCCGTGCATATCGTGGTCATTCTACGAGTACGGGACCACGCAGGGTCTCCGACGGACGCCGGGTGTGCGACACTGCCTAGAACGGCACACCGCACCACGCATGCAGTCGGGCTCATCGTGTGCGCCCGCTTCTGCCAACAGCCAATCCCGTGCAACCTGCGGCTTGGCAGGTTCAGTGCGGAAGCGGAAGGTGGTATCGCACGCAAGAGGCGGTGAGAGGAGCGCGCAACACGCTTCACCCCAGCCTTGAGCGGCGCTAGTCTCCGGTTCGACCGACGCCGTAAGGAGCCACTCCATGTCCCTCTTCTCGAAGCTCTTCGGGGGCGGCAAGACGCCTGAACTTGAGCCGGTCGCGTACAACGGGTTCGAGATCTTCCCCGATCTGATATCCGAGGGCGGCAAGTATCGCCTGTCGGCCCGTATCGAGAAAACCATCGACGGAGAGCGCAAGACCCACCTCGTGATCCGGGCGGATGTCTTTGACAGTCGGGAGCAGGCCGAAAGCTTCAGCATCGCAAAAGCCAAGCAGGTCATCGACGAACAGGGCGAGCGCCTGTTCGATTGAGTGACCCTGCGCTTGGGCAAACCATCGTCTTTCCGGGTCTCGGTAGTGGTCCGGCTAGGGGGGGCGCCAAACTCGATCCAAGCAGTCTGATCTGACTGGTCCTGTGTGCATGCGAGTCCACAATCGGCCCGCCTTCCTCCAGGACGATGGTTGCGGGCGCCGGTAGGCATTGGCCGCGTTTGGACCGCGGGCGCACCGACCGCGGATGCGTGCTCCGGCCTGCCAGCGCTGCGCGAGCGGGCGGTTACGGTACGACGCGAT
>JBCDGG010000161.1:0-10929 GCA_038757905.1 Pseudomonadota bacterium | reverse complement strand
CGCGGACCGCAAGGTCATCGGCGCCGTCGGCGTCATCGGGCCGACACGCCTGAACTATGGGCGCATCGTGCCTATTGTGAATTACACGGCAGACTTGGTAGGGCGCGCCTTGACCAACCGCGGATAACCAGAGGTACACATGGCCGAGCCCAAGGAAGACGATCCGTTCCTGGACGACATCGACACCGCCGAGGCGGAAGAGCAGATCGACATCATGGCCGAAGACGACGATCCCGAAGCGATGGAGCTCGACGAGCTGCGGGCCGAGCGGGACGACCTGCGCGACAAGTGGATGCGGGCGCTCGCCGATGCGGAGAATGCGCGCAAGCGGTCGGAGCGCGACCGGCGCGAAGCGGAGCAATATGGCGGCTCCCGCCTCGCGCGCGATCTTCTGCCGGTCTACGATAACCTGCACCGGGCCATCGCCGCCGTCACCGACGAGCAGCGCGAGGTTGAAGCCGCCTTGCTCGAAGGGGTTGAGTTGACGCTTCGTGAGCTGTCCAAAGTCTTTGAGAAACATGGTGTTACGGTCATCCGACCGGAAGTGGGCGCGGCCTTCGATCCGCAGCACCACGAAGCGATGTTCGAGGCCCCCGTCCCGAACACCAAAGCCGGGGACATCATCCAGGTCATGGCCGATGGCTTCCTTCTTCACGACCGCCTATTGCGCCCGGCACAAGTCGGCGTGTCGTCCACGCCGGGCTAGGTCGCGTCTCTTCCGTCAAGAGGGCTCCGCGCGCCTGTGGGTCACGGGTCCGCCATCGAACCCAGGGCGCTGGGCGAGTTAGAACCGTGTCGCGCTGCCGTCCGGCTCGAAGGCGGCGTGCCACCGTCGTTGCGGGGCGCGTTAGTTGTCCGCCTTGCCGCTCCCGCTCTCCTCATCCACAGCGCGCTTCAGATCATAAAGGGCGTCGAGCGCCTCGCGGGGGCTGAGGTCATCGGGCGCGAGGCCGCGCAGACGATCCAGGGCCGGATGTGTCATGTTGACCGGTGCGGGTGACGGCGGCGCGGCGGCGAAGAGCGGTAGATCGTCGATCAGCGCTTTCGGCGTGCGCTCCCCCTCGCGTTCACCCTTTTCCAGCGCGTCGAGCACGATGCGGGCGCGCTCGATCACCGCCCCCGGAAGCCCGGCCAGCCGCGCGACCTGAACGCCATAGGATCGGTCGGCCGCGCCTGGCCGGACCTCGTGCAGGAAGACGATGTCGTCGTGCCATTCCTTCACGGCTACGGTCGCGTTCTCGACCCCGTCGAGACGATGCGCAAGGGCTGTAAGCTCATGATAATGCGTAGCAAAAAGAGCACGACACCGGTTTTCGTCGTGCAGATGCTCCAGAACCGCCCACGCAATCGACAGGCCGTCATAGGTTGCCGTACCGCGGCCGATCTCGTCGAGGATTACGAGGGCGCGGTCATCGGCCTGGTTCAGGATGCCGGCCGTCTCGACCATTTCGACCATGAAGGTCGAGCGGCCGCGCGCCAGATCGTCGGAGGCGCCGACCCGGGAAAACAGCGCTGACACGATCCCAATCTCTGCACGCCGGGCCGGAACGAAGCTTCCGGCCTGCGCCAGAAGCGCGATCAGGGCGTTCTGCCGGAGATAGGTCGATTTTCCGGCCATGTTCGGGCCGGTCAGAAGCTGGATGCGCGCCTGCCCGGTCTCGGCCGTCAGATCGCAATCATTGGCCACGAACGCAGTACCCCCCGTCCGGCGGAGCGCCTGCTCGACCACCGGGTGCCATCCGCCTTCGATGGTCAGGGTCCGGCTGTCATCGACATGCGGGCGGCACCAGCCGTCTCCCCTTGCCAGATCCGCAAGGCCCGATGCCACGTCGATCTCCGCCAAGGCGCGAGTGGCATCGCCGATTTTGGGCGCGTTCTGCAGCGCTGCGGCCGTCATCTCGGCAAAGATCCGTTTCTCGATCTCCAGCGCGCGGCTGCCCGCGTTCAGGATCCGCGTCTCCAGTTCCGACAATTCGGTCGTCGTGAACCGCAGCGCGTTCGCCGTGGTCTGCCGGTGCCGGAACGTGTCAGACAGGGGCGCGGCGAGCATGCGCTCCGCGTGGGTGGCCGTGGTTTCTACGAAGTAACCCAGGACGTGGTTGTGCTTGACCTTAAGCGACGAGATCTCCGTCAGCTCGGCGTAGCGCGCCTGCAGCCCGGCGATCACGCCGCGCCCTTCGTCGCGCAGCTGGCGCGCGTCGTCGAGGTCGGGATCGTACCCCTCCGCCACGAAACCGCCATCGCGCACGAGCGCTCCCGGCTCGGCGACCAGCGCGACTTCCAGCGCCTGGCGCAGCGCGTCGTGGCCGCGCAGCGCCGCCACCGCCTGGCGCAGCGCGTCCGGCGCGTTGGCGGCGCCGTCGATCAGCCCTGCCACCGTCTCGCCCGCCGCAAGGCCATTGCGCAGCGCCGCCAAGTCACGCGGGCCGCCCCTGTCGAGCGAAAGCCGTGAGAGCGCGCGATCCATATCCGGCACGAGGCGCAACCGTTCCCGCGTATCGGCGGCAAGGCGGCTGTCCTCCACGAAGTGCGTCACCGCCGCGAGTCGGCCATGAATCACGTCGAGCCTGCGGGAGGGCGCCGACAGTCGCTGCGCGAGCATCCGGGCGCCCGGAGCCGTCAATGTGCGATCCACCGCGGCGAGAACGGAGCCCGCGCGCCCGCCGGACAGGGCTTGGGTCAACTCCAGGCTGGACCGGGTCGCGGCGTCGATCGCCACCGTTTCGCGCTCCGCCTCCCGGACTGGAGGACGCATCACCGGCATGTGCCCTTTCTGCGTCAACTCCAGATAGCCCACGAGCGCGCCCATCGCCGCGATGTCGGCCCGGGTGAACGCGCCATAGGCGTCAAGGCTTTCCACGCCGAATGTCGCCGTCAGCCTGCGCCGGCCGCCTTCGCTGTCGAAGAGGCCCCGGTCGAGCGTGGTCAGGGCGGCGCCACTCTCCTGCACGATGGCGCTCAGGTCGGCTTCGAGCGCTTCGGGCAGCAGCACTTCGCGCGGGGCGAGCCGGGCCAGATCCGGACCCAGCCGAACCTCCGGACACTTGGCGACGCGCAACTCGCCGGTCGAGATATCGATCCAGGCCAGGGCGCCGTCACCCCGCAGGACCGTGTAGGCGGCAAGGAAGTTGTTGGCGCGGGCCTCGAGCAGACTGTCCTCGGTCAGTGTGCCCGGGGTGACGAGGCGGACGACATCGCGTTTGACGACGCTCTTCGAGCCCCGCTTCTTCGCCTCGGCCGGATCCTCTAGCTGTTCGCAGACGGCGACGCGAAATCCCTTGCGGATCAGGGTCAGCAAGTGGCTTTCGGCCGCGATAACGGGGACGCCGCACATCGGGATGTCTTCCCCGGCATGGCTCCCGCGTTTCGTCAGGGCGATGTCGAGCGCGGCGGCGGCGGCCACCGCATCCTCAAAGAACATCTCGTAGAAGTCGCCCATCCGGTAGAACAGCAACGCCCCCGGGTGGTTGGCCTTGATCTCCAGGTATTGCGCCATCATCGGTGTGACGGCGGCTGCGCTCTTTCCCGTACCTGCCACGCCCGGCTCCCCTGCCTCTCGGGCGGGTATAGCCGGGCCGGACGCCCGTCGCCAGCGGGCCTGTCAGCCCCCGGCGAACGGCGCGGCCGTGCCCCAGAGCGCGCGCACCCGGTCGTCGCGGCCGCAGGCATCGCGGTAGAGCTTGTAGGCCTTGGCCTTTGACCGTGGCCCGAACCGCGTCAGGATCACATCGGAGCTTTTGTGGTAATCCTGGTGATAGCTGTCGGCGGGGTAGAACGGCGCCGCATCGCGCACCGGCGTTACGATGGATTGGCCAAGCTCGGCCTCGGCCTCGGCAATCGCGGCCTCTGCGGCCCGTGTCTGCTCCGGGGTCGCGGCGAAGATCGCGGTGGTGTAGCTCTCGCCGCGGTCGCAGAACTGCCCACCTGCATCGGTGGGGTCGATCGAGCGCAGGAACATGTCGAGGATCTGTCGGTAGGAGATCACGGACGGATCGAACTCGATCTCGACGACTTCCAGATGCCCCGTTCCGCCGCGCACCACCTGCTTGTAGCTCGGGTTGGCCACATCCCCGCCGGCGAACCCGGACACGACCTCGTTCACCCCGCGCACTTTCTCGAAATCGCTCTCGACGCACCAGAAGCAGCCGCCGGCCACGAGCGCCGTCTCGCTTGTCTGGGCTTTTGCCTCACCGTGCTGGAGGCACAGGCCAACCGCGATGGCGAGGCCAAGGAACACGGGCTTCAGGGTTGATAGCGAAAAGGTCATCGGGTGCTCTCCTTGCTAAATCTGCGCAAGCATTCGCCCGCCTGCGCCGCACTCGCAACTCACCGGGCCGTGACCTCACGCGGTCCTGACAAGTGTTTCGGGCCCTGAATGGTGCGGCCCGGCGCGGTCAGCGCGCGAGCCGGTCGCGCAGCACGTCGACAGGTACCGACATCTCGACCTCGCCCCACACGATACGGCCGGTCCGATCAAACCCGTACTTTTCGTAGAAGGCGATTGCGCCGCCGTCCCTTTCGACAGCGGAGAGCATCACCCGCGACCGGCCCCATTCCTGCGCGACGGCAAGCACCTCGCCGAGCGCGCGGAGGCCATAGCCGTTGCCCTGATGCGCGGAATCGATCATCAGGCGCCAGACATAGGCCGCGTCCGCCTTGTCCTGCTCCTCGTCCGGATGGCCCGCGGGATCGAGCATCGCCAGCAGTCCGACGGGGGTGTCCCCGTCCCACAACCCCCAGACATAGCTGTTGGGCTCATAGGCCTGCTGAGCCAGGGTTGCGGCGTTGCTCGCCACCTGTTCCTGCTGATCGGGCTTCACCTTGAGCTTGAGCAGTGGGCGCACATGGTCGCGCTCGACAGGGCGGCGAAAGGTCACTTTCCGACGCGGCGGTTGCGCATGGCCATCAGTTTCAGCCGCAGCGCATTGAGCTGGATGAAGCCGGCCGCGTCGGATTGATCGTAGGCGCCGGCGTCGTCTTCGAAGGTCACATGGTCCATCGAGTAGAGCGTGTGGTCCGACCAGCGCCCTACCACCGATACCGAGCCCTTGTAGAGCTTCAGCCGGGTTGTTCCCGTCACATGCTCCTGACTGTGATCTATCGCGGCCTGCAGCATCTCGCGCTCCGGCGTGAACCAGTAACCATTGTAGATCAGCTCCGCATAGCGGGGCATCAGCTCGTCCTTGAGGTGCATCGCGCCCTTGTCGAGCGTGATCTGCTCGATGCCCCGATGCGCGGCCATCAGGATGGTGCCGCCCGGCGTTTCGTAGATCCCTCGGGATTTCATGCCGACATACCGGCCTTCCACCAGATCCAGCCGCCCGATCCCGTGCTTGCCCCCAAGATCGTTGAGCCGGGTCAGAAGCGACGCCGGAGACAGGGCCTCGCCATTGACCGACACGGCATCGCCCCGCTCGAACCCGATCTCGATGTATTCCGGCGCATCGGGCGCGGCCTCCGGGGCGACGGTGCGCTGATAGACGTAATCCGGCGCCTCAACTGCCGGATCCTCGAGCACCACGCCCTCGGACGAGGTGTGCAGGAGGTTGGCATCAACGGAGAACGGCGCCTCGCCCCGCTTGTTCTTGGCAATCGGGATCTGGTGCGACTCGGCGAATTCGATGAGTTTGGTGCGCGAGGTCAGCGACCATTCGCGCCAGGGGGCCACCACCTTGATCTCCGGGTTGAGCGCGTAGGCGGCTAGCTCGAACCGGACCTGATCGTTGCCTTTGCCCGTCGCCCCGTGGCTCACGGCATCCGCGCCGGTCTCGGCCGCGATCTCCACCAGCCGTTTCGAGATGAGCGGCCGGGCGATGGACGTGCCGAGCAGGTAGAGCCCTTCATAGAGCGCGTTGGCGCGGAACATCGGAAAGACGTAATCGCGCACGAACTCCTCGCGCACGTCTTCGATGTAGATCTCCTTCACACCCAGCATCTCGGCTTTCTTGCGCGCGGGCTCCAGCTCCTCTCCCTGGCCGAGATCCGCGGTGAAGGTCACGACTTCGCAGCCATACTCCACCTGAAGCCATTTCAGGATGATCGAGGTGTCGAGGCCGCCCGAATAGGCAAGGACGACTTTCTTGGGCGCGTCGGGCATGATCTGGGCTCCGTTCGGGGTGTCCGGCGCCCTCTACCTCGCGGCGCAGGGGCGAACAAGGGCGGGAGCGGCCGGCCCTACCCGCTCTCGAGACGGGCGTAGACGTCTCCGGAGTTGGCCTCCTGCGGCAGGTCTTGCAGGCGCCGGGCCATGTCGCCCTCTGTCTCCCACGGGCTGTCGAGGTGAAAGCGCTCGCCGAGGGCCAGCGCATACCGGTAGCGGCCGAGCTTCGCGGTGCGCCTAAGCGCGCGTAGCGCAACCGCACGCTGGATCGTGGTCATCTCGAACGAGAGCGCGGGCACCGGCTGGGTCAGCCCGTCGAGCACCTGGTCTTCGAGGCCCTCGACGTCGATCTTGATGAAGTCCGGGCGCCCATGCGCGGCGATGAGGGAATCGAGCGTGCGCACCGGCACGTCGACAAGGCCATCCCAGACCTGCCCATGCCATCCGTCCGCCCCGTGCGCGGCATCCACGAAGGCGTCGGAGAGGGTGGACACGGTCGGGTTGGCCCGGTTCAGGCGCAGGGAGGCCACGCCCGGTTGTGCCCCGGCGGCTGCGTGGATCAGGGTCACGCCCGCATCCCGCCCGTGGATCAGCCGCAGGGCACGCGCAGCGCCCGGCTGCGGCTCCACTGCTATGACCCGTGCGCCGAGCGTCCGGAACACGCGGGTTCGGTCTCCCACATGGGCACCGATGTCGAAGGCCAGCGTTCCCGGTCCGAGGAACCGGCCATAGAACGCGATCATCCGGTCCAGCCTTGCCCGGTCGCCGTGATAGAGGCGGAGCGACCGGCCGATGCCTGCGGCAATTGTTCCCTCTGATCGCATTGCCTTCTCAATCCTTACTGTTTTACTCGGCTACGACGGGGCGCCGCCAATCATTCCCCTCTGCCGCCCGCTTGCCATCGCGACAGCCTTGGCGCAAAGGAAACCATGACAGTGTCCGCCTCTCCCCCTGCCTCCTTTGCCGACGCCGCCCGCGAAGCGGAGGCCCGGCTGCGCACCCTCTTCCCACCGACGCCGCTGCAACGGAACGATTTTCTGTCGCAGCGCTACGGGGCCGATATCTGGCTGAAGCGCGAAGACCTCAGCCCGGTCCGGTCCTACAAACTGCGCGGCGCCTTCAACGCCATGGGCAAGGTCTTGCGCGAGCGCCCCGACCAGGAGCTTTTCGTCGCTGCGTCCGCGGGCAACCATGCCCAGGGCGTTGCCTATGTGTGCAAGCATTTCGGCGTGCAGGGCGTGATTTTCATGCCGGTGACGACACCGGAGCAGAAGATCATGAAGACCCGCACCTTCGGCGGCGGCCATGTCGAGATCCGGCTCACCGGAGACTATGTCGACGACACGCTTGCGGAGGCGCGCGCCTGGTGCGAGGCCGCCGGCGGGCACTTCCTCTCGCCGTTCGACGATCCCGATGTGATCGAGGGTCAGGCCTCCGTCGCGGTGGAGATGCTCGGACAGGGCCCCGCGCCGGATATGGTGGTGCTTGCCGTAGGCGGGGGCGGGTTGTCGGCCGGGATCACCTCCTATCTCGCCGAAACGGCTCCCCAGGTGTCCCTGCGCTATGTCGAGCCGGAGGGCGGAAAGTCCCTCGCTGCCGCTTTGGCCAATGCGGGGCCGGTGACGCTGCCGCGTGTCGATACCTTCGTCGATGGCGCCGCCGTCGCCCGTGTTGGCGCGCACACGTTCGACCGGTTGCGCAAGGTCGATCCCGCCCATGTCCTGTCTGCGCCGGAGAACCGGATTTGCGGGACCATTCTGGAGATGCTGAATGTCGAGGGGGTGGTGCTGGAGCCCGCCGGTGCCCTATCGTTGGACGTGCTGCCCGAGCTGGCCGACGAGGTGCGCGGTAAGCGCGTGGTCTGCATCACGTCCGGCGGAAACTTCGACTTCGAGCGTCTGCCGGAGGTCAAAGAGCGCTCGCAGCGCTTCACCGGCCGGAAGAAGTACCTGATCCTGCGGTTGCCGCAGCGCCCCGGCGCCTTGCGCGATTTCCTGGAGTTGTTGGGCCCGAATGACGATATCGCGCGTTTTGAGTACCTGAAGAAGTCGGCGCGGAACTTCGGATCGGTTCTGATCGGGATCGAAACCTCCGAGGCCTCGAACTTCGACGGGCTCTTTGCCCGCCTCGCGGAGAGCGGCTTCGTCTTCACCGACATCACGGCGGATGAGCTGATCGGAGAGTTCGTGCTCTAACGTGCAGGTCCGACCATGTGTTTGGCCCCCGGGATTTCGCGGTGCCGGGCTAGGGCTGGCCTTTGCGCAAGCCCTCCTCGAACCTGGCGCGGGACTGAAAGAAGAGGCGCAGCACATCCGCCACGGCCACCTCGCTTCCGCGTCCCTCCGCCGCCGTGCGTTCACCGGCTGCGCAGAGCGTTGCTAGCTGGGCGAAGCCGAGGTTGAGCGAGGCGCCCTTCAGTGCGTGCAACTCGGCTTCGAGGGTCTCCGGCGCCGCTCCGGCGAGCGCGTCGACCATTGTCTCCGTCTCCGACAGGAAGAGCTCCACAACCTCATCGAACTCGCTCGCGCCGATCTCGTCACGCAGTTCCCAGACCCGGTCCCAATCAATGAGCTGCTGCTCGGCGATCATTCTGCACACCTTTCTTGGCCGCACCCGAACGCGGTGCGTCATCCGTTGCCTGTGCTGGGGATTAGGCCCGAGCCTTTAAGATCCAGTTGAGAGCGGCGATCGGCCGGCCGTGCCGCCATTCACGCGTCCTTAACGCCGCTTGCGTAGATCGGGGGCGTCGAGCGAGCGGAATTCCACGAGACAACGTAGGCACATGCACAAGGTTGATCCGAGCCCACCGGAGGCCCCCGCACCGGGAGAACGCGCAAGGCCGGCGCGTCAGTACTCCGTGCTGGTGGTGGATGACAGCAGAATGCAGAGGCGCATTTTGAGCGCGCAACTGCGCAAGCTTGGCTACCGCGTTCAGGAGGCCGAATCCGGTGCCGAGGCGTTGCGCCTATGCGGCCAGGATCCGCCCGACATGGTGGTGAGCGACTGGATGATGCCGGGCATGACCGGGATCGAGTTCTGCCGCCACTTCCGCGAGATGGAGCGGGAGAGCTACGGCTACTTCCTGCTTCTCACGTCAAAGTCGGATCGGGGCGAAATCGCCCTGGGGTTCGACGCGGGCGCGGACGATTTCCTGACAAAGCCCGTGCAGGGCGAAGAGCTGCGCTCGCGACTTGCCGCAGGCGCGCGCGTGCTGCGGATGGAGGAGGAGCTGCAGAGCAAGAATGCGCTGCTGTCGGATGCACTCTCGGAGTTGCAGACGGTCTACGAATCCATCGACAACGACCTCAGCGAAGCGCGCCGCCTCCAGCAATCGCTGGTCAAGGAACGGTTTCGCACCTTCGGGTCGAGCCAGGTGTCGCTGCTCTTGCGGCCATCGGGCCACGTGGGCGGCGATCTCGTCGGGTTTGTGCCGGTGGACGAATCGCGCCTGGTCCTGTTCGCCATCGACGTTTCCGGCCATGGCGTGGCGTCGGCTTTGATGACGGCGCGCCTGTCGGGCTACCTGATGTCGCCCATGCCGGATCGCAACGTCGCGCTCACCGCGGACGACGCGGGTACCGTGGGCATTCTTGCCCCGGCCGAGGTGGCACGCCGGCTGAACTCGCTGTCGCTCGCGGAAATGGCGACCGACACGTATTTCACCATGGTGTTTGCGGAGCTGAATCTGGACACCGGCATGGTTCGCCTGGTGCAGGCGGGCCATCCGCACCCGCTGATCCTGCGCGCGGACGGACGCGTCGAGCAGATCGGTGGCGGCGGCGTTCCGGTCGGCCTGATCGAGGATGTCGACTTCGACGACGTCACCTTCCGGCTCGAACCCGGCGACCGGCTGCTGCTGATCTCCGACGGGATCACGGAGTGCGAGAACGCCAGCGGTGACATGCTCGCCGAGGAGGGTTTGAACGCGCTCGTGGAACGCAATGCGGGTCTGTCCGGCCCCAACTTCCTGGAAGCGCTGACATGGGGCCTGGCCACCTATGCTGACGGCGTCGAGTTTGGGGATGACGTGTCCGCGGTGCTCTTCGAGTATGAGCTTGGCGAGACGCCCCAGGATAACGAGGCCGGCTGAGGCATTGCGCGACCTGCGTGGCCGTCCGGGTCGCGGAGCCTGCCTCACGCGCTTGGGGTGACACGTGGCCAGCCGCCGGGCAGAGGCTCGTGGTGTCCCGGCAAAGCTGCCCCATTCGGGTTTGCCGCCAGCGGTCGGCCTGGCGCCGCGGCGACGGCCACAGGTCCTCCGCTGCGATCAGAGCCGCCCGCCCGCGCCGAAGAGCTGGGGAAAGCGCCGCGCGGCGCGCCGCAGCAGCAAGGCGTCTCCGGCATTGCCCACCGCCTCGACGGCCAGCGGCAACGGCATCAGATGCGCCGAATGCCCCGCTTCGGCGGGCGGGCCCCTTCGCTGCACGGCCCGGCAAAGGTAGATGCCGCACAGCTTCTCGGCCCACAGATCGTATTCCGGCATGTAGGTGAACCGCCGGAACATCCCGGCATGGCGCAGAAGGCGGACCGACCAACCCGTCTCCTCGAACACCTCTCGGTGCAGCGCCGCAATCGGCTGCTCGCCCGGATCGACACCCCCGCCGGGAAGCTGAAACTCCGGCTCGGGCGACATCTGATGGGTGAGCAGAACGGAGGACCCGGACAGAACGATCGCATAGACCCCGGGTCGCCGCGTATAGCGCTGCTCCACCAGTACCCGTTCGCCAATCCTTGGGATCAACGCATAGCTCCCCTGTTGCACATGCAGGTCACGGAGGGTTTGCGCCCGACGTTGTTCCGCCTACATGGACGCGGTATGCCAAGCTTCG
>JBCDGG010000160.1:0-10983 GCA_038757905.1 Pseudomonadota bacterium | reverse complement strand
GGGCCGGCTGGCATCGCTATTCGGCGCAGCCAGAGGTTCGGGCCGACGGCGGCCCGGAAACCCATGCGTCCGGTGCGCAATCTTGCGGGGCGTTCGCACGAATGGCGCCATGTCCGTCCCTTGGGCGTGCCCAAGGGCGAGCGAAGCAAGTCTGCCGCCGGAAACCAGGACAGCCAGACGTCCCAACTCTTCCCATGCACCGGTCCCCGATGCCCCGCACGAAGGTGCACGGGATACGCGAGGCAGTCGTCTGGCCTAGCGCTCCGGTGTGTACCAGATCGGAGAGGAATAGGCGCGCTCCTGATGCACAAGTTCGGCATCTTCGGGCAGGTCGATCCCGAAGCGGACCTGATCGTAGACGACCCATCGCGGCGTCGGGATTTCCAGCACGCGGACGTAGTAGAAGGCCGGCTCCGCGGCGTCGAAATCGGGATCTGTCCAGACGGTTGCAAGCTCCGACGCGCCGATAGTGTTCGTCCATGTCGCGGCGTCCAGGTCGACGGTGTTGCCGACTGCGGGCAGGCGCCCATCGGCGCCCGGCGCCCGATCTCCGGCCCAGGCGATATCGTACACCTGTTCCTGCAGCACGCCGTCGGCATCCATCCAGCCCTTGACGATCTGAAGCCGGTCGAGATTTGCGCCGATCGGATCGCGCAGGGCATAGACCATGAAGCTCGGGGCGCCATCGCCCTCGCGCGGGCGCAGATCGGCCCCCATCGGCACGCCCTTGCCGTAGCCTGCGATGGCCGGCGACCGGGTGCGCAGATCCGCCTCCGAAAAGGACCATCCGCCGAAGAAGCGCAGTGCGATGCGGGGGCCGGTGGTGCCGTAGGTCTCTCTGCGCTTGAAAGCATCGAAGATCGCCGCGCGGGAGTTCTCCGTCGCCCAGACCGCCGTATAGCCCGAGGCCACCAGTTCGTAGCCCTCGATGCGCCCAAGATCGCTGGCAATGAAGGGGTGCTCGATGCGGGTCGGCGAGGGTTCGACACTGACGGACTTGCCGAAGAAGTTGTCCTCCTCGGCGGTGGCGAGGGCGGTATGGCTGTCCGTCGCGCCCCCGAAGCCGAACTTGTAGGGGTTCACGCCAAAACGCGCCTCCAGCGCAAGGCCCTGCTTCAGCGCCTCGCGCGCGTATTCGCCAGCCAGCATTTCGGGGGCTTTCACCTCGGTCAGGTCGAGGTTGCCCACATCCCAGTTCTCGTAATCCGCGAACTCGTCCTCGGGGCTGAGGAAGGGGTGGGCTTCGCCGTCTCCCTTGATCTGGGTGATCTCGTAATGCGGCTCCCATTTCGCGCGGAGCCGCACATATTCCTCGTCGACCTTGCCGCCATGGTAGGTGTCCTCGGTGGGGAACATCCACCCGTTGGACAGGTTGCCATTATGGGCGAAGGCCATCGCCCGGCCGCCCGTCTTGCTCTGATACTCCTCCAGCCACGTCCACAGCGCGTACGGGTCCGTGTCGCCATAGGGCGGCTGCGTGACGGGCGGCACCATCTGCAGGGCCCGGATCGGCCCGTCGCGCAGCATGACGTTGCGATGGAGGTTGAAGCCCTTCGGGACAGACGTCCACTCGAACCCGATGAAGGCCGTGAACTCGCCGGGGTCGTTGGCCTCTTCGGCGGACAGCACGATCTCCTCCCAGACGTAGGAGAACGCATCCGCACCGGGGCTGTAGGCCTCTACGATGGCCTCGGGCAATGTCATCTGAGAGAAGTTTGTGATCAGGTCGAATGCGCTCTCGCCCGCGGCTTCGCCCCCCTGGGTGTAGCCGTCGTACCACTCGCGCCCCTTCGGATCGGAGAGGATGCCGGGGTCTCCCGCCTGCAGGTCCGGCGCGAACCCCATGAGATCGGTGTGGTCCGTCAGCACCATCCAGTCGAGCGGGCGGCTGAGGCGCACCGGCTGACCCGTCGAGGAGATGACCTGTTCGCCCTTGGCAAAGCGCCAGGCGTCCGCCGGCCGCAGCGTGTTGCCGAATGCGCCCGCATCGAGGGACAAGCCCGTGTGCAGGTGGCTTTCGCCCCAGAGCGGACGCTCTGCAAAGGCCCGGTCCGCATAGGGTGAGTAGGGGCGGCCTTCGGGAAAGCCGCTTTCGGCCGCCTCCTCGCTCGGCACGATCTGTGCCGCGCCCGCCGTTGCCCAAAGTGTCCCCATCGCTGTCGCGAGGATGAGCGTTCTGATCATGCGTGTCTCCCGTGCGTCTCGTCGAATGCAAGCTGCAACCGCGCATTCGTGGGGACGCAGCCTAGGAGACTTTTCCAGCGCGCCGCCTGCCATTTCGCGCCAGACCTCGCGGCAACCGACGCCACGTCATGCGCGGTAGACGTGGTCCAGCCCCGCCCGCCCATGCCGTTGGACCGGTCGGATCGGTGAAGCTCCGGGCCTCCGGGCGAGCTTTCAGCAGCAGCGGAGGGTGCGTTGCGCGGGGTTCGTGGCATCGTCCCGTCCGCCCGCGTCATTGGCCGGGATCTGCATCTGCGCGGCAGCCTTCAACCAATGACGCATGGCGGAGCCGCGCATGACATGACAAGGGGTTGACCCATTCCGTGGCGGGAAACGCTCACGCAGGCCGATCTGCACCTGGGCGTTCCACCCCGTCGGCGAGGTCCGGGTGCGCATAGGCCTCCGGATAGGGCATGGGCGAGAACGGCCCGAGCGGGATCACGTTGTTCCAGGAGCGGCCGAAATAACCCTGTCGACAATGGACCAGCGAACTGCTCGCCGCCACGCCGGGCAGGGCATGCACCCTGCAGAGCCACCGCCACAGATGAGGATAATCGACGATCCTCGCCCCGTTCAGCTTCATGCGGACGTAGTAGACCGGATCATGACGATAGAGCGTTGGGAACAGGCGCAAGTCGGCTTCCGTGAAGGCGTCGCCCGTCAGGAACGGCCGCCCGTCCGAACGCAGGAGGCGCTCCAACTCCTCCAGCGCCGCAAAGTACCCCTGATACGCTGACGCATAAACACTCTGGTCCGAGGAGAAGCCCGCCTTGTAGGCGCCATTGTTGATCTGCACGTAGATCAGCGCGTTCAGCCTGTCGATCTCGTCCCGGAGAGAGGCGAAGGCTTCCCCCTCCGGATAGAGATCCGGCCGGGCTGCGTCCGACAGGGCGCTGCCCAGATGAGCCGCCTGCCGGTTGAGCATCCGGATGATCTCGGCGCTTTCGTTCGAAACGATGCGCCGTTGCGTCTTATCGTAGAGAATCGGCACCGACCGTTCGTCCGACCCTTCCGCGGCATAGATCTGCCGGGCCAGCCGGTGGCCAGATCCCGTGGCGGTTTCGGGCGTGCATTCGGGCAGCGGCGCCCCGGTCAGTCCGGAGACACGGTCCGGGTTGAACTCCCAAAGGTTGGGGCCGGCGGGGTCGTCTTCCCCGGTTCGGTTCGGAAACGCGACATCGAGCGAGACGCCGGAGCCGAGGCCGAGCACGTTGCGTGCCAGCGTCACGCGGTGGCACCACGGGCAGTTCAGCGCGACGAACAGGTGATAGCGGCCCGCTTCGGCCGGAAACGCGGCGCTGCCCAACTGATGCCGGAAGGCGCTGACGCCGCGCACGAACTCTCCCTGAGCGCGCCGGGCCGCGGCGCCGTCCTGATCCTCTTCGATGGATGGGTCGGTGATGCGCATGTTCTACGTCGCCCTTTACCTGCGTGCTCCCGAGCGCGGGGGACCGCGCGGCGGTGCCGGGCTGCCTCCCGGCGCAACTCCCGGGCGGCGTACCAAGCTGCAGGGGGATCCAGCTAGAGGGTGTGCCAGCCTCGAAGGGGCAATCTAAGCCGCCAGCGCCAGAGTCCAGTTGGCGGCGATGTCCCGATCAAATACGCCCAAGCCGACGGTTGCGTTCAGCCGACGATCATCTGCTTGAGCTGGAGCGCTTCATATTCAAGCTCCCGCAGCCTGTAATGCACGACGTCGCCGATGGTCACCATCCCGCACAGCTTGTCGTTATCAACCACCGGCATATGGCGGAACCGGCCCTCGGCCATCCGGACGAGTACGGTGACGAGGGTGTCATCCGGGGTGCAGGTCTCGACATTGCGGGTCATGTTCTCGTCGACGGTCTGGGGCAGTGTCTGCCCCGGCGTTTCCGCCAGCTTGCGCACGATGTCGCGCTCCGAGAGGATCCCGCACAGCTTGCCATCGGCATCGGTGACCACCAGCGCGCCGATCCGGCGATCACGCAACACGCCGACGGCTTTGGCAATCGTGTCGTCGGGCTGGACGGAGAAGATGTCCGTGCCCTTCCCTGCGATCAGCTTGCGGACCGTGGCGGTGTCCTTTGCGATGTTCGTCTCGGTGGACTGGCTCAGCGTCCGCTCCTGGTCCGGCGTCATCCCCGGCATCGGGGGCTGGTACGACGTGGGCATGTGATCTTTCCTCCGCGCTTGAGTGTGCGACTCTGGCCGTGCGATGAGCAAGGGGAGATTTGGCGGAACCCAGGAAGAGAAAGCGGCGCGTATGAACGAGGTTTTTCTTACCCCAGTGACTGCGACGCTGTTGTTTGTCCTCGCCGTCCTTGCCGGCTACCGATACCGCCGGGTGTGGAAGGCGCAGGGACCGCGCTGGCAATTGTGGCTCTGGGGCACGGCGGCGGCCGTGTGTCTGGCCATTGTCAGCTTCATACCGCTGCAGGCAGGTTAGACGCTCGTCGTTGCTTTCCCGGGTCCTTCCAATCCTCCGGCCTACGGGGCCATTTCCTCGATCATTTTGCGCGCGCGCGGGCAGTTCAATCGCTCACGGAGCGGAGTGTTCGGATCAATCTCTTTCTTGCAGACAACGCAATGGTCGGCATCGCTGATGGCGTTCAGGCCGCCGCAACTGCCCTTGATGCGCTTGCCCATCAGAATCACGCCAAGGGCCATCCCCAGCATCACCACCAGCAACAGACCGAATGCGAAAACAAAAGTGGCCATCAGCGTGATGTTCTCGTTCTAACCCTGGAGTTCGCGGAACCGTCGGCTCGGCGTTGCGGCGAATCCGCCCGGATGGGACCCTATGTCGCGATCTACGAACAATACCGCAAGATCGTGCTGATCGGCAATGTCGAGCCCCTTGTCGCGGCCGAGCGCGAGCATCGCGGTGGCCCATCCATCGGCCATCATCGCGCTTTCGGCCAGCACGGTGGCCGAGGCGGTGGTGTGCGTGATCGGCCGGCCCGTCCGCGCATCGAGGATGTGGGAGTAGCGCATGCCGTCCTCCTCGAAGTAGTTGCGGTAGTCGCCGGAGGTGGCCATCCCGAGGCCGGACACCTCCGCGATCTCTTGCAAGGAGCGGTCGAACGGGTCGGGCGTCTCGATGCCGATCTGCCAGGGCAGACCGTCGGGGTTCCGGCCTGCGGTATACAGATCCCCGCCGATCTCGACCATGTAATCGCTGAGCCCAAGCGCATCGAGGGCAGCCGCCACCTGGTCGACTCCGTAACCCTTTCCGATGCCGGAGGTGTAAACCTCTGTTCTGGAATTGCTTTTCGACAGGCCGGAGCCGCCGAGCTGCAGCTTGTCCTGGCCGACTGCCATCAGCGCTTCGGCGATGGCAGCATCGTCGGGGCTGTGGTGCAGGCCCGGGCGCGCGCCGAAGCCCCATGTCTCGATCAGGGGTCCGAGGGTGACATCGAAGGCGCCGTCGCTGGCCCAATGGATCCCGTCGGCGGCCTGGATCACGTCATGAAACCCTGACGAAACCGGATAGGTTTCGCCGGCCGCAGCGCGATTGAACCGCGACACGTCGGAGGCCGGATCCCAGTTCGACAGCTGGCTGTTCACGCGGGCGAGCGCTGCCTCGATCGCGCTGCGCGCTTCGCCGGTGTCGACCCTGCCGTCGTGATCGACGGCGACGATGGAATACGTCGTACCCATGGTCGAGCCGGAGAGGTCCAGCACGTCCGGCCCGCGCCGGCAGGCGACGGCCACGAGGGGCATCAGGAGGATCGTGCGTCGGGTTAGCGCAGTTGATACGGACACGGTTTCGGCCTCACGATTAGCGTGTCTTTACTAGCATCGCGGAGGCTGCGCCTGTCTTGCGACATAGTGGCCGAATGCAGAACAAATCGTGGGAATATCGCCTCGTCTTTAATACTGGGCAAGCAAATGACGATTTCGAACACACCCCCGCCCGCCGCGGAGGATCGGCGCGCCGCAGGTAGGCACTTTGCGTTCAAAAAGGGCCTGGATCTTCCTGTCGAAGGCACGCCCAACGCGGAAATCACCGTCGGGCGCGACGTGCGCACGGTCGCTGTTCTTGGGAGTGACTACATCGGTTTGAAGCCGCGGCTGTCGGTGCAGGAGGGCGACGTCGTCGGCCCCGGATCGCCGATTTTCGCGCACAAGGACACGCCCGACGTCTTGGTGACGTCGCCCGTCGCCGGACGGGTGAAGGCGATCAACCGGGGCGCCCGCCGCGTTCTCATAAGTGTCGAGATTCAAGTGCAAAACGGCGCCGCACCGCCGGTCGACTTCTCGTCGGTCGGGGATGCCGACACCACCGCGGGGATCGTGGAGCGGTTGTGCGCCGCGGGGCTCTGGACGTCATTCCGTACCCGTCCGTATTCCAAGGTGCCGGACCCGGAGACGCGGCCCGCCTGCATCTACGTCACGGCCACGGACACCGAGCCGCTTTCGGCGGACCCTGCCTCCATCATCGCCGATGCGCCGGAGGCGTTCGCGGCGGGGCTGTCCGTGATTGCCCGACTCAGCGAGGGCAAAACCTATCTCTGCCATGGCGGAACGGCCGACATGCCCGGGGCAGGCATCGACGGCGTCGAGTCCGTGAGCTTTTCCGGGCCGCACCCGGCGGGCCTTCCGGGCACGCATATGCACTTCCTGGAGCCGCCGACACCGACGCAGGTCGTCTGGACGATCTGGTATCAGGACGTCATCGCCATTGGCCGTCTCTTCGAAACCGGCAAGATCGACGCCGAGCGGGTGATCGCCCTGTCCGGCCCCCTGTGCCGTGCCCCGCGCCTTGTGCGGACGGTGGCAGGCGCCTCGATGTTGGATCTGACGGACGGCGAGATCGACGCGGACGTGCCGTATCGGCTGATCTCGGGTTCGATCCTCAGCGGGCGGGCCGGCAGCGGCGCGGACGCCTATCTGGGCCGCTACGACCGGCAGATCACCGTGATCGAGGAGGACAGGGCGCAGATCCCGATGGGGTGGATACGGCCCATGCCCGGGAAGTTCGCCGTGCAGCCCGTGCTGGGCTCCGCGTTCTCCAAGAAGCTCTACGCGCTGACCTCGAACCTGAACGGGGGCCGGCGCGCCATGGTGCCGCTCGGGACCTTCGAAGAACTGATGCCGCAGGATTTTCTGCCCACGCAACTGCTCCGTGCGCTGCTGGTGATGGATACCGATACGGCCCAGGCGCTCGGCGCGCTGGAACTCGACGAGGAAGATCTCGGACTCGTCGGGTTCTCCTGCCCGGCCAAGTACGAGTACGGCATGGCCCTGCGCGACTGCCTGACCAAGATCGAAAGGGAGGGCTGACACTTGGGCCTTCGCAGCTTCTTCGACAGGATCGAGCCGCACTTCGAGAAGGGAGGCAGGTACGAACGCTATTTCCCCATCTACGAGATGGTGGAGAGCTTCCTATACACCCCCAAGACGGTGACGACTGCCGCACCGCATGCCCGTTCCTACATCGATATGAAGCGGATCATGACCTACGTCGTGATCGCAACGATTCCGTGCATTCTGGTCGGGGTTTGGAACGTCGGCTATCAGGTCAACTCCGCGATTGCCGTGCATGGCGCCACCGGCTGGCGCGCCGCGATCGTCGAGTATGCCGGCGTGGGTTTCAATGCCGCCAACCCCTTGGCCAACATCTTCCACGGGTTCCTGTACTTCCTGCCGGTCTACTTCACGACGCTGGTCGTCGGCGGCATCTGGGAGGTGATCTTCGCGACCGTGCGCAAGCACGAGGTGAACGAGGGGTTCCTTGTTACGTCGATGCTCTATGCCCTGATCATGCCACCCGATCCGCCGCTCTGGCAGGTTGCGCTGGGCATCTCGTTCGGGGTGGTGATCGGCAAGGAAGTGTTCGGCGGGACGGGCAAGAACTTCCTCAATCCCGCGCTGACGGGCCGGGCGTTCCTGTACTTCGCCTATCCCGCGCAGATGTCGGGCGACACGATTTGGACACCGGTGGACGGCTTCTCAGGCGCCACGAACCTCGCCATCGCGGCGCGCGACGGCTATCAGGAGATCGTCGCCCAGGGCACGACGTGGACGAACAGCTTCTTCGGCGTCGTGCAGGGCTCCATTGGCGAGACGTCCACGCTGGCGTGCCTGATCGGGCTCGCGTTTCTGCTGGTGACCAAGATCGCGAACTGGCGGCTTGTCGTGGGCTGCTTAGGCGGCATGATCGCCTTTTCCACTTTGCTCAACATCATCGGGTCCGACACCAATCCGATGTTTGCGATGCCCTGGTACTGGCATCTGGTGGTGGGCGGCTACGCCTTCGGCCTCGCCTTCATGGTGACGGAGCCGGTCTCTGCCTCGCACACAAATCTGGGCCGATACATCTACGGAGCGTTGATCGGCTTCATGGTGGTGATGATCCGGGTGATCAACCCGGCTTTCCCGGAAGGGATGATGCTCGCCATCTTGTTCGGCAACGTGTTTGCGCCGCTGATCGATTACTTCGTGGTGCAAGCCAACATACGGCGGAGGGCACGGCGACATGCATGACACCGAACCTCAGAACGAACGGAAGGGGCTCATACGCCGCTTTCTCGATTTGCCCACCGACTCGGTGCCGAAGACGATCTTCGTCGCCGTGTCGCTCTGTCTGGTCGCCTCGATGGTGGTGTCGGCCGCGGCCGTCTCGCTACGCCCCATCCAGGAGGTCAACGCGCTCAAGGACAAGCAGGTGAACATCCTGCAGGTCGCCGGCCTCTACGAGCCGGGGATCGACGTCGTCGATGCCTTCGGCGTCTTCGAGCCGCACGTGCTGGAACTGGCCAGCGGCACCTTCTCCGACGCGTTCGACGCTGCCACGTTCGACGACCGCGCCGCCGCGAACGACCCGGAGCTTTCCATTGCCTTGGAGGACGATCCGGCGTCGATCACGCGCCAGTCCCGGTTCGTTACGATCTACCTTCTGCGCGACGACGCGGGCGCCATCGACAAGGTGATCCTGCCGGTGCACGGCTACGGGCTGTGGTCGACGCTTTATGGGTTCATCGCGCTCGAAGCGAACGGCAACGACATCTTCGGCCTGCAATTCTACCAGCATGCCGAGACACCGGGCCTGGGTGCGGAGGTCGATAACCCGCGGTGGAAGGCCCTGTGGCCCGGCAAGCGCCTGGCCGATGAGGACGGCACGCTGCAGATCACCGTCGCCAAGACAGCGCCCCCCGCCGGAGAGGATTATCATGTCGACGGGCTCGCCGGTGCGACACTGACGTCGGTTGGCGTGAACAACTTGGTGCGCTTTTGGATGGGAGAGGCCGGGTTCGGCCCGTTCCTGACCAATTTGCAGGCGGGAGAGATCTCATGAGCCAGACACGCAAAGAGATGCTGACCGATCCGCTGGTCGACAACAACCCGATCACGCTGCAGGTGCTCGGGATCTGTTCGGCGCTGGCGGTGACCTCGTCGCTGCAGGTTGCCTTCGTGATGTCGCTGGCCGTGATCTTCGTCACGGCCTTCTCGTCGATGTTCATCTCGATCCTGCGCAATCACATCCCAAGCTCGATCCGGATCATCGTGCAGATGGTCATCATCGCCTCGCTGGTGATCGTGGTGGATCAGTTCCTGAAGGCCTTCGCGTTCGAGATCTCGAAGACGCTTTCGGTCTTTGTCGGCCTGATCATCACCAATTGCATCGTGATGGGCCGGGCAGAGGCGTTCGCCATGAAGAACCCGCCTGTGGCCTCGTTCATCGACGGTGTCGGCAACGGCATGGGCTACGGGCTGATCCTGATGCTGGTCGGCGTGATCCGCGAGCTCTTCGGTTCCGGCAGCCTGTTCGGGATCACGATCTTCCAGACGGTCAACAATGGCGGCTGGTACGTGCCCAACGGTCTGCTTCTGCTGCCGCCCTCGGCGTTCTTCATCATCGGGCTGATCATCTGGGCCTTCCGCTCCTGGAAGCCGGCGCAGGTCGAGCAGCGCGAATACAAGATCCAGACGGTCGAGGCCCACTGATGGAAGGCCTCATCTCCCTCGCCGTAAAGGCCATCTTCGTCGAGAACCTCGCGCTGTCGTTCTTTCTCGGCATGTGCACGTTCATCGCCGTGTCGAAGAAGATCGCCACGGCGATCGGGCTCGGCATTTCGGTGATGATCGTGCAGGCCATTACCGTGCCGGCCAACAACTTGATCCTGAACCATCTGCTTGCGCCCGGTGCGCTGGCCTGGGCTGGCTTTTCGGAGGTGGATCTGACCTTCCTTGGCCTGATCTCCTATATCGGGGTGATCGCCGCGCTCGTGCAGATCCTGGAGATGGTCCTCGATAAGTACTTCCCCCCGCTCTACAACGCGCTTGGGGTGTTTCTGCCGCTCATCACGGTGAACTGCGCGATCCTCGGCGGATCGCTCTTCATGGTGGAGCGGAACTACGACTTTGCAGAATCCGTTACCTACGGCCTGTCCTCGGGCTTCGGCTGGGCGCTTGCGATCACCGCCATGGCGGGTGTGCGCGAAAAACTGAAGTATTCTGACATTCCCGACGGCCTGCAGGGCCTAGGCATCACCTTCATCACCGCCGGGCTCATGGCCATGGCATTCATGTCATTCTCTGGCGTGAAACTCTGAGAGGCGAAGACGATGGCGACCTTTAGTCTTGGAATTGTCCTGTTCACCCTGATCGTGCTGGCGTTGGTGACGATCATCCTCGCGGCCCGCTCACGCCTGGTGTCGACGGGTGATGTCCAGATCACGATCAACGGCGAAAAGACGATCTCGGTCCCCGCGGGCGGCAAGCTGCTGCAAACGCTGGCGGAACAGCAACTGTTCGTCCCTTCCGCCTGCGGCGGCGGCG
>JBCDGG010000159.1:0-11256 GCA_038757905.1 Pseudomonadota bacterium | reverse complement strand
TCGCGCACCGCCTTCACCTCGGCTGCCACCATCTCGTCCACCGGGGTGCGGTTGAAGGAATAGTGATCTTCTCGCGCAATCCCCTTCGCGAAAAAGCGGGGGCGCTCGAAGCCATAGACTTCCTCGTGCACAGCACCCTTGGCTTTAAGCACCTCGTGCAGGGGCGAGGGCTTGATGGGCCGCCCGGCGAGGCGGTTGAAGTGGGGGAAGGGGATCTCGTGGCGCAGGCAGTAGTCCTCTTCCGCCTTCACCACCTGCCACTCCTTCGTGGCATAGCTGCCAAAGCGGCGCGGGTCGTAATCACGCATGGAGATGTCGGCGGCGCCGTGGACCATCCAGCGGGCAAGCTCTCGGGTCAGCCCCGGCCCCCAGCCGATGCCGATCTGCGTCCCGCAGCAGCACCAGTAGTTGCGCACGCCCGGCGCGGGGCCGATGAGCGGGTTGCCGTCAGGCGGGTGAGAGATCGCGCCATGGACCTCGCGCTGGATGCCAAGCTCCGCGAAGATGGGCATGCGGTTCAGGCTTTCCTCAAGGTAGGGCATGACGCGGTCGTAGTCCGCGTCGAAAAGCCAGTTCTCGTAATCCCAAGGGCAGTGATCGTGCCAAACGGAGTTGGGGTTTTCCTTCTCGTAAATCCCGATCAGCCCGCGCTTCTGCTCCATCCGGATGTAGCCGGAGACCTTGCGGTCATCGCGTATCACTGGAAGTTCACGCTCCAACCCCTCGAATTGCGGCACATTTTCGGTGACGAAGTAATGGTGCGTCATCGAGGTCATCGGCAGTTGCAGCCCAGACCATTCGCCCATCTGGCGCGCATAGGTGCCACCCGCATTCACCACGTGCTCGCAGCGGATCGTGCCCTGTTCGGTCTCCACGATCCATTCGCCCGACGCCTCCTGCGTGATGTTCGTCGCCCGGCAACGGCGGACGATCCGCACCCCTTTGGCCCGCGCGCCGGCGGCCATGGCCATGGTGACGTTCGTCGGGTCCACATGCCCGTCATCGGGGGTGTGCAGCGCGCCCAGCACCCCGTCGAGATTATAGAACGGATGCAGCGCCGCCACCCGCTCCGGCCCCACCAGCTCGATGTTGAACCCCAGCGATGTGGCCACCGACAGGGTGTGGCTCAGCCAGTCCATCTCGTCTTCGGTATAGGCCAGCCGGAACGAGCCGCAGCCATGCCAGGTGACGGCCTGACCCGTCTCCGCCTCCAACGCGCCGGAATAGAGGCCGATATTGTACGCAACGCATCTGCCGAGGCCGAAGCTGGAGGTCGACTGGGTGATCTGCCCCGCTGCGTGCCAGGTCGAGCCGCTCGTCAGCTCGGCCTTCTCCAGCAGCACCACCTCTGGCCCCCAGCCCTCATGCGCCAGATGATAGGCAAGGCCCACGCCCATCACGCCCCCTCCGACGATGACGACGCGGGCGTGAGACGGCAAGGGGGCGGTCAGATCGGCGGCCATGGCGGAAATCCTCTGCGATGAGTCGCGTTTTCGCTCGACAGGCGTAGCCGCACAAATATACCATCGTCAATCATGAACGGTACAAATGTATCATCAACGGCGACCGACGGCGTGCTGGAGCGTCTGACGGAGGAGTGGGACAGCCTCACCCCCGAAACGCAGAAGGCCGCGCGCTACGTGCTGGAGAACCCGCGCGACGTGGGCGTCTCTACCGTGCGCGAGATTGCCGAGGCCGCAAACGTCAAGCCCAACACCGTGGTGCGGATGGCCCGCCAGGTGGGGTTCGAGGGGTATGAGGAGTTCCGCGCCCCCTTCCGCGAGGCGATCCGCGCGGGCACCGTCACCTTCCCCGACCGGGCGCGCTGGCTGCAGGGCATCGCCAAGTCCGGCGAGCTGGGTGCGCTCTATGCCGATATGGTCGGCGCCGCGATCCGCAATATCGAGGAGAGTTTCGCCGCGATCTCGGCCGAGGATCTGCACCGCGCGGCCGACGCCATCTGGGCCGCGCGCCAGGTCTTCGTTCTCGGCGTCGGGGTCAACAACTCCAATGCGCGCAACTTCACCTATCTCGCTTCCACCGGCATGACGGACTTCCACGCGATCCCGCGCCCCGGCTCCACCCCGGCCGACGATCTGGCCTGGGCCGACGGTCGCGACGTGCTGATCGCGATGACCTGCCGCCCCTACCGCTCGGAGGTGATCGCAGGCGTGCGCCTCGCTCGCGAGCAGGGGGTGCAGGTGATCGGCCTCTCCGACAGCCCCGCTAGCCCGATCATCCGCGCCGCCGACCATGGCTTTGTCATCGCCGCGGACACACCGCAATTCTTCCCCTCCTCGGTGTCGACCATCGCGCTGCTGGAAACGCTGCTCAGTTTCGTGATTGCCGTCGCCTCGGACGAGATCGTGGCGCGCGTCGAAAGCTTTCACCGCCGCCGGCATCAGCTCGGCCTCTATTCGGACGATCCCGAATGAATGCCGACCTGCCGCACGCGCTGCCCGCCCGGTACTATACCGATCCCGCGATCTATGCCGACGAGGTGCAGGGCGTTCTGGCGCGCACGTGGCAGTTCGCCTGCCATGAAAGCGCCCTGGGCGCGCCGGGTGATTATGTGGCGTTCGAGATCGCGGGCGAGAGCCTGTTCGCCATTCGCGGCCGCGACGGCACGGTGCGGACCTTCTACAACGTCTGCCAGCACCGCGCCCATCGGCTGGTGGAAGGCGAGGGGACGACGCGCGTCATCGTCTGCCCCTATCACGCCTGGACGTACGAGTTGACGGGCGCCCTGCGCGGCGCGCCCCACACCAAAGACATCCCCGGTTTCGACCGCTCCGCGATCTGCCTCACCGAAGTCCGCACCGAGGTCTTCCTCGGCTTCGTCTTCGTCAACCTCGATCCCGACGCGCCACCGATGGACGAGTGGTTTCCCGGTGCGCGTGCCGAACTGGAAGGGTTCGTGCCGCATTGGGCCACGCTCAAGCCCTTGGAATGGGTGGAGATTCCGGAGCGGTGCAACTGGAAGGTCAGCGTCGAGAACTACTCCGAATGCTATCATTGCACGCTGAACCACCCGACCTTCGCCACCGGCGTTATCAAGCCCGAAACCTATGACATCCAGCCTCAAGGCTACTGCCTGCGCCACCGCACGGACTGCTCCTCGCTCGATCAGATGAGCTATGACATTGCCACGGGGCTGCCCAACAACGACAAGTATTCCAGCTGGTTTCTGTGGCCGATGTTCTCGTTTCAGGTCTATCCGGGCAATCTGCTCAACACCTACCATTGGCGGGCGCATGGGCCGGATCGCGTGACCGTGTGGCGGGGGTGGTACTCGGTCGGCGGGCAGGACGACGAGACCGTGCGCCGGATGGCCGTGCAGGACAGAGCGACCACCGTGGAAGAGGATATTCATCTCGTGGAGAGCGTGCAGCGTGGTTTGGGCTCCCGGGGCTATGTGCCCGGCCCGCTCGTCGTCAGCCCGACCTGCGGCGTGAACTCCGAGCATTCGATCATGCATTTGCAACGCTGGATGCGCGAGGCGGTGGATGGTTGAACGAACCGGCGGGTGTGCCTGCGGTGCGGTGCGCTATCGCGCGACGGCGTCTCCGTTCTGGACGGCCCATTGCCATTGCAGGAGTTGCCGCAAGGTTACCGGCGCCGCGATGGCGAGCTTTCTGGGATACGCCAAGGCCGCCGTGACGTGGCAGGGGCAGCGCCGCTTTCGCGCCTCCTCCCCCGGCACCACGCGGGGCTTCTGCGGGGAATGCGGCACACCGCTCAGCTACATGTCGACCCGCTGGCCCGGGGAGGTCCACCTCTATGCCGCGACGCTGGACGATCCGACGCTGTTCGAGGCGGAGGCGCATGTCCACTGGGCCGAGCGGGTGCCCTGGCTGACAATCGCCGACGACTTGCCGAAGCATCCCGGCCGCGGGCCGTCCGATCTGGCATCGCTTCGGGGGCCCGCGAAGGGAGACGCATCATGAGCCTGTTCGACGAGGATCTCTTTCGCGCCGGTCTGGAACAGCGCCGCGCCACTCTCGGCGCGGACTACGTGGACAAGAACCTTGCCGCCGCGGACGCGTTCACCCGGCCGTTTCAGGAGGCCATGACCGCGTGGTGCTGGGGGTTTGGTTGGGGCGACGATGTGATCGACGCCAAGACGCGCTCCATGATGACCCTCGCGATGCTCGGTGCGCTGGGCAAGATGCAGGAATGGGAGACCCATTGCCGCGGCGCCCTGAACAACGGTGTCAGCCCGGAGGAGATCCGCGCGATCGTCCATGTCATCGGGATCTATTGCGGCGTGCCGCAAGCGCTGGAGTGCTTCCGCGTGGCGCGTCGGGTTCTGGAGGAGGCGGGCAAGCTGCCTATGGGCTAAGGCGAGCGGCACCCGCCCGGCCGCCCCTGCGCGGGGCGGGTGCCGCTGCCGCAACGTCTCCGTCGGTCCTGTGCGGGGCAGGGCGGCTTCGTCGGGCCCATTCCATACCCGGTGCAGCCCTTCGAGACCGGCGCCACCGCAGGAGGCGGCGCCGGGATCGTCGCGCGCGCGGCGCCTTGCTACGCTCTGATCCGCTCGTTCGCCGGGTCCCAGAAGGGCAGATCGTGCGTCGTGGCTTTATGGCGTTCGCCGTAGATCTCCACCTCCAGCTCCGTGCCCGGCTCGGTCAGATCCGCCCGGAGCATGCCGATGCCGAGCGATGCGCCGACGCGGAAGCCCCAGGCCCCGCTCGTCACCTCGCCGACAATCTCACCGTTCTTCCACAGAAGCGCCATGTACGGCGCCTCGGCCGCGCCGCCGTCGATCTTGAGCCCCGTGGCGCGGCGCTTCGGTCCGGCCTCGGCTTCGGCGAGCAGCGCGTCCCGCCCGGGGAACGTGTTCTTGGTGAAGTCGATGAAGCGTTCGAGGCCCGCTTCCACCAGCGTGTAATCGGTCGACAGATCGCCTTTCCACGCCCGGTATCCCTTTTCCACCCGCAGGGAGTTCAGCGCATACATGCCGAAGGGCGTTGCCCCGGCCGCGGTGACGGCATCCCAGATGGCGGGCGCGGCATCGGGCGGGCAATGCACTTCCCATCCCAGTTCGCCGGCGAAGGAGACGCGGACCAGTGTGCACGGCTGGCCCGCCACGGTGCCCTCGGTGCTGACCGACAGCCAGCGCGCGCTCAGGTCATGGCCCTCCGTCAGCGGCGCCAGCACCTCGCGCGCGGCCGGGCCGGTGACGAGCAGCGTCTCGCGCTCCTCGGTGAAGTCGACGATCTCCAGCCCCTCGGGCAAGTCGCGCGCGAAGACGTCGCGATCATGCCATTGGGCCAGGGCGGCGGTGATCAGGCCGACCTCCTCGTCGGAATGAACCGTGACGGAGGTCTCCGTCACGATCCGCCCCCGCGCGTCGGGGAAATAGGCCAGCCCGATCTTGCCGGGCTTGGGCAGGCGCGACGCCGTCAGGCTGTCGACATAGGCGCGCGCGCCCGGGCCCTTGACCCGCAGGCGCGTGAACCCCGAAATCGCGATCACGCCGCAATGGTCGCGCACGGCCTCGGCTTCGGCGCGCACGCGGTCGAACCAAGGGCCCTGCCGTTCCCATGTCTGGGTGGTCTCTTCGGAGGTGTCATCCTCGGGCTGGGCAAACCAGTTCGCCCGTTCCCAGCCGTTATAGGGGCCGAAGACCGCGCCTGCCTCCTGCAGGCGGCTGTGCAGGGGCGACAGGCGCTTGTCGCGGGCCGCCGGCCATTCGTGGTGCGGGAAGTGCATGGCATATTCGTGGCCATAGACCTCTTTGGCCTTGTCGGTGCAGTAGGCGTCGTCGGCATGGGCGGTGAAGCGGCGCGGATCGACCGACCACATGTCCCACTCGGTCTGGCCCTCGGTGATCCACTCGGCCAGCACCTTGCCCGCGCCGCCCGCCTGGGCGATCCCGAAGGTAAAGACGCAGGCCTCGAAGGCGTTCGGCACCCCCGGCATCGGCCCGATCAGGGGGAAGCCATCGGGGGCGTAGGGGATCGGGCCGTTGATCACCTTCGACAGGCCCGCCGTGCCGAGCAGCGGCACCCGCGCCATAGCGTCTTCGATATACCATTCGATCCGGTCCAGATCGTCCTGATAGAGTTGGAACGAAAAGTCCTCCGGCATCGGGTCCGCCTGCTCGACCCAATGGGCCCGGCAATTCCGCTCATAAGGGCCGAGGTTGAAGCCGTACTTCTCCTGCCGGAGGTAGTAGGAGATATCGGGATCCCGCAGCAGCGGCAGCTTGTGGCCCGCGTCGGTCGACCACGTCTCCACCTCGTCGACATTCTCGAACAGAAGGTATTGGTGGCTCATGACCGCCATCGGAACGGGGCGCCCGCCGAAGGGGTAGAACATCTCGCCCACCCGCTGGGCGTAGTAGCCGGCGGCGTTCACCACGAATTCCGCCCGCACCGCGCCCTTAGGCGTCTCGATCACCCATTCGCCGTTCTCGCGGCGGACCCCCTCGACCGGGCAGAAGCGCACGATCGTCGCGCCGAGATCGCGGGCGCCCTTGGCCAGCGCCTGGGTCAATTGGGCCGGGTCGATATCGCCATCGACCGGGTCCCACATCGCCCCTTCGAGGTCGTGGGTCTCGATAAAGGGATAGATCCCCGGCAGATCGGAGGGCGCCAGCATCTCGATATCGGTGCCCTGGGCCCGCCCCATTGCCGCGACATGGGCGAACTCCTGCATCCGCTCGCGCGAATGCGCCAGCCGGATCGAGCCGCTGACATGGTAGTTCATCGGATAATCCACCGCCTCCGCCAGCCCGCGATAAAGCTCGGTGGAGTAGCGCTGCATGTTCATCATCGACCACGAGGCCGAGAAGGTCGGGCAATTGCCCGCCGCGTGCCAGGTGGACCCGGCCGTCAGCTCGTTCTTTTCGAGCAGCAGGCAATCCGTCCAACCCGCCTTGGCCAGGTGATAGAGCACGGAGGCGCCGACCGCGCCCCCGCCAATGATGACAACGCGCGCGCTGGAGGGAAGATCAGCCATGGATCAGCCTCCGAACACGCGGGTGAGCGCGCCGTCGACCGCGTCGGTGATCTCGTCGATATCGTCGGCGCTGGCGATCAGGCCCGGGCTGAAGCACAGCGTGTTGTTGAACCCGGGCAGCGAACGGTTGGTCGCTCCGATGATGATGCCCTGCGCCATGCAATCGGCCACGACGGCCTGCACCATCTTCTCGGCCGCGGGCTCCTTGGTGGCGCGGTCGGCCACAAGCTCGGCCCCGCAGAACAGGCCCTTGCCGCGGACATTGCCGATCACCGCGTGCTTCTCGGCCAGCGCCTCCAGATTGGCGATCAGCCGAGCGCCCATGGCCGTGGTGTTGTCCAGTAGCCCCTCTTCCTCGATGATCGCCATGTTCTCGATCGCGGCCGCCGGCCCGGCGGTGCAGCCGCCAAAGGTGGAGATATCGCGGAAATAGTCCAGCGGGTCGTCGGGGTTCTCCTTGAACATCTCGAAGACGGATTCCGTCGTCACCATGCAGGCGATGGCGGCATAGCCGGAGGCGACCCCCTTCGCCATGGTCACGAAGTCGGGCTCGATCCCGTAATGCTGGTATCCGAACCACGCGCCGGTGCGGCCCACCCCGCAGACCACCTCGTCGATATGGAGCAGAATGTCGTACTTGCGGCAGATCTCCTGCACGCGGGGCCAGTACCCCTCCGGCGGGACGATCACGCCGCCGCCCGCGGTCACCGGCTCCAGGCAAAGCGCGCCGACGGTGTCCGGCCCCTCGCGCAGGATGACCTCCTCGATCTGGTTGGCCGCCCAAACGCCGTACTCCTCGCTCTCGACCTGGGCGCGGTACTCCAGGCAATGCGGCACCGCCACGAAGCCCGGCGCGAAGGGGCCGTACTGGGCGTTGCGTTCGTGCTGCCCGCCCGCAGACATCGTGGCGAGGGTGGAGCCGTGATAGTCCCGCTCGCGGTAGAGGATCTTGTGCTTGCGCCCGCCATGGTGTTTGTGCGCGATCTGGCGGACCATCTTGAAAGCCTTCTCGTTCGCCTCGGAGCCCGAGTTGACGTAATAGACCCGGCTCATTCCGGGCATCTTGGCGATCAACTGCTCGGCAAAGCGCGCGCCCGGCACCGAGCCCGCAGAATTGGCGAAGTAGTTGAGTTGAAGAAGCTGGTCGCGCACGGCATTGGCGATCCGCTCGCGGCCGTAGCCCACATTCACCGTCCAGACGCCGCCCGACACCCCGTCGAGGTGCTCCTTGCCCTTCTGGTCCCACACGCGCATGCCTTTACCTTCGACGATGATGCGCGGATCGGCCGTTTCGAACGGCTTGTGCTGAATCAGGTGATGCCACAGATGCGCGCGGTCGGCTTCGATCACGCGCGAGAGGTCATTGGGGGTCGGAACGACATTCATATCGGGTGCTCCTTGAGTCCGCCGGGCGATGCTGCACCTTGCCCAAAAGACGCAGACCGCGCCAGCCCAAATGGGAGCGCTTGCATTGCCGGAGGGCGCGCGCTTGGCTGCCTCTGCGGGCAAAGGCCCAAGCGTGGGGTATCCGGGCCCGATCTGGGCCCGATCGGGACACCGCCGGGCCGCAACGGGGCCTCGCGATCCGGACGGGCGCCGTGCCTGGATTCGGGCGCATGTCGGACGATTGCGCGGGAGGGCTGGAGCCATGACAGCAGGGGATGAAACGATGCAACGGGGTGTCCGGCGCGCGCGGCGCGCCGTCGTCTGCGACTCTCCGTGCCGGGGCGCCCTGCCATGACGTCCCGCGCGCCCGCCGCCCCCGGCTGGGGCGCCAGTGTCGAGGAACGCGCGCCCTCTGACGATGCGCTGCCCGCCTCGACCGTCGATGTTGCGATTGTGGGCGGGGGATATACCGGCCTCTCCACGGCATTGCATTGCGCGCAGGCGGGGCTCTCGGCCCATGTGATCGAGGCGCAGGGCGTCGGCCATGGCGGGTCGGGGCGCAATGTGGGCCTTGTCAACGCCGGGGTGTGGCATCCGCCCGCGAAGGTGCTGAGCGCGCTTGGCCCCGCCCACGGCCCCCGGTTTGTCGAGGCGTTCGGCAACGGCCCGGAGCGCGTTTTCGCGTTGATCGAGCGCCACCAGATCCGCTGCGCGCCGACCCGCAGCGGCACGATTCACGCCGCCCATGCGCCCTCCGGCATGGCCGATCTCAAGGCCCGGTACCGAGAATGGCGGCGTTTGGGCGCGCCGGTAGACCTGCTCAACCGGTCGGAGGTGGCCGACCTCACAGGCACGCGGGCCTTCTTCGGCGGGCTGCTGGACCACCGCGCCGGCACCATCAACCCGCTGGGCTACGTGCGCGGCCTCGCCCGCGCGTCCCAAGCGGCGGGCGCGGGGCTGACGACCGGTGCGCGGGTTACGGCCCTCCGCCCTGCAGGCGATCACTGGCGCGTCGAAACCGCGGCCGGGCCGGTTGAGGCGCGGACGGTCATCCTGGCCACCAACGCCTATACGGACGCGCTCTGGCCCGGGCTTGCGGGGACGTTCAGCGCCATCGAGTACGTTCAGCTCGCCACCGAGCCGCTGGGCGCGCGCGCGTCGGGGATTCTGCCCGAGCGCCAGGGCCTTTGGGACACGGGGCGGATCATGCGCAGCCTGCGTCGCGACGGCGCGGGGCGCGTAATCCTCGGCAGTATGGGGCGGTTGCACGGCACGCCCGAACGCGGCCTGTCGCAGCGCTGGGCCGCGCGCCAGATGGCGCGGCTGTTTCCGCAGCTCGGCCCGGTGCGGTTCGAGAGCGGCTGGCATGGCCGGATCGCCATGACACCCGATCATCTGCCGCGCATCCTGCGCCTCAGCCGCAACCTCTACACGCCCATCGGCTACAACGGGCGGGGCATCACCACGGGCACGCTCTTTGGCGCGGCCATGGCCGACCTGATCTCGGGCGCGGACCCGGCGTCGCTGCCCGTACCGGTTGCCACGCCGCAGCCGGTGCCGTTCGCCGGAGCGCGCTCGGCCCTGCTCGCGGCCGCCTTCACCGCCAATCAGGCGTTGCGCAGCCTTTGATCCGCATGCCCAAGGGCGGTGCTGCGGGGGTTAACCGCCAATCGCATTGTAGATCAGGCGCAGCGCGACCACGGCCAGAACGCCCAGAATGAGCTTGTCGAACGTTTCGCGCGAGACGCGCCGCGCTGCCGCCGCCCCGAGCGGCATGGCCCCGAAGAGCGGGATCACCGCAAGCAGCCCGAGGCCGATGCGCGGCCAATCGAGGATGCCGAGCGCGATCAGCGACGGCACCTGCGTGACCGACATGGCGAGGAAGAACACCGCGATGGTGCCCACGAACTCGGCCCGCTCCAGCCGCATCGCATTGAGGAACGTCACCGAAGCCGGGGCGGAGATCCCGCCCGCGCCCTGCATCACGCCGGCCGCAAAACCGACGGGGCCGACATAGGTCCGCGCATCCGCGCGCGCCAGGCGCCATGTCGGGCGCGCCACCCGCAATCCGATATAGAGAAACACGATTACCGCGAGCCCTGCCATTAGCAGATCGGTCGGCAGGCGCGCCAGCAGAATCGTGCCCGGCAGAACCCCGAGCGCCCCCGCAAGGGCGAAGCGCCCCACGAATCGGCGATCCGCCAGCGCGCCGCTATAGGCCCAGGCCTGCCAGGTGTTGGAGACCATGTTCAGCACTGCAAAGATCGCAACCGCCATCGGCACGCCCAGAACTATGGCCACGATCGGCACGCCCACGACAGGCGCACCCGCCCCCGTCGCGCCCTTGATGAAGCCGCCCAGGGCGATCCCCAGGGTGACGATGATGAGGTCCGTGATCTCCATGGCGCCGGTATCGGATGTCCCGCCCGCCATGTCGAGCCGAAGGCCGCTGCCGTGGCCCGGACCACCGCGTGCGCCCGGTGTGCCCGACGTCAGCGCAGCCCGCCGTTCCGCCCGGGATTCTCCCCGACGCGATGGGCCGCTCTGCCACGTGTTACCCCGTAACGTACCGTATGAAGCCTGTCCCGCGGGCCGCCCTGCACGCTTCTCTGCGGCGCATGAGGGCGCGCGCCCTGCGCCCGGGAGCGCCAGGTCAAGGTGCGCGGGACGCGGGTCGACAAAGGGGGAAGGGGCTTGGCGATGGGCGTGCAGATGCCGCACTCCACCATCCGCAGGGCCGTCGGCGCGGCCCCGCAGGCGGCGCGGCGGGGACGATCCTGCCGCCCGCGACAGCCCTTGTGCCTGGCCGCCCTCGTGGCGACGGCCACCGCGGCCGGATCCGCCCTCGCCCAGCCGGCCGAACCCGAAGATACGGGCACCGGCGGCGCCGGTTCGAACGGCGTG